>DXRF01000309.1 GCA_019411205.1 Parabacteroides sp. | reverse complement strand
CGGGTGCAAATGTACAACCTTTTCTCATTATAACAAATTTTTCTCGCACTTTTTTATGAGATAAATTTATTATTCAGAAAATGTACTATTATGTACGCGAAAGAGAAATTTTTTTCGATTTGTGACGAGAAAATGGGAAAAAGAGAACTAGATTAAAAGGGAAATGCCATTTTAGACGGAAATAACGACACAATATGCCATCTGTTTAAAAGCAAACAGAAAAAGAAAAAGTCATACCGACATTAGGAGTAATCAAAGCCCTTGGCAATATATCCAACAAAATTTTGGAAGAGATGGATTTTCCATTTCTATATTCCCATCAGATCGCCTTTCCGAAACAAGACCGATCAAACATTGATCAATCAAGCGCTCCTGGACGTATTCGGAAAAGCAGCCGCTTTCCTATAACAACAAAGGAGAATGCATCCACCATAGACACATCCTCCTTCTTGCTTATAAACTATATATTCTCTACATCAATTATTCAAGAACAATCACTTTATATTTCGGAACCAAAATCTTCATGATAACCCAACCTATCAAATAAGCAACGGCACATACACAGAAGATAATGAAATAACCGGCAGGCTTACCTGTGAAACCCATAAATGTCATCTGGGTAGCATCAGCATAAACAAACAGATTTCCTGCCACTTTCTGCAAAATCATAGAACCGACACCACCAGCCATACCACCAATACCCGTGACGGTTGCAATAGCTGATTTCGGGAACATATCACCGACAGTCGAAAAAATATTGGCAGACCAAGACTGGTGAGCTGCACCACCGATACCAATCATGATAACCGGAAACCACGGAGAAATCGTACCCAGCGGCTGCGCCAACAGTACCAACAACGGGAAGAAAGCAAAAATCAACATCGCTTTCATACGGGCAGCATACGGGTTCATTCCACTCCGGTTAATAAAGATTGTCGGCAGTTTACCTCCGTAAATAGACAACATCGTGATGGCATACAGAGTAAAGATCAACCCCATGCCCAACGGATCGGAAGTCTTAATACCGAACTGTGTATTCAGGTAAGAAGGAGTCCAGAAAAGGAAAAACCACCAAACCCCATCCGTCATGAATTTACCGACAACAAAGGCCCAAGTCTGTTTGAATGTGAAACATTGCAGAAAACCGATCTTCTTCTCGTGTTCTTCTTCAACGACAACGACATCTTTTTCGTTCTTATCCTGTTCGATATACTCCAATTCGGCTTTATTCACGTGTTTGCTCTTATCCGGGGTCGTATACATGAATACCCACAAACCCATCCAGACAAAACCGAGCGCACCGATCACAATAAAGGCCATTTCCCACCCCCAGGCTTTTGCCAACAAAGGAATAGAGATTGGAGCGACCAAAGCACCAATAGAAGCACCGGCATTGAAAATCGAAGTCGCATAAGCACGATCCTTCTTAGGGAAGTATTCTGCCGTAACCTTAATAGCAGCGGGGAAGTTACCCGCTTCACCCAATGCCAGAATACAACGGGCAGCCAGGAAGAAATACATACTCACGGTTGCTAATATCACAACAACATCTCCTGTCGCTGCAATTAATTCAGCTGCACTGTTCATTCCGACATAATATTCGGTTGCAATACCGCAACCGGCGTGAAGACAGGCGCCAAACGACCAAACACCAATAGCCCAAAGATATCCTTTCTTCGTACCCATCCAGTCGATAAAACGACCGGCAAACAGCATACAGATTGCATACACAATTGAGAAAACTGATGTTATCGTACCGTAGTGGGATTCGTCCCAATGGAACTCCGGTTTGATAAATTCATCCCAGGTCAAAGAAAGAACCTGGCGATCGAGGTAATTCACTGTTGTTGCAAAAAATAACATCGCGCAGATTGTCCATCTGTAATTTGTCATTTTCTCACTTGCTTTTTGAAATGTGTTCATGATATTAATATTCGTTTTTCATAATGCGAGGACAAATATAAGGCATTTTTTTTGTTCTACACAAGTTTGTGTGTGCGAATACACGAAGTATTTTATTTCTTTCACATCCAAACCCCGATTCTTAGAGACTTGATTTGCATAAAATAAGCATTTTATGTACGTTTGTCTCTCCAATGTAAACTCTATAAAATACCATGATTATTATGAAAAAGATTATTTATCTGGTACTTCTGTCCCTAATAACCGGTCTGATCGCCCAGGCTCATGAAAAAACAGGCGAATGGAACGGATGTGACCGCTACGATTTCACCTTCAAGGATCGTCAGGCAACCATCGTTGTACCTAAAAAAGCAGCCAAAGGAAATCCATGGATCTGGCGTCCGGCATTCTTCGATGCTTTTCCAAGTGTAGACAAAGCATTACTGGAAAAAGGATTCCACATTGTTTACTACGACGTGACTCATCTATACGGAAGTCCAAGGGCAGTTTCCCTGGGTAATGAATTCTATAAGAATGTGACGGACCTTTACGATCTTTCCGAAAAAGTCACGCTGGAAGGATTCAGCCGTGGAGGTTTGTTTGTATTCAACTGGGCCGCCCAAAATACGGATAAAGTGGCCTGTATATATGTAGACGCTCCTGTTTGCGATGTATTTAGTTGGCCGGGAAGAAAAAATGCGACTTTATGGAATGACCTGTTGAAAGAATGGAACCTGACAGACGCCGAGATGGCACATTTCAAAGGAAACCCGATCAACAATCTCGCCCCGATTGCAGCCGCCGGCATACCGATCATCAGCGTATGCGGCGACAGTGATCAGACCGTCCCTTACAAGGAAAACATGGATGTCGTACGTTCGCGCTATCTTGCAGCAGGAGGTCCGGTGGAAGTTATCCTGAAGAAAGGGTGCGACCATCATCCACACAGTCTGGACAATCCGGAACCGGTAATAGACTTCATCCTTCGCCAGCAGCCAGAGTACGAAAAATATATACATTATAATATACGCGGCAGTTTGCAGAACTCGTTCCTCAAATTCGAAAAAGAACGCCAGGCGCGGGTAGCTTTCCTGGGAGGTTCCATCACAGAAATGAACGGATGGCGTAATATGATAGAGCAACAACTACAGCAACGTTTCCCTTATACACAGTTCGAATGGGTAGAAGCAGGTATCGGTTCGACCGGGACGACTCCAGGTGCTTTCCGCCTGCAACATGACATCCTTTCGAAGGGAAAAGTCGACCTTCTTTTCGTCGAAGCCGCCGTAAACGACGACACAAACGGATTCAGCGCCCTCGAGCAGGTACGCGGTATGGAAGGAGAAGTGCGCCATGCTTTGGAAAGCAATCCGGAAATGGACATCGTCATGTTGCATTTCATCTATGACCCGTTTATCCCGATGATCGCCCGCCGCCAGATGCCGGACGTTATCCTAAATCACGAACGGGTAGCAAATCACTACC
>DXRF01000308.1 GCA_019411205.1 Parabacteroides sp. | reverse complement strand
GCAACCTTGTGGGGATACATGTTTTTGCAGAAAACATGTCCCTGCCTGACAGCCTGATAACAGATGATTATGTTTATGAATATACCTTTTCGGATTTTGAAAAGGCACAACAAATCATGGAGAAACTGAGGGAACGGAAAGCTCTTTCACCTCATCGTATGGATATTGTGGAAGGAGATTTATACTTCAACACAGGCAAGTATTACCAAGCCTTAAAATTTTATAAGCGAGCATTGGAAAACGACTCGGTAAAAGCGGATGACAAACTGTACATGGAACAGGTTCACCGAATGATTTCGAGCTACGACTGCCTGCATGATGAACTGAAGAAAGCCGATTACGTAAAGCTGTTGTTACAAAAAGCAAAGGCATGCGGAAATAAAGAAATGGAATCGATAGCATTGTTCAATATGGGTAAAATGATCTATTATCAAGAAGATAAAAGGCAGGGATACGAATTGATGAACGAAGCCATCGAACTGATGAAAAGCACTGATTACAAGTATAAATATGACAATCTCCGATATAATTATAACACGCTGCTAATCATGCAGCAACGGGACAATCAGTACGAAAAAGCGCTAAAGACGCTCGATCTGCTTGAGGAAATCGTGACAAAGGATATGGAGGGAACAACGGGTATCGGCAGCCTGACAGACAAGGAGAAAAAGACGATGTACGCCCAACGCGCACTTATTCTCTCACGTTTGGGAAGGATACAGGAAGCAGACGAGGCCTATCAAGCCTGGCTGGCAATCGGAGATATTTACAGCAAGGATGACTATCTGATTATTCCTTACCTGATGGACAGAAAGCGCTATGACAAGGTAATCGAGATGAATAGGGCACATGAAGATTTCCTATATGCACATAATGACACGGTCACTTACCATATGCGAACGATCAAGCGTTCACTTGGAGATGCCTATGAAAAGAAAAAAGAGTATAAAAAGGCAGCCAAGTATTTCAAAGACCTCGCCATTTTAATCGATAGCTTGAAAGTGCGGGAACAAAAAAGTTCAGCCTTGGAGCTGGCCAAAATCTACGAGACGCACGAAAAAGATATGCAAATAAAAGAACAGAAGGACAAACTCGAAGAGCAGCACATCATATTGGTTGCGATATTAGGAATATTGCTCCTCTCCGGACTGGCATTCTATCTGATTATCCGTCATCTGCGTGCGATCAAACGCAAGAACCATTTCCTGGCCAAGCAGATCGACAGCCAATTGGCTTACCGGGAAGAACTGCATAAGGCGAACGAAGAGATCAAGCAACTGTTAAAACTGCAACATGAGCCGTCTCTTCCAGCAGCAAACAGGAAACAAACCCAATCCGAGGAAAAGGTAGATGATTATGGCGACATAAGAACGTCAGCAGAAGACAAAAAGCTGTTTGAAGAACTGGACCGTCTGGTTGAAGAAAACAAATTGTTCTTAGACTCGAACATATCCAGGGAACAGCTACTTAACCAACTCCATATTTCCAAAAATACATTCGCCCAATTGATCCAGACATATAGCGGAACAAACTTTAGCGGATATATCAATAACAAGCGCCTGGATTATTCCATCCACCTGCTCAAAGACTATAAAAGATACACGATAGAGGCTGTTGCTACCGATTCTGGTTTCAGCAACGCCCGCAGCTTCTACCGCATCTTCCGTGAAAAGTATGGCATGACACCCTCGGAATACAGGAATACATTTGAGAAAGAATAAAAAAGGCGGAGGTGTGCATTCTATGTTTCACTTGCATAAAAACATAGAATACACACCTCCGTCTTTTTCTATAAATATCAGGATTCTTCTGGTTTATCCGTTCATCGAAGCCAGGAACTCCATATTATCAAATGTCTGTTCCATACGTTTCTTGACAAATTCCATAGCCTCCATAGAGTTCATATCAGCCAGGTACTTACGCAGAATCCACATACGGTTTACTGTGCTTTCATCCTGCAACAGATCGTCGCGACGCGTACTGGAAGCCGTGATATCGACAGCCGGATAAACACGTTTGTTTGCCAGCTTGCGATCCAACTGCAATTCCATATTACCCGTTCCTTTGAATTCTTCAAAGATCACCTCGTCCATCTTCGAACCGGTTTCTGTCAACGCCGTTGCCAGGATTGTCAAGCTACCGCCGTTTTCGATGTTACGGGCTGCCCCGAAGAAACGTTTCGGTTTCTGCAATGCGTTCGCATCCACACCACCGGAAAGCACTTTACCGGAAGCCGGTTGAACCGTATTGTAAGCACGAGCCAAACGTGTGATAGAGTCTAACAGGATCACGACATCATGGCCACATTCCACCATACGTTTAGCCTTGTTCAGGACGATTTCAGCAATCTTCACATGGCGTTCAGCCGGTTCGTCGAAAGTAGAAGCGATCACTTCGGCATCTACGCTACGCGCCATATCGGTCACCTCTTCAGGACGTTCGTCGATTAGCAGGATAATCATATACACTTCAGGGTGGTTGGAAGCTATCGCATTGGCGATATCTTTCAGCAGCATTGTCTTACCGGTCTTCGGTTGCGCCACAATCAGACCACGCTGGCCCTTACCGATCGGTGAGAACAAATCTACTACACGCACGGAGATATTGTCGTACACTTTCGGAGACTTGCGAGCTGTCAACATGAATTTCTCGTCCGGGAAAAGCGGAGTCAGATGATCGAAAGGAACGCGGTCGCGAACTTCTTCCGGCGTACGGCCGTTGATCTTGTCCACTTTGACAAGCGGGAAATATTTTTCACCTTCCTTCGGAGGACGGATAGCACCTTCCACCACGTCGCCAGTCTTCAGACCGAACAACTTGATCTGCGATTGCGATACATAAATATCATCCGGAGAAGTCAGGTAGTTATAATCGGAAGAACGTAGGAAACCATATCCGTCTGGCATCATTTCCAATACACCGACACCTGTCAGTATACCGTCAAACTCATACTGTTTTTCCTGCACAGCATTGTTATTATTATTGTTGCGCTGGTTGTTATGATTATTCTGATTGTTCTGTCGGTTGTTATTCTGACGAGGATTGTTCTGCTGAGCTGCTGCAGGCTGTTCAGCCTGTGCTTTCGGTTCTGGCTTTGCAGGTGTAGAAGAGAATGGGAAAAGCTGATCGAGAACCGATTTGGTGTCCGGATGGCGGAATACCACACGTTTAGGTTCGTCTGCCGGAGCCGAAGCAGCAGGAGTTTCCACTACAGCCGGTTCTTCCGTTATTTCGGGAGCCACTTCAGCCGGAAGCTCTCCATTATCCGACTCTACGACAACAGGAGGAAGCAACGGCTTCTCTACAGGCTTGTCAGTCTTCTTAACCACTTTCTTTGCTGCCGGTTTTACCGTTTCGGCAGGAACGCCAGCGGTAGTATCAGCTACTTGGACAAGAGCTTCGGATACAGG
>DXRF01000307.1 GCA_019411205.1 Parabacteroides sp. | reverse complement strand
TGTGTATAAGAGACAGGTACTGGTGTCGTGGTCGACCCGGCCGCCAAATTGGAAGAAGAGCTGATCATCCGTCCGACTTCCGAGACAATTATCTGGAACACCTATCGCAACTGGATTCAGTCTTACCGCGACCTGCCTATTCTTTGTAACCAGTGGGCAAACGTGATGCGTTGGGAAATGCGTACCCGCCTCTTCCTCCGTACCGCAGAATTTCTGTGGCAGGAAGGACACACAGCCCATGCAACACGCGAAGAAGCTGAAATCGAAGCAAAGAAAATGCAGGGAGTATATGCTGACTTTGCCGAAAACTATATGGCGATGCCGGTCATCAAAGGTGTCAAGTCTGCAAGTGAACGTTTCGCCGGAGCATTGGATACCTATACAATCGAAGCAATGATGCAGGACGGAAAAGCACTGCAAGCCGGTACGTCCCATTTCTTAGGACAGAACTTCGGTAAGGCATTCGACGTTACTTTTATCGACAAGAACGGAAAGAGCGACTATGCTTGGGCCACTTCATGGGGAGTTTCAACCCGTCTGATCGGCGCTCTGATCATGTCTCACTCTGACGATAACGGCCTGGTATTGCCTCCTCACCTCGCTCCTATCCAAGTGGTAATCATCCCAATCTACCGCAGCACAGAGCAGTTGGCGCAGATCAGCGAAAAAGTAAATGGCATCGTTGCCAAGCTGAAAGCGTTGGGCATCTCCGTAAAATTCGATGACGCCGACAACAAGAAGCCAGGATGGAAATTTGCCGAATACGAACTGAAAGGCGTTCCCGTACGTCTGGCAATGGGCGGACGCGACCTGGAGAACAACACGATCGAAGTAATGCGTCGCGACACACTGGAAAAAGAAACCGTAACTTGCGACAACATTGAAACATACGTTCAGGACCTGCTGGAAGAAATTCAAAAGAACATCTTCCAAAAAGCACTCGACCATCGCACGGAAAAGACAATTACAGTTGATACTTACGAAGAGTTCAAGGAAAAGATCGAAGAAGGTTACTTCATTATGGCTCACTGGGATGGAACTCCCGAAACGGAAGAGCAGGTGAAGAACGAAACGAAAGCCACGATCCGTTGCATTCCACTGGATGGAGACAAGACTCCGGGCAAGTGTATGGTGACCGGCAAACCTTCCGCACAGCGTGTATTGTTCGCACGAGCTTATTAAACCGTCCGTACATACGGAAGAAAATAATGTTCCATAAGCATGAAACAAGAGTTTCATGCTTATGGAATTTTTGTTTTATGCCAATGGAACTTTTGTTTCCCTCCTACAAATTTTTTATTTACCTTTGGGGAAACTAATCGGAGACCTGTTATGGATTTAATTCTTCCTACCAATCAGAACACTTCAGCTCCTGTTACCCTTGACACGAAAGTACTGGTCGTAATCGGGGCAAACGGAGCCGGTAAAAGCTCCTTCGGCAGAAACTTGTACCAGCACTACGCCGGACAAAGCGTATGGATATCCGGAATGCACTCTCTCTTCCTTAGCAGCGAAGAAAACAAAACTCCAGCGAACGGCAACGAGCTGACCAGACTCCAATCCATGATTGCGGAACGATTTTTCATGCCGCGTATGTCTGAATACGAAAAATTGATCCTACATCTGCAAACGGAAGAATTTGAAGCTGCCGTTCAGTATAAAGAAGAAAGCAAACAGACTCCCGATCTATTGCCGCCGGTCACCAAGATAGACCGTATCCAGACGATTTGGGAGAAGATGTTCCCACATAACCGCTTGGTACGCAAATCAGGCTTTATAGAACTGGCTTCCACCAACATCGACGGAGATTCTTATACGGCCGGACGGATGAGCGACGGCGAAAAGCTGGTTTTTTATCTGATAGGAGCCGTGCTCTGTGCTCCCGAAAATGCGTTACTAATCATTGAAGAGCCGGAAGTCCTACTCCACGACTCCATCAAAAATCCTTTGTGGGACGAGATAGAAGCCATGCGGCCGGATTGTACCTATGTGTATCTGACGCACGACATCGACTTCGCCGCCTCTCGCGACAACAGCAAGCGCCTTTGGATACGTTCTTACAATGGGGATGCCCGGATATGGGACTACGAACTGATCGAAAACAACGACAGTTTCCCGGAAGAGGTCTATATGGAGATATTAGGCAGTCGCAAACCGATCCTGTTTATCGAAGGGACCGACTCCAACAGTATAGACAGCCGCCTCTACCCGCTTATCTTTCCCGACTACAAAGTAAAACCAATGGGAGGTTGCCAAAAAGTGATCGAAACAACGAAAGCATTTTCCCAGTTGAAGGATTTCCATACGCTGGATTCGAAAGGAATCGTTGACCGTGACCGTCGTACGGAAGGAGAAATCGCTTACTTGCGCGAACAGCACATCTACGTGCCTAATGTGGCCGAAGTAGAAAACCTACTGATGCTGGAGCCTGTTATCAAGACTGTTGCCACCCGCCTAATGAAAGATCCTGAACAGGTTTTCAACCAGGTCAAAGAAAACGTTATCAAGCTTTTCCTGAAAGATCTCGAAAGTCAAGTTTTGCTTCATACCCGCCACCGCGTACAGAAAAAGTTAGAAACGGCCCTGAACCGGAAAATGAGCACGGTAGAAGAACTGACCGAACATGTGGAAAGCATCCGCGACACCATACATGTAGATGAAATCTATACGGGAATCAAGGATAAATTCATCCAATTTGCCGAAATCGGGGATTACAAAAGTATCCTTCGTGTCTACAATCAAAAAGGAATGCTACCTCAATCCCAACTCTGCAAATACTGTGGTATCAGCAATAAAGAGAGTTATTTAAACCTCATCCTCTCTATTCTGAAAGAGAATAAAGAAGATGCAGATGTCATCCGGAGTTCCATCAAAGAATGTTTAGGAACATAAAAAAGTTTCCCGAAAAGAACAAAAAGTCCGTAAAAAGTCGTTCTTTTGTAGTCCAAAAAAATTTATTCAACGGGGCGGAAGCTCCTTACCGATTTAAACTATGCGCACACCTACTCTTCAATATCTTTATCTGCAAAAGCCGGTAACGATGATTATCGTCATTTGTATAATCTCTGTCCTTCCCTGGATCGGGCTAGGAGATTTTTCAACTAAGGGAGAACCTCGTGAAGCGGCTGTTGCTGTCTCCATGCTCGAAACCGGCAACTGGGTATTGCCACAAGTCTATGCGAACGAATTTGCCTATAAGCCGCCGTTAGCGCATTGGCTGATGGCAGTCACTTCCCTACCTCAGGGATATGTTTCAGAATTCACCTCCCGCTTACCGTCTGCACTGGCTTTTATTATATTGATTGGGTTCACACTGGTTTTCTTTGGTAAGCGGTTGCGGTTCCAGCAGGCATTCATCGCTACACTATTGCTCATCACCTGTATCGAGATACACCGGGCAGCTATGACCACGCGTGTGGATATGCTGCTAACAACTTTTA
>DXRF01000306.1 GCA_019411205.1 Parabacteroides sp. | reverse complement strand
GGAGGAGTACGGGAAAACCCTCGCGGCCTTCGACAGTTTTTGTCAGAATCATACCGCAGACAGCTGCACTTAGTATTTCCTGCAAATCTTCGACGTTCACTCCGTACCGGGCCATGTTATCCCGGTTCAACTTAATCTCCAGATAAGGGGCTCCGACCGCCCGGTCATAAAACACGGATGAAGAGATTACGGAAGGAACATCTTTGAGCGCTTGTTCGATTGCTTTTCCGCTTTGCTCGATCGTTTCAAGATCCGGTCCGTATATTTTCAATCCCATCGGAGCGCGCATACCGGTCGAGAGCATGACAAGGCGTGCTTCTATCGGTTGCAGTTTCGGGGCGGATGTGAGTCCAGGCAGATGGGTGACGTTGACGATTTGCTGCCAGATATCGTCGGTGTTCTTGATTTCGGGACGCCATTGCCGGAAATAGTCTCCTTTGCGGTCCGGTATCAGGCTATCTGCCGGAATTAGGCGGAAGCCGTCTGCCGGATTGTAAGTGCCTCCGTTTCTCAGCAGATACTCTCCTTTCTGGTTCACTTTGAAACGTTCCCGCTTTCCGTCTTCGTTCAGGATATATTCGGGACGATAGTTGATCGTGTTTTCGAACATCTGGGCGGGAGCCGGATCGAGTGCCGAGTTTACCCGTCCCCATTTGCCGATTGCCGTTTCCACTTCGGGAATGGCTGTCAGGCGTTTGTCCAGTGCTTCGATATAATTCAGGTTTTGCTCGATTCCCGTATGGGGCATGCTGGTCGGCATCAACAGGAATGAACCCTCGTTGAGGTTGGGCATGAACTCTTGCCCGATCCGTTTCCAGATCAGGATGCCACATAGGATGGTCGCAATAGGTAGCAGCATGAACTTCCACCGGTTATCCAGACACCAACGGAGAATACGTTCGTAGTAGATCACCAGTAACCAGAGGAGCACAAGAATGATAGCTATACATCCTGCTACGAAAAGAAGATTGACGATTATACCTTTCTGAGGGCCCATCGGCAACCATTCTTCTGCCAGGAAGTAGGTGGTGACGACGAGAGCGATACCGATATTGATATAGTTACTTATTCCGGATATCTTCCAACGGTGGGCAAACAGGTTGTTAAGTCCGACGGCTGTAAGTCCGAGTGCCGGAATACTACCGTACAGGACAGATAAGAGTATACCTGCTACAATCAGCATGTAGTTGAGCACTTTCCGTATCCGCTTTGAGTCGATCCGTACCGAGAATAAAATATAGGATAAAGTAGGCAGCAGGATTAATCCCAATACGAAGGCAGAGGCCAGCGCATAGGTTTTTGTGTAGGCGAGGGGAGAGAACATTTTTCCTTCCTGTGCCTCCATTGCAAAGACGGGCAGGAAGCTGACGATAGTCGTGAGCATCGCCGTGGCAATGGCTCCCGACACTTCACTGACCGCTTTGTAAATAAGGTTTATCATTGCTTTCCCTTTGCGGATACCTCTGTTCTCTGGCATCTCCATATACCGGATGATACTTTCGACAAACACGATACCGACATCCACCATCACGCCGATTGCGATGGCGATACCCGAAAGAGCAACTATATTGGCGGCTATTCCTGTGTAGCGCATGATGATAAAGGTAGACAACACAGCGATAGGGAGCATGCTGGCTATCACGACGGATGCCCGGAGGTTGAGGACTAGGACGATGATAACGATGATACAGATCAGTATTTCGTGAGATAAAGATGTTTCGAGCGTACCGATTGTCTCTTTGATCAAGCCTGTCCGGTCGTAAAAAGGAACGACGGTGATTTTAGAGACAGTCCCGTCAGACAAGGTTTTCTGGGGAAGTCCCGGCGCCATCTCTTTTATTTTGTCTTTTACGTTATTAATGACTTCCAAAGGATTGGAACCGTACCGGGCGATTACGACACCGCCGACCGCTTCGACACCTTCTTTATCCAGCCCACCGCGCCGCGTACTCGGACCGATATTAACAAAGGCTACATCGGAAATGCGTACCGGTACACCGTCACGAACCGTTACGACGGCTTTTTCCAAGTCGGATACATCTTTGATATAGCCTAAGCCGCGGATCAGGTATTCGACCTTATTGATCTCCATTGTCTCGGCTCCGATATCAAGATTGCTTTTCTTGACTGCTCCCATAATGTCCATAATGGAAACATTGAAGGCACGCATGGCATCCGGATTCAGTTCTACCTGGTACTCTTTTACAAAACCTCCGGCTGATGCCACTTCCGACACGCCTTCGGCTGCAGAAAGGCTGTATTTGACATAGTAGTCCTGTATAGTACGCAGTTCTTCGGCGTTCCATCCGCCTGTCGGTTTTCCGGTTGTTGGATCGCGTCCTTCCAGTGTGTACCAGTAGATTTGTCCTAAAGCGGTTGCATCCGGACCCAACGCCGGTTGTACGCCTTCGGGCAGCGTACCGGGAGGAAGAGAATTGAGCTTTTCGAGAATCCGCGAACGGCTCCAGTAGAATTCGATATTATCATCAAAAATAATATAGATAAAGGACATACCGAACATGGAAGAACTACGGATCGATTTGACCCCGGGAATCCCTAACAAGGAAGTGGTCAGCGGATAGGTGATTTGATCCTGTATATCTTTGGGCGAACGTCCCATCCATTCGGTTGCTACGATCTGTTGATTATCACCGATGTCGGGAATCGCGTCTACAGGAATCGGATTGCGGGGAATGATCCCTCCGTGCCAGTTAAATGGGGAAGTTGAGATACCCCATACGACAACCAGCACTAAGATCAATATTGTTATTACCCTGTTCTCAAGGAAATAACGGATTATTTTATTTAGCATAAGATGTATTTATATGTATTGATAATAGATAGTGGCGGTGTCAAAACTGCCTTGTCTCTGTGTCAAACACAGGGACAGGTACATTTTGATACACTGTAGTTCCTTCTGGTACACACAGAGGAAACAGATTTTTTCTTTTTTTTGTTGTCTGGGATGAAAACAAAAGAACGATCCGCCCTTTTCAAATAAGGGTGAAAGGACCTGCGAGAATCAGCTATCGGCTAAATAAGGAAAGTACAATGACGGATGAGCCGGTCTGTCCCGCTCCATTCAGGTGGAGTGTCGGCATATACGGGAAAGTCAGTTCCCTGCTTCGTTTCCGTCAGACTATACAGATATCTCAAATCGAACAGAAGAGCGATTGCCACCGGTACATGTTTGATCACTTGTAACTGGTCGATATTCTGATCGTCCGATATCTTTATAAACTGTGTCTCGGTAGAGCAGCAGGACTTGTGGGTATACTTAGCTCCACAGGTATTACAGGTTTCGGCTTGCCACATGTTTACTTCGACCAACTTGCCCATACAGTGGTGAAGTGTCAATGTTATGCCGGAAGACAATCCGACATACAGTAATACAAATATGACAATTAAAAACCTTTTCATTTCTAATTGCAAATATAAGAAG
>DXRF01000305.1:423-3443 GCA_019411205.1 Parabacteroides sp. | reverse complement strand
AGTCATTGGCACCGTCTCCGACAGCGACCGTCTGGCGGATATCCACGTTTTCGACCTGTGCAATGAGACGGAGCAGTTCCGCTTTTCGTTTCCCGTCCACTATGTCGCCGACATGACGCCCGGTCAGCTTTCCGTTTTCCACTTCAAGCTCGTTGGCATAGACGTAGTCGATGTTGTATTTCTGTTTCAGATAGTTGCCGAAATAGGTAAATCCTCCGGAAAGGATCGCAATTTTGAAACCTACCTTTTTCAAGATACGCATCAGGCGGTCCACCCCTTCGGTAATCGGTAGTTTTTCGGCAATCTCCTGCATAACGGAAACATCCAGGCCCTTCAACAAAGCGCAACGCTGGCGGAAACTTTCGCAGAAGTCGATTTCTCCCCGCATAGCCGCTTCGGTAATGGCTTTCACCTGGTCGCCGACACCGGCCCGGATAGCCAATTCGTCGATCACTTCCGTTTCGATCAGTGTCGAATCCATATCAAAGCAGATCAGACGGCGCATGCGGCGATACATGCTTTCTTCCTGAAAAGATATATCCATCTCCTGCTCGGCGGAGAGTTTCATGAAATCGGCCTTCATCTGTTCCTTATCCCTTGGCGTACCGCGTACGGAGAATTCCACGCTGGCTTTCGGCGTACGGGCATTCTCGTCCAAAGGAATACGTCCCGTCAGACGCTTAATGTCGTCTATATTCATATCCTGGTCGGCAACAATACGCGTAACACCGGCGATTTGCCGGGCAGTCAGTTTCCGTCCCAAGATCGTTATGATATACCGGTTCTTACCCTGCATGGAAACCCATTGGTTATAAGCTTCTTCAGAGATCGGGTTGAAACGGATATTCACATCAAGCTCATAACTCTTGAAGAGCAATTCTTTCAGGATGTCCCCCGAATTGCCTTCGCTACTTTGAAACAAGATACCTAAAGAGAGATTGTTGTGGATATCAGCTTGACCGATGTCCAGGATAACCGCGTTATTCTTGGCCAATATTTCGGTAAGAGCTGCAGTTACCCCCGGACGATCCGTACCATTTATGTTTATCAGTATTATTTCGTCTTTTTGTTCCATATGATTCTAAAAAACGAATAATGCTTATTTCCTTATCGCTTCTACTTCTTCTGCACGAATAGGGATCTTTTTACCTAACAGGCGGGCACCGTTTTCGGTGATCAGATAATCTTCTTCGTTGCGGATACCGCTGAAGTCTTTGTATGTGAACAGCTTGTCATAATTGATAAATTCAGTGAACTTGTTCTGGCTTCTCCAAAGGTCCATCAGTTCGGGGATAAAATAAACACCCGGCTCGATAGTCAGGACAAAGCCTGGTTCCAATTTACGTCCGAGGCGAAGGGACTTACGTCCGAACTCCGTACTCTTCGGCTGACCGTCATAGCCGACGTACACTTCACCCAAGTTTTCCATATCGTGGACATCCAGCCCCATCATGTGTCCCAGGCCGCAAGGCATGAACATGGCATGAGCACCGGCTTTTACGGCTTCCATCGGGTCGCCTTTCACGAATCCCAAATCCTTCAAGCCTTCCATGATCACTTTGCAAGACAATTCATATACATCGACAAACGGGATGCCCGGACGCAAAGCCGCAACGGCCGCTTCGTGGGCAGCGACTTGGATATCATAGATCTCGCGTTGGCGAGACGTAAACTTGGCATCGGCAGGAATCGTGGACGACATATCGCCGGCATATCCCATCTCTGTTTCGGCACCGGCATCGAGCAGAAGCATGTCACCGCTCTTGATCATATTACTATGGTCGTGATTGTGTAACGTCTGTCCGTTGATCGTCGCGATGATCGGGAAGGAGAGTTCGTAATTGTTAGCAAAAGCCACTTCGGCAACGGCGGCGGCCACTTCGCTTTCGCGGATACCCGGACGAACGGTGCGCATGGCAGCCAGATGCATGTCGGCTGTCACGATACAGGCTTTTTCTATTTCGGCTATTTCTTCTTCACTTTTATAGTTACGTTGGTTGACTACGCCCATAATAAAAGGAACGGACGGTTTCTCGGCTCCTGGAACGACACCTAACCATTGGAACAGTTTGATCTGGTGTTCGGCGCGGTAAGTCGGCAGGTAATGAATCGGCTGGCCTTTCTGCTGCGCGTTCTTCAGATATGTTTCGATTTCTTTGAACGGACGGACTTCGGTTATACCGGCGGCTTCACTCTTTTCTTTCAGAGTCGGCTGCGTTCCCATCCAGACGATTGCGTCAATCGTCAATTCGTCACCGAAAATAATCTCGCGGTCATTGTCTATGTCGATGACGGCGGATAATCCGGCATAGGGAAGTCCGAAGAAATACAGAAAAGTGGAATCCTGGCGGAAATGGTATGTATTATCAGCATAGTTCATGCCGGACTCATCGTTGCCTAAAAATAACAACAGTCCGGAGCCTATCGTCTGTTTTAATTTAGCCCTGCGGGCGATATAAGTTTCTTTAGAGAACATGATATTATAAATTTAATTTAATGCTACCAAAGATAGGAATAAATTGTAAGCCGTACATATTTGCGGAGTATTATTTTTTTATATGTCTCCTCATGGTTCTTAAAAATCCGGATTCCCGGTCGGAGAAATTAACGGACCGGATGAGCCGTCGAACCATTTATATAGGTAAGGGCAGCCCCTATGGCGGTTCTGTATTCCGAATACTTGGGGATCAGGAAACGGACGCCATACATTTCTTCCAGTTTTGGGAAAATTTCCTTGCATTGAGGCAGTTGCGTCAGGTTGCCGATCAGAACGAAATCCCGTATCGGACTGTTGAGAGCCGACAGAATGGCGGCCTGACCGATCGATTGCAGGACCATGTGGATGATTCCCGAGGCGATATCTTCGGGAGAGGCGTTGCCATTCGCTTTTCCGAAGTTGGAGGCAGTGGCGTCTAGCGGAAGGTCGGGCAGAGGCCGATTGCAGATATCCTGTATCTGAAGATCGATATTCGTCAGAGTACCCTTCAAAGCCATATCAGAGATCAGGCGGATGTCTTGTG
>DXRF01000305.1:0-413 GCA_019411205.1 Parabacteroides sp. | reverse complement strand
GGCGGGAGAGTCCCAGCAAGGTTCCGCCTCCGACACCGATCCCACCGATATGTTGGATCTGCTCTCCTTCCACCTTGACGAAAGAAGTCCCTGTTCCCATGCTTACGACGATCAGGCGTTCCAACGAAGCGGCATATTGGGCGCCAAGACCGTTGGCAAGGAATTCATCAGTCTTGGCTGTCGGCAAGCCGTATAGCGACTGATCGATAAAAGCACTTCCCACACCCGTCAGCATCACCATCTCAATCTCCGACAAGGTGATCCCGTTGTCATAGATGTATTTACCGAAAGCCCCGAAGAGCGAGGTGACCGGATCTGTTGCCTTGACGAACATTGGCGATTTGATGGCCTTGTTTTCCACTCCGACAATCTTGGTTGTACTTCCACCGACGTCAATACCTATTACTACGCCC
>DXRF01000304.1 GCA_019411205.1 Parabacteroides sp. | reverse complement strand
AGAGACAGATCTTGCATAATCAGATGGTTTAACTGTATTTATGCAAAAAATATAAAGCAGAGATGAAAGCCATATTTTTATCCGTTTATGATAACATTGTAAACTTAAACAAATGTTTCACCCTTATTACCTGTATACAATATACAACTGACAACAGGTATCTCTTATACAAAAAAGGGGTGTTTACATTTATAATCTTCCTTATTTTGTTCACAATTCAACACTGTACTAAAAGGGATTGATTTCGCTTACTGACAAAGTGTCTCTATTTTCATTTCTTCCATTTACAAACAAATCTATTTTTGTATAGCCAAAGCCTTTCCCCTTCCATTTTGATGATTTTTGTGAACAGATATTCAAAGAAAAACAAATATTGAAATCTCAGCAGGGTAAAATTGAAGATACAACAGTGAAAGCCAATAAAAAGAGGCTTTTTATCTGGAACAACGGAAAAGTTGAACCGGATAAAAAGCCTCTTCTTTGGGCTAATCAAGTATAAAAATCGGTTTAATGCAGGATTTTGTAGAGCAATTCCTTTAAAAGTTCGGCATCGGAAACAGAAGTGTTTTCCACTCCTTTCGAACGGGCATCTGTCATACGGATATCGCTGATCAGGTTGAACACTTTCATCGCCGAGTAGTTCCGCATCCCTAAAAGATAATCCTTAACCTGAAATGTTCCCCGAAGGCCGAGCGCCGTCATCAAGCCGGCTTCGGAACGGTCCTTCGTATAATAACAGATCAAGAGGTTCGAGAAATAGTTAAATAATACAGGAAGGGTCATCTGGATCGGATTGCTTTTCGGGTTCTTCTCGAAGTATTGGGCAATACGGTTCGCCTTCAAGATATCTTTCATGGCAAGTGCCTTTATCAGTTCAAAGTTATTGTATTCTTTACTGATTCCGATATTTTGCTCCACCAATTCCGGCGTGATGCGTTTTGCGCCTTTTTCAGGCAGGATCAGCGCCAGCTTGTCCAATTCCTTACTCAGACGGCTTAAATCGTTTCCAAGGAAGTCTGAAAGCATCTGAGACGCCTTTCCGTCTATCCCTATCGAACGCAGTTGCATGAATGAAGCAATAAATGCCGGCATCTTATAGTCTGGTATCTTCTTGGACTCGAACAACACTCCGTTTTTGTCTGCCGAGGAGGCCAGTGCCTTACGACGATCTAAGTTTTTATATTTATAATTGATGACCAAAACTGTCGACATTAACGGGTTCTTAACATAGTTTGCCAGAAGCTCAATATCACGAATTAATTGGGCTTCCCGAACAACCACTAACTGATATTTTGACATCATCGGAAAGCGGCGGGCCGCATTAATTATAGATGCCGCATCCGCATCTGCTCCATACATGATAATTTGATTAAAATCCCGTTCAGATTCTTCCAATACATTTTCGAGGAGCAGGTCTGTTATCTGATCCATAAAAAATGGTTCATCGCCCATCATTATATAGACGGGAGCGAATTTTTTTGCAACGATATCCCGACATATTTCCTCGTATGTATATTCTTTTTTTGCCATATTTGCGTATGATCTCAATTTAAATTACCAACTGAAACGGATGTGACGGATCGTCTTCTTTCCATCAATAATCTGTCGAAGCGCTTCCACTCCCAACATAACATGCTCTTTTGCAAAATTCCGGGTCACCTCGCGATCGCTGGCTTCCGTTTTCACCCCGGCTTCTTCCATAGGCTTGTCGGAAATCATCAATAGAGCTCCTGTCGGAATCTCGTTTGCAAAGCCTGCCGTAAACAAGGTAGCCGTTTCCATATCGATACCGGTAGCGTGTGTACGGCGAAGGTAGTTTTTGAAATCACTGTCATACTCCCATACCCGCCGGTTCGTCGTGTAGACGGTCCCGGTCCAGTAGTCTTTCCCCCGGTCACGTATGGCAGACGAGATGGCACGCATCATCGAGAAAGCCGGGAGCGACGGCACCTCTGCCGGCAGATATTCATTAGAAGTCCCTTCTCCCCGGATAGCCGCAATCGGCATGACATAATCTCCCAGGTTATTCGCCTTCTTCAATCCGCCGCATTTCCCCAGAAAAAGGACAGCAGTCGGCTTTATCGCTGATAGCAAATCCATAATCGTCGCCGCATTCGCGCTCCCCATCCCGAAGTTGATAATTGTGATGCCATTGGCCGCTGCGTTCGGCATGGAGTTTTTCAGTCCCAGGATCGGCACGTTAAAATGGTCGGCAAACAGTTCCACATACTTCGTGAAGTTGGTGAGCAGGATATATTTGTCGAAGTCTTCCAGCTTCCGCTCCGTATAGCGCGGCAACCAATTCTCGACAATTTCTTGTTTTGTTTTCATAAATCACTATCTTTGATGGTCTATTTTTACAGAATAAAAGAACAAATATACTAAATGCTTGCATTAAACTTACCTGGTTTTGCGCCTAAAGTAGCAGAAAAAGATGGAAAACGTACGATCTTCGATCCCGTACGGCAAAAATATGTGGCCCTGACTCCCGAAGAATGGGTACGCCAGCATTTTGTCAATTATCTGATCACCCGGAAAAGCTACCCGAAAGAACTGCTGGCAAACGAAGTGCTGGTCAAGTTGAATGGGACTTCCAAACGTTGCGACACGGTCGCTTACAGCCGTTTTCTGGAGCCTCTGGTCATCGTCGAATACAAAGCCCCCCATATAAACATTACCAACGCTGTTTTCGACCAGATAGCCCGTTACAACATGGTGCTACGTGTCGGATACCTGATTGTTAGCATCGGCTTAAACCACTACTGCTGCAAAATCGACTATGACAACCGGGCATATACTTTTTTGGAAGGAATACCTGCATACGACGAATTATAGACCTTTACATCCAGATGTCAGGACCTTTTTTGTCAAAACAGGGCGGAAAAAATCCTCTACACCCCCATCTTCCATATCTGTACACCCGGATGTTGGCTCCATGAACATCTGGATGTCCGTCCTCTCTACACCCGGGTGTTTACGGGAAGATGTAGTTAGTTTGCTAAAAATAAGACCGTTAGTTCTACAAACAGGTCCCTTTATTTCTCTCAAAAAAAAGAAATGGATGTCTTGTGATAGAGTGTGATAGAAGTGTGATAGAGAAAACGAAATAGTATCACTTATTATCGCCATTGAAAAACAAAGGTTACACCCCGGCCGGGTGATAGAGTGATACTACAAAAGCAAAACAACACAGGTAAACAGCACAAACTCTAACTGTAATTTACAGAACGGATGCAGTCTGATCCCTATATATCACAATGGAATCGGAAACCTGCATATTGGCCGGTCTGTCGACATACACGGAATTACTATCCTTTATGACAGGCTGGTCTGTTGTTTTCTTCTCATCGAAGATCAGTGAATAACCCAAGATTACTGCAAAAAAAGATAATATCAATGCTTTCATATTCTATTACAATTTTAATATCATATACAAGTATGATGT
>DXRF01000303.1 GCA_019411205.1 Parabacteroides sp. | reverse complement strand
TTACGGAATGATGTGCTTGTCTTTGCTAAAAAAAGAGAGGGCTTTTGTGGAATGAGGAACCGTATTTTGTCGATTTACTACCTGTCATATTCGTTTTTACATTTGTTTATTCGATTATTTTATATGCTTTTTCAAAAGCAAAAGAAATCAATGTGCTGGTTTTCAATTGTATGATAAAAACGACATGCCTCAGAAGTGATAGAGGAGTGATAGAAGAAAACGTCCTGTATCACTACCTCTGACGCTTGAATATTAATAGCTACAACCTTCGTAGTGATAGAGTGATAGAGGATTTGCAGAAAACTTCGTATGTAGATTACGGCCTTGGAAAATTTTGATGTGGTTGTCCTGAAAGTGGCAGGAGTAAGCCAAAGTTTGAAGGACGCCCCGGTTATGATCCGCGTGACCTGCTACGGGGATATGTGTATGGTTCTTTCTATGCAGTCCATTCTTTCGGAAGGCTCGAACGAGAATGTAGATGCAACATCTCCATAGGCTCTATGGAGATGAAAATGACTATAAATGACGAGTTATCCTCCGAGAAAAAACTGCCGGAAAGAAGAGGTGTTTTGAGGAAGAAAAATCACTTATAATCAATCCCTTTGAAGACGGGGTTCTCGGACACTCTGGGGGGACAGTTACTTCAGGATTTGATCGTGGATGTTTTGGAGTACGGACAGTGTATCGAGTTGGAAAGAATCGGTACGTTCGGCTCGGTTTCATTCCGGGAGTGTGATTCGTCGAGGTCGGAAACGTAGGACTGATTGGGTAGGAAAATAACCGTGTGAAGATTGGTATTGACTCTGCTTTGTGTAATTTATTTAAAATATTATGTATCTTTGTTTCGTGCGTAAGGGCAAAGCGTTGCCGGCATAATTTTGTTTTAGAAAACGTAGGCGTTTAAAGATACTATTCTATTTGGAATCTGGACAATTTCATCATCACGAATAGGCACAACGTCGACGTCCTTTTATTTGTTTATACACAATGGATATGATGTATATTATATTCGTATGTTATACAGATAAAGGGCGTGGCGCTGTTGTTTATATCGTGATGAGGGCCGTCCAGAGCCTCAAATAGATATGTCAACAGTTTCCACGCCTCTTTTATTTATGCACATTCAATCGGGAACTGTTGGATGTAAAATATGCCAAATGCAATGATGGAACTTTTCTTGGTTACTAAACTTCGACGTCGGATAATTGCTTGTTTGGAGGAAACTTTGACTCCGGTTCATGTTGCCGATCTTTTTGGGAAACTTCGTCCTTATATGGTGTCTCACGAGATCGAACTGGCAGATCGCGGCATTATTCTTCCCGCTCTTTCTTTCGGTAGTTCCTCTGAAATTATCTGTTCGGATGATGTCTCCTCTATCAAGCACTCGGCGAGGTGTGTTGATACTTTTATTCCGTAATGGGATGTCTGCTTGTTGTTCGGTCAAAGTCCGTCCTGCAAATGGATTCCTCTCTGCCATTAAGAGTTTTTCGCCTTACCTTCACTGAAATGGACTTGCGTCTGTAGGTGATAAGATGTTTATTGTTAGGTAGATAAAATCCGTGTCGGGGACTGTCGGTATGTGAATAAGATTATTTTGTAGGCAGATGTTTGAACTTTGAAATAATATACTATTTTTGCTAAAAAAATTAAATTTGACAGATATGTTATACCTTAAAGGAGATTTTGAGAAGCTATATAAGCTGTATTATCCGAAGATGTTCGCTTTTGCCAAGAACTATGTTCCGGCAAACGAAGATGCGGAGAATATCGTGCACGATGTGTTTCTTACACTTTGGGAAAGAAAGGAGGAAATCGAGATATCTTTTACGCTTACGACTTATCTGTTTACATTGGTGAAAAACCGCTGCCTGAACTTCCTGCGCCATAAGCTAATCGAAGAAGAATATAACAGTCAGATGAAAGAGGAACTGGGATTTAAATTGTATGCTTTGGAAGCGTTCGACTATTCCTACCAGTCGGAAGAGGAGTTGCAGGAGATTATTCGGCGTGCTCTTGACACGTTACCTGAACGTTGCCGCGAAATTTTTATCAAAAGCCGCATCGAAGGGCTTAAATACAAGGAAATATCGGATGAGCTTGGAATCTCCGTGAATACGGTAGAGAACCAGATGGTTACAGCTCTCAAAAAGTTACGTGTGGCACTGAAAGACTATTTGCCATTATTGTTGTTTCTAGTTAATTAATGTTTATTTTGAACTGGGGTATAGTGGTACGTTCCGCGGTGAGGGTTTAACTTAATGTATAATGACAAAAGAAAGTATGTACGATCTGTTATCAAAATATTTGGCAGGAGACATTTCAGCAGAAGAAAGACGAATACTTTTTCAGCAATTGAAAGAAAATGAAGAGCTTAGGAAAGAGGCGGCCGGGATACAAAATCTGTCCGCGCTTATTTCTATGGCGAATGAGGATGGGGTTGCTTCGGACAGGCAATATCGCTTATTTGTCGGTATGCGGAAGAAACGTGCGTTGCTATTTAGTCTGCGTAAAGTGGCGGGTTATGCTGCGATCATGCTTTTTTCCGTCTTGTCGACTTATCTGCTAATGAATTATGCGGGCAACAAAGAGGAAGAGCTTGTCCGTTATCAGGAGTTTTCGACTCCGGCCGGTCAGCGTGCCAAAGTTTTGCTTGCCGACGGTACTGAAGTCTGGTTAAATGCCAACACCACCTTGCGTTATCCAGAACGTTTCGACCCCAAAAAACGAGAGGTCGAACTGCATGGTGAAGCCTTTTTCGAAGTGGAGAAAGCAGCAGGGAATCCTTTTGTGGTCAAGACAAACAAAATGGATATTCAGGTCACCGGAACGAAGTTCAACGTAAATGCTTACGATACGGAAGAATATTTTGTAGCTTCACTGGTCGAAGGATCTGTTTCCGTTTCTTGTGTGCATAACAGGAATAGCAGCTATGCTTTGCAACCTCGGCAGCAGATCGTTGTTTCGGATCATTCTTCCAAAGTCTCCTCATTCGAGAATACAGATTTTATGGCATGGAAGGAGGGTGTCTTTATCTTTGACGATATGTTGCTGACAGATATCATAAAGAAGTTGGAACTCTATTATGATGTGTCGATCATCGTGAAAAACACGAAACTCGAAAACTTTCGCTATACCGGTAAATTCAGGCAACGAGATGGAGTTGAAAGCGTTTTGCGGAAACTCCAGATCGTATATCCGTTCAAGTATACGAAGGATGACGATAAGAACTTGATCGTATTGCAATAGACAAATAAATCCCAGAAATAAGAGTTTTTTGTGTCGTGGTATAGCCTGCTTTTCTCAATATAACCTCTTGGATAGAAATTTGGATAGTTAAATAATCTTTAATTTTGAGGTCATTATAGTGGTGTTTTTGCAGTGAAGAGTTAAACTATAAATACAGGAAAGACATGTATAACCTTAAAATAGTCTGCCTATGATTTAAAT
>DXRF01000302.1 GCA_019411205.1 Parabacteroides sp. | reverse complement strand
ATAAGGTTGCCAGGAGTTTTACCGATACGGTAAAGGCAAAAGCTTTAGGGCAGAATGTGCTTACTTCCGTTAAGCCCAGTCAGTTGATGGTTAAGATCGTCCATGACGAACTGGCTGAACTGATGGGAGGACAGGCTACCGATCTGGATCTGAAGGGGAGTCCGGCAATCATCCTGATGTCTGGTTTACAAGGTTCCGGTAAAACGACTTTTTCGGGTAAGCTGGCGAATTTGCTGAAGACAAAGAAAAATAAAAAGCCATTGTTAGCAGCCTGTGACGTATATCGTCCGGCCGCTATCGAGCAGTTGCGTGTAGTCGGCGAACAGGTTGGAGTGCCTGTTTATATGGAACTGGAAAACAAGAATCCGGTGGAGATTGCGATGAACGCGATTCGCGAAGCACGTGCGAAAGGCAACGATGTCGTGATTGTCGATACCGCTGGTCGTTTGGCTATTGACGAGCAGATGATGAAAGAGATCGCTGCGATCAAGAGTGCTATTCAGCCGGATGAAACCTTGTTCGTGGTCGATTCCATGACTGGGCAGGATGCTGTCAACACGGCGAAAGAATTTAACGAACGCCTCGATTTTGACGGTGTTGTCCTGACGAAGCTCGACGGTGATACTCGCGGTGGTGCTGCTCTTTCTATCCGTACGGTAGTCGACAAGCCGATCAAATTCGTCGGAACGGGTGAAAAGATGGATGCTTTGGATATCTTCCACCCTGAACGTATGGCAGACCGTATCCTTGGTATGGGTGATATCGTTTCTTTAGTGGAACGTGCGCAGGAACAGTATGACGAAGAAGAGGCTAAACGCTTGCAGAAGAAGATTGCTAAGAATCAGTTCGATTTCAACGACTTTATTTCTCAGATCCAGCAGATCAAGAAGATGGGTAACCTGAAAGAACTGGCCTCCATGATTCCGGGCGTAGGCAAGGCTCTGAAGGATGTGGATATTGACGACAATGCTTTCAAGAGCATCGAAGCGATCATCTACTCCATGACTCCCGAAGAACGTACGAATCCGGCAATCCTGAACGGTTCGCGTCGCCAGCGTATTGCCAAAGGTAGCGGTACGACGATCCAGGAAGTGAACAAGCTGATCAAGCAATTCGACGAAACGCGCAAGATGATGCGTATGCTGACGGCTGCCAAACCGGGAAGCAAGAAATTTCCTTCATTCAGAAGATAAAACCTGAAAAGATAATAGAGAGTATGGAAGAACAACAGTACAAGCTATTGGACGGAAAAGCCGTTTCGGCTCAGATGAAGCAGGAGATGGCGGAAGAAGTGGCCCGTATCAAGGCTACCGATGGTAAAATCCCTCATTTGGCTGCCATATTGGTCGGTCATGATGGAGGAAGTGAAACGTATGTCGCAAGTAAAGTCAAGACATGTAATGAGATCGGTTTTAAATCGTCTCTGATCCGTTATGAAGCCGATGTAACCGAAGAAGAACTTCTTCGCAAAGTGGACGAACTGAACAATGATCCGGATGTGGATGGCTTCATCGTACAGCTCCCGCTCCCGAAGCATATCTCAGAGCAGAAGATTATCGAGGCGATCGACTATCGTAAGGATGTGGATGGTTTTCACCCGATCAATGTCGGTCGTATGTCTATCGGTCTCCCTTGTTTCGTGTCGGCAACTCCGGCTGGTATTTTGGAACTGTTGAGACGTTACGAGATACCGACTCGCGGTAAACATTGTGTAGTGTTGGGACGCAGTAATATTGTGGGTAAACCGATGGCTACCTTGATGATGCAAAAAGCCTATCCGGGAGATTGCACGGTTACTGTTTGTCATAGCCGTTCCGAGAATCTGAAGGAAATGTGTCTGAGTGCCGATATTATTATTGTGGCCTTGGGTGTCCCTGAATTCCTGAAAGGCGATATGGTGAAAGAAGGAGCTGTAATCGTGGATGTCGGTACGACACGTGTGCCGGATGCGACTCGCAAAAGCGGCTTTAAGCTGACTGGAGATGTTAAGTTTGACGAGGTTGCTCCTAAATGTTCTTATATCACGCCGGTTCCGGGTGGTGTAGGTCCGATGACTATTATCTCTTTGATGCGTAATACGCTTTTAGCCGGAAAGAAAGAAATTTATAAATGAAAATCCTCCTCTCCGGGTTTTGTCTTTTGAGTTTTCTGTCTTTATCTGTTCTGGACTTGCTGACAATTTTGTTTGCCGGTGATGCCATGATGTATCAGAAACAACTGGACAATGCCCGGAGGGGAGATTTTTTTTGATTGGGGCGGTTTTCTGCCAATTTCTGTTAGCCAACAACCATTGTTAGCCAGGTGGACTTGCGGCTTGTCTGTGCCATCCAAACGTTGAATTCTCTTGATATCTTTTATGCCGGAACCTTTCTTGGCCGTGATTATCGTTGCCGTACATATCTGATGTTACTTCGTAAAAAGGATTTTCGTATCATCTGCTTAATTATACCTAATTGACACCTACAGTTTGAAAATCGATACATCCCGGATTACTAATTATATCGGACATGAGCCGGAAATATACTAACGGAGGTGTTATGGTGAAAGTCGTTTTAGGGTGGAAGGTTTGTGCCGATATATTGCTATTGTACAATATTCGTTGATTTATTCCTTCCGGTATGAGAATAAATATGGAAAAGAAAATATTCGGGTAGTTTCAGGGAGAGAGTTGAAAAAATATCTCTTTTTGGTTGATTCTGTGTTGATTAAGTAGGTAAACAAGATGTATTTGTTTATGGAAGGTAATAATAAGAAGGTCAAAAAGTATATTTTTTTGAATAAAAAGTGCTCAAATTATTTGCAGTTTAAAATAAAACCTCTATCTTTGCACCGTCTTAAAGAGATAAACACTCGATAAGACAAATATGGTGAGAATAGCTCAGTTGGTTAGAGCATCGGATTGTGGTTCCGAGGGTCGTGGGTTCGAGTCCCATTTTTCACCCATGAGGCTGCCTGTAAAGGTGGCCTTTTTTTGTTTCTCTCAGAATTACGGTATGATTCGAGGAAGTCTCAAAGGTTCTTCTCAAACTCCCGCGTCGTCGTCGTTTTCAAGTTCGGGAAATTACGCTGGATATGGCCCCCAATATGGCTCAGATAGCGCGTATCTGTTTTCCTGCCGCGATCGCTTTCATGTCCAGAAGCTGGCATTTGAGGCTGTCCAGGAGATGAGGATAAAAGCCCGTTGGGAAGCACCGGATAAGGAGACGGTTGAAATCGCTTATGCAAAGGCCAGCGGACAACCCTTTATTGCTGAGATCTTCAGCAATGGAGACAGTTGTAAACAATTATTAGCCAGAAGTCGTTATTTACTATTTAAAAAAGAAAGTCTCTGGTCGGAAGCCAGCAAAAAAGGGCCAAAATACTTTTTCGTGAATATCCTCAAATTAAGAAAGCTTACTATCCAAGTATGAGACTTGGCTTAATTTTTCAGCAGACTCATACTGCCGATGTTGC
>DXRF01000301.1 GCA_019411205.1 Parabacteroides sp. | reverse complement strand
TAATGAGTTCCGTTCCAATCTGGTGGCCCGTTGGGAGTATTTGCCCGGTTCGACCTTGTATTTTGTCTGGGAGCACCGGATGTCGAACCGCGACGGCCGTTTCCTTTCCGGCTGGGGAAACAACCTGGACCGCATGTTTGGCCTTCCCGCAACGAATACTTTTATGGTTAAGATGAATTATTGGTTTAATCTGTGACGATCAGAATAGATCGGCATGCGCACCGGTTATCATCTTGCTTATTTCTCTTCATCGATAATCATGCCGCTGCCGAGGCAAAGCCGATGGTCTTTGTCGTAGACTACTCCATACTGTCCGGGGGCGATTCCCTGGATTTTGTTGTCGGATTCGATGCGGTACAAGTCTCCGATGCGACGGATCCGGCCGTGTGTGAAGTCCGGTGTATGACGGATCTTGAAAGTGATCTCTTTCTCGTCCTCAAACTCTCCCCAGGGGTCTTCGGTGATGAAGTCGAAGCCGTGCATGTTGATAATCTTGCCATACTGTGTTTCCGGATCATAACCGTTGGAAACATAGATGATGTTCCGCTTGATATCCTTTTTGATAACGAACCACGGTCCTCCGCTCAAGCCTAACCCCTTGCGTTGTCCGATCGTATGGAACCAGTAGCCGTTGTGTTTGCCCAATACCTTGCCGGTTTCCAGTTCGACGATCTTTCCTGTCCGTTTTCCCAGGTAGCGCTCGATGAACTCATTATAATTGATCTTGCCTAAGAAACAGATCCCCTGACTGTCTTTCCGTTTGGCACTCGGCAGTTTTTGTTGTTCGGCTATGGCTCGGACTTCGCTTTTCATGAGATGTCCGATCGGGAACATTAATTTCTGTATTTGCAAACGGGTGATCTGGCCGAGGAAATCGGTCTGGTCTTTTACTGGGTCCTTGGCGGTGGAAAGCCATACTTTACCGTCTGTCTCTGTTGTTGTGGCATAATGGCCAGTTGCTATTTTATCGAAGTCCTTTCCCCATTTCTCCTCAAAGCAGCCGAATTTGATATATTTGTTGCACATCATATCCGGGTTGGGGGTGAGTCCGCGTTTTACGGAATCGATGGTGTAGCTCACGACACGATCCCAATATTCGTCGTGCAAAGAGACGATTTCAAACCGGCAACCGTACTTCTTGGCTATATAGGAGGTAATCTCGATATCTTCTTCGGCGGGGCAGTCTATATATCCGTCTTTATCTTCCATGCCGATACGGATATAGAAAATGGTAGGATCGTATCCTGCCTCTTTCAATTGGTGGACGACTACGGAGCTATCTACTCCTCCCGAAACTAATGCTGCAATTTCCATATTTTTACAGTGAATAAGAATTGTACAAAGGTACGGTAAATTTTTCAATTAAAACAGGAGAGATACTTTGGGGGCTTCGCGTATATTTATAATTTTGTGCGTTTAGTTGATCTTAATTGATAAAATCGATATGCATATACGTTATTCAGCTTTGTTTTTGTCTGCTTTATTGTTGTCGGCCGATGTTTATCCTTACTCGACTTGCCGCTTGCAGGAAGCTCAGGAAGTGTCTGTCCCCAACCAGTGGAAAGGGAAGAAAGTGGCTTTTCTGGGTGATTCGATTACCGATAAGGTACATGTCGGGACGGCAAAAAACTATTGGCAGTATCTTTCGGAAATGTTGGGCCTGGAACCGCTTGTTTACGGTATTAACGGTCATCAATGGAACGGCGTGCTGGAACAGGCCGAGAGATTGCAGGCTGAACGGGGGGACGATATTGATGCGATCCTGGTCTTTGCCGGGACAAACGACTTTAATGCCGGGCTGCCTTTAGGCGAATGGTATGCCGAAAAAGAAGAATCCGTTGAAGTCTCGGGGCCGAAGCAAGAAGTACGGAAGCGACGGATACTGCAAACGGATGATCGGACGTTCCGGGGACGTATCAACCGTGTCCTGTCTTACCTGAAAACGAATTATCCGACAAAACAAATCATACTGTTGACTCCGATACATCGCGGATATGCCAAATTCGGGGATGACAATATCCAGCCGGACGAATCCTATCCCAACCGGATCGGCTTGTATGTAGATGAATATGTGGAGGTGATCAAAGAAGCTGCCAATGTCTGGGCCGTTCCGGTCATCGACCTTAACAGCATCAGCGGGCTTTATCCTGTCAGTGACTCCCATACCCGTTATTTCCATAAGGAAGATACGGACCGCCTTCATCCGAATGCGGATGGGCATTACCGGATGGCAAAGGCTTTGATGTATCAACTGTTGGCTTATCCGGCCGATTTTGAATGACGCATTTGAAAATGTCTGCTTCCCGGATAACACAAAAGGGAGGACATCGGTGTTGTATGTTGATTAAATAGTAACGATGAATATAAATATAACAGATTTAAAAACTGTTCGTTTGAGTCAAGACGGGAGTGCTGTGATTATCCTGGACCAGACCTGCTTGCCTGGATCTGAAGTATATGTTTCCCTTTCTTCAGCTGAAGAGGTGTGGGATGCCATATATAAATTAAAGGTGCGTGGAGCGCCAGCTATCGGGATCGCTGCTGCCTATGGCATTTATGTTTGCAGCCGGCAGATTGTGGCAAACACTTATGACAGTTTCTACAGTGAGTTTCTTCGGATTAAGGATTACCTGGCCTCTTCCCGTCCGACGGCGGTCAACTTGGTGGCTGCCTTGGATCGGATGGAAAAAGTTGTGGCTGCACATTCTATGAAGCCTGTTTTGGAAATAGTGGAACTGTTGCGTGCAGAGTCGGAAGCGATCCGGGCGGAAGATGCGGCTGCTTGTCGTAAGATAGGAGAGAACTGTCTGTCTTTGTTGCGTCCGGGGATGGGGATCCTGACACATTGCAATGCCGGTCATCTGGCGGTATCGGAATATGGAACGGCACTGGCTCCGATTTATTTAGGGGCAGAACGAGGATATGACTTTAAGGTGTTTGCCGATGAAACGCGTCCACTGTTGCAGGGAGCACGCCTGACGGCCTACGAATTGCAGAAGGCAGGTGTGGATGTTACCTTGATTTGTGATAACATGGCATCGGCCGTCATGCGGAAAGGCTGGGTGCAGGCGGTCGTGGTCGGTTGTGACCGGGTGGCGGCCAATGGAGATACGGCTAATAAGATCGGGACTTCGGGGGTGGCGATACTGGCCCGTCATTACGGTATTCCTTTTTATGTGTTGGGTCCGACATCCACCATTGATCTGAATTGCCCGGATGGAGATTCGATCGTGATTGAAGAACGGAATCCCGAGGAAATTACGGATATGTGGTATGTTTCGCGGATGGCTCCTGAAGGAGTGAAAGCCTATAACCCGGCTTTTGATGTCACTCCTCACGACTTGATAACTGCGATTATAACCGAAAAAGGGATTGCTTATCCTCCTTTCCGTATGGAGGATTTCTGAAAAATATTTACGGAAAGTTTTGCTAATCCCGAAACAATCAGTAATTTTGCTGCCCAATTTGTGGATATAGTAATTAAACAATATAATAAAT
>DXRF01000300.1 GCA_019411205.1 Parabacteroides sp. | reverse complement strand
CTATTTTGGTTTATAATCAGAATTCACAAAAATAGTCATAAATATTTTGAAATCAGTGAATCTTGGTTACTTTTGTTTCCGCTAAAAGAAAAATGATGAAAAAGATAATATGTAGTATCGGGTTGATAGTGGCTGCTTGTTCGGTGGCAGTGATATGTTCGTCTTGTGGAAAAAAGGAAGAACGCGGAGAGTTGAAACGTATCTGGTATAACGGAAGCTATAACCGCGATTTCAAAGACTTGAACGATGTACATCTGGCCGAAGCAAAACGTATCGGCATTCAACCTGCATCGAACCGTGAAGAAGCGGAGAAAGTAAAAAAGGAGATGGAGGAGATCGAAACCAACGAATATTATGAAGTGGAAAAGCTGACACATTCCATCCCATATCTGATCCCTTCGGCTGCACAGCTGCTGGAAGATATCGGGCATAATTTCCAGGATTCCTTACGCAATCTGAATGCGTCGATCTACAAAGTCAAAGTGACCAGTGTCACCCGTACGGTCGATGATGTCAAGAACCTGAAAAAAAGAAATACCAATTCCTCTCAAAACTCGGCCCACCGCTACGGAACGACTTTTGATGTATCCTGGGTCCGCTATACCAAAGTAGACGAGAGCGATACCCTGAATATCGACAAGGACCGGTTGAAAATGGTATTGGCAATGGTCTTGCGGGATTTGAAACGGGAAGAGCGTTGCTATGTCAAGCACGAACGCAAGCAAGGTTGTTTCCATATAACCGTCCGCGAAAAGAAATAGAAAGAGACTACGTAACAGCTAACTGATCGGATGGACAGAAAACTGCTGAAATACTGGAAAAACTGCCTGCTGGATGCTGAACGAAGGAGCAGGTCGCTAAAGAAAGAAGTGCGGGTTACATTGCGGATAGGTGATAAGGTTCCGGAATTTATACTTCGCAAAGACATTCCCTTGCTTTTCCCGAAAGGGAAGCAAAAGGTGGATGACGAGAAACGTAAAATACAGATTGCCCCTTGTGTCTTTCTTCCTGAGTACGAAAACGGGTGGACTTCCGGACAGAATACTCCGGAGTATCCCTTCCTGATTTCCGCGACATTGTTGCCGGACGGCACTTTTCAGGTCTGTGACAACAAGTCTGAACGTATTCCGGTTTTTGTCCGTAAGTTTTTGTCTCCGAATGCGCGCAATGACAGAACGATTGCATCCCTTTCGAATGTGGACCGGCTTTTGAGCGAGTTCGATACCGAAGAAACGGACTGGAAGAAATATTGGAGTGCCTGCGAAAACCTGTTCCAGGATGCGACCGGCTTGACTTTCCGGGAAATGAATTATGCCGACAAGCCTGAAATCATTGTTGTGAAAGCTCCCGGACGAGGAATGGCACAAAAGATCATCAACTTGTATGACAAGCTATTGGAAAGTAAATCTTCCCATCCGTTACTGGAACTCCTGATCCGTAAAAAGCAGGAAACATTGCTGCCTGTGCCGGATAGACAGCAAGTTTATTGTAATAAAGAACATTGGGCGCAGATGAGTGGCGCGTTTCCGCTGTCTGTCTCCCAGCGTGAGACGCTTGCCATGTATACGGACCCGGGCTGTTCCGATATCTTTGCCGTTAACGGACCTCCGGGAACAGGCAAGACGACCTTTTTACAGACGGTGATTGCCAACCGGATCGTCCATGCCGTACTGGAGCATCCTGATGATCCGGATATCATCGTAGCCAGTTCCGCCAATAACCAGGCGATTACCAATATCCTGAAAGATTTCAAGATCGAACAGCCTTCTGGCGATCAGCCTGCAAACCTGTTGACTCTCCGTTGGTTGCCAGGTTTGGATACGTTGGGATTGTATCTGTCTGGCAAAGACGAACAAAAGGATCAGTACAAAATGATGTTCAATACGAGAGGTGAAGGCTTTCCGAATGATTATGACGATCCTGCCCGGTTGGAAGAATATCGTGGGTTCTATCTGGAACATTTCAATCGTTTCTTTCAGACATCTTGCTGGGATGAAGTTGCATGCCAGCGTTTCCTTCGCAGGCAAATGAGGAAGATGCGGGATGAGATTGGAACCTGCTTGAATGTTGCCAGTCTCAAACAATATGGAAAAGAAATGGCGGATAAAGGTTTTCTGAGTAAACTGCTCCGTAAATTTCAAAAACTTCCAAGCTATGAAGATGTGATATGCGGCTGGGAGCAGACGGAAGATTTTAAGGCACGCTATGACAAGTTGGTTGCCAATCCGGAATACAATGCCCTTCCTTATACGGAAGATATGGCGGTGCGGCTGGATATCAGTTACCGCTATCTTTTGTTCTGGTATGCTATCCATGACCGGGAAGCCGAGTTCATCCGCCGCTTGGCCGGATGCGATAAAGAGAGGGAGGCACGTGGCCGAGAGGATTACACCGAACGTTTGAAACGTTTGGCTTGTGTGATGCCTGTTTTTATTTCGACTTTCCATTCCTTGCCGAAATACATGGTTTGTGCGGACAACGGGGAGTGGGATGCGCCGCTCTATGATGCGATCGATTTGCTGATCGTGGATGAATCGGGGCAGGTATCTCCCGAATTGGCTATTCCCTCTTTCAGCCTTGCCAAGCAAGCTATTTTAGTGGGAGACGTGGAACAGATCGAACCGATATGGTCCATCTCGGACGAATATTCCAGTATCAATCTGAAACGTTTTGGCTTAGTATCCTCCGAGTCCGATGATCGGTATGCGTTTCTGCATGAAAACGGTTTTCTGTCCTCGTCCGGAAGCATCATGAAGATGGCGCGGAAGAGTTGCAGTTTCGAAGTCGCCGGCGAAAGAGGTGCTTTCTTGACCGAACACAGGCGTTGTCTCGATCCTATCATTGCTTATTGCAACGACTATGTGTATCACGGCCGTTTGCTGCCGAAGAAAGGAAACAAGGTGAAGTATAAAGACTTGCCGCCTAAAGGATATGTCCATGTAAATGGAGTCAGTGAAAAAGGGGCGACGGGCAGTGTCTTGAACAGAGCAGAAGCTGCAGCAATCGTTTCTTGGCTGGAAACGGAAAAAGAGAAGTTGGAAAGCGCTTACAAGGAACCGATCCGTAAAATAGTGGCCGTAGTCACCCCATTTAAGGCGCAGGAAGAGATCATCCGTAGTCTTGCGGAACAGTCGCTGGAGGCGGAAGCATTTGCCGGTATGACGATTGGTACTGTTCACTCTTTGCAGGGGGCGCAGTGTCCGGTCGTGATCTTTTCATCGGTCAATTCTCCCGGTGATGCTTCTTATTTTATGGAGCAAGGTGGAAAGTACAATATGCTCAACGTGGCAGTTTCGCGTGCGCAGTATCATTTCCTTGTGTTCGGGAATATGAATATATTCCATCCCGAACGAAATACGCCTGTCGGTAACCTGGCAAAATGGTTGTTTGACGATCCTGCGAACGAAGTGTCCGGCAATTTCATCTATCGGCAAAAGGAACCGCTTTGCCGCTACCAGCCGGCCGAACGTTTATCGACATTGAAGGAACACACCAGTTTGTT
>DXRF01000030.1:12995-17948 GCA_019411205.1 Parabacteroides sp. | reverse complement strand
GTATAAGAGACAGGCTGAATGCCGTTCAATGCCAACAATATGCCCGTTTCCCCTTCTTCGGCCACCATAATTTGCGACACCAAATCATCGGTTTTCACGGCCGATCCGCTGCTTAAATAAGATGTAACGGTATAGATGCCATGTTTCTTAGGGCTATCGATTTCCAATATGTACGGCGTTTCCGTATACACGTTCGTCCCAAGTGACCGGGTAAACGTTTCGTCATAATCCTTGCCAGTTACCCGAACGGTCAAATCCTTTGCTATATTACCGGTCACGTAGTAGGACAGCGGGATACGTTCGCCCATAAATGGGTTTTCCCACGTCGTAGCGAATGTAAGCGCAAGACTTGTCACCGTGATGTTATAGGACACGTAGGTAGTCGATAACTCGGTTGTTTCGCCCCGACAAATCACACGAACGGATTGTTGGCCGAGCGTCAAATAGTCGCCGATCGGTACTTCAACCCAATCGGTAGAATCGGCCGGATAGCTCTCGATCTTCAGTGTTCCTTTGGTGCTCCAGTTGCTTGCACCCTCGACTTTGGTCTGGATGGTCAAGATACCCATTTCGCCAGTGTCGGTGGTCTGCTGCGTAGCCGGGTTGAATACCTGTGAAGTGAAGCGTAATTTTACGCTCAACTTTCTTGATGTCGTGACGATGGTGCGATCCGAACCATTCACCAAGTTCAAGATGTAGCTCGTAGCCGAACTCGATCCGTCACCGCTCGGCAGGGCAATGTCGAACAGGACGTTTGTTGCAAACGCTTCCGGATCGCTGTTCCATTCGTTATAGCGTTCTTCGTCTGCAAAACCACGAAGGTGATAATTACCGTCCGCTTCCTTGTCGGTCGTCCGGGACAAATACCCGGCCTTGCCTTTGAACTGTTTCTTGATAAACTCTTCCACACGTTTACCGGGATATGCGCCTTCCGCGCCGTCCCACGGTGTTTCGATTGATTCTATCTCTTTGTCCAATACTAACTTTGCCATACTATTTTTGTTTATTGTTTGACTTCCATGTTTCCTCCGACGACCAAGGCTTATCGGCTATCCAATATCCTTTTCCGAAACAGCTACGGGCAGCAGCCCATATCAGTCGTGCCCCTTTATAGACAGCTTCCACGGCGATCTTTCCGTAGTAGATGGCAACTACCTCTTTCCCTTTTACTACGATTCCCATATACGCTATTCCTCCAACACATAATACATGGTGTCCGGATCGATCCGGTCGCCCAAATTCTCATACTCGTTTTCCGTCAGTAAGACCGGCACAAAACCGAACAGTTCCTTGCCTAATTCGAATGCCGCCTCGGTCTTTTCTTCATCGGTCATTTCACCCCATGAAGCTGCACCTTTCTCGGCAATCATCATCCACGTGGCGCCATCGACCGGTTCCGTGTCTTTCGTGCCGTCGACAAGGCATACATAGGAGCTACCCAAGTGAAACACGAGGTCGAGACGGTTGTAGGTTTCCTTAGCAGCGTAGCGTCCGCGCGGTATGAATGTAACTCTGCCTAAATTCGTCTTTCCCATATCTTATTCGTTTATGTTTACATACAATTCTCCGTTTTCAAGCGAGAAGCTGGGACCGGTATATTTGTCCGGAGTAGTGCATACGAGGCTACCCGTTTTGATGTCGATGTCGAAAGTGGCGAACATGGTGTCACCACGGGCAAATGTTCCGGTGTCGCGGTACTCCTCGGTTTCTTCATCCCACACCCACCAGTTGCCGTTTTCCCCGATCTTCGCCGGGTTATCTGCATAGGCTTGTGCGCGATCCGCCTGGGCTTGTGCTGCCTCAGTCGCTTCTTTCGCTTTCTTTGTGGATTCCAAGAATCCTTTCTCGCGGGCAGTTTCCGCTTCGGAACGTTTGTTCTCAAACAGTATGCGATCGTTCTCCTGTCGCCGGCGAATGTTTTCATTATCGATTCGTGTGTTTTCATTGCTGATACGTGTTTGTTCATTGGACGACACCGTGCGGTCGGTTTCCTCCAGCTTCGCGATCATCTCCGCAGCCGGACGCTGAAGCTCGGCGATCTCTTCGGGAGTGAAATCGTCTAATCCCGGTATGAGCGACCGTTTCTCTTCTTCTGTCAGATCATCAAAATACAACTTGATGTCAGCTATATCGACCAAATGGCGCCATGTCGTATCGGGATCAGAAATGTACTTATATTCAATTCCAGATTCCGTTTTACGAAATTCTGGAGTTTTACCTTCCGCATCGACTTCTGTGTTTATCTCTCCAACCCACCATTTGCCGTTCTTGATGCTCGGAGCGATACCCTTTCCGAAGACGGTTTTGAAAAGACCGACCGTCATCTTGCCGTTCATCCCGTCAGAGAGAACCATCAGGATGTTGTCAGCATCTTTTGCTGATGAAACGCTACGGAAATTGCTAATGTCAAGATTGTCCATGAGGCTATTCTTCTTTGTGTTTTTCCACGTAGTCGTGCCAACTATCTGCGAAAGAGCCATAGAACAGCACTTCTGCCGCGCTGCCAATAATGGCACATTCCCCCTCATTAAGTTCGATCACTCCTTCCGATCGGTATATCTTTTCTGCCAGCAAATGTGCTTCGATACCGGAGATGTCCGTATATATCCTGCTCGCAAATCCTTTACGGATGTCACAGACTATTTTTTCCTGTTTGTCGTCCCCCATATACATGGGAAATGAGCCGAAATCTACTTTTACTTTCATATCTCTTAATGCTTGTTTTTTATTTAGGCAACGCCACCCAAAGCACATAGAATGAGCCGTCGTTCCAGGTGGAGTCATCCGATATGATGAACGCCCAAGGAAAGCCTGCTTGGTAATCTTTGAGCACAGATACATACAAGTGCTTCGAGTCCGTCATATTAGGCGAACCAAAGACTATAGGATACAACCTACTAAAGTCATATGAACCATAGGGGGGAGCCACACACTTTTCACCACCTAAAGTAACCAATCTCCATCCTCCTATTGGAACATCTACTCCAAATACGGGTGTGCCTCCTTTGATGTTCGTTGTCGTTACAGTGCTGCCTTTGATCGTTACTTTGACTACATGAGAAAGGGCTATCAGGTTCGATCCTTTAATATCCTTGGCAACCAACGTTCCCTCAATTTCCGCGTCTTTAGCTGTGATCCTTCCGTTCACTCCGTCCAATATCAAATTGCCATTGGACGATTGCATCTTCTGGTTTTTGAACTGGAAACCGGCAATGTTAGCCCCGTCGATCAGCGCGGTATCGATTGCGGTAAATATCTGCTTGTTGCCTTCTACCCAATAGCTGCTGTTCGGAGGAGCAACATTAGAGAACGACTGCCCGTAGCTCTTTACCATCCAAACACGTCCGTCGTCTGTATACACGATATCACGATATTCGCTGTTGTAGACATAAGTCGTACTCGACGAGTATTTGCCACGCGCACGCGGCATTGCACCCACGGGCCCCTGACTTCCGTCTGTCCCATCCTCTACGACCTGAGCATAAGCCACGCATTCGATGCCGTCGTATGGCTTCGCTACAATCTTGTAATATTTGTATGATGGTGACACCGATACACTGAATGTGGCCGAATAGGAAGTCTTGCTGTCATATTGGCTCCACGAACTGTTATCGTTACTCCTAAAAGCATACCACCGGGCTGTCTCCGTCTGTTGTGTGTTGTTGCCGTTCTTATAGCAGGTACATGTGAACGAAGAGGGCTGCAACGAGCCTGTCGACGTTTTCCCGATGTTGAACTGTGCCGGCGAAATGCTGTAGGTGTAGGCATTTTCGCCCGGATCGCCTTTGTCTCCCGGTCTTCCATCATTCCCAGGTTCACCCTTATCTCCATTGCGAAGAACCAATATCGTTTCACGGTCTACCAGCTGTCCGTTGCAGTAGAGCGAAAAGGTTATGCTCGTGTTGGCTGACGTTACAGAAAGCGAGCTTCCGATGGTGTAGGCGACCTCTGATCCGCTATCAATCTTGCGCATCATGGTATAACCTTCCGGCAGGGTAGTTACCCGTTCCGGTGCATTCTTGCCGTCCGTCTTGCGCAACACGCACGAAATGGAAGATACGGAATACGAGCCGTCCGGGTTCTTCTTGACGGAGTTGTCAGACGGGAGCAGGTCGTAGATGATAGCCGGATCGCCGTCCGTCAACTTCGTGATGCTAAGCTGGACCTGCTTCGAATATTGCACTCCGACAAACGTTGCATATGCCCGTATCGGTATCGTTATGATCCGGCTTCCTGCAGTCACCGATGGTTCAATAGAAGTGACCGTAACCGTACCTGTAGCAATGTCATGCGAAACGGACACTCCTTCTGGCGCTTCTATCTCCAATTTGTCGAGCGGAAGAAGCTGCGTCCCATACCACATACTTACAATCGTTCTGCAAGGCAATCCATTCAGAACATTCCCATCCGTATCACAATGCACAGCACACATTTCATTGGATAAATCTGCTGTCATTGCGTTCCAACCATTTTGATTAGCGGTTATGCAATATGTTTTTAAGAACGATGCGTTACCTTCGCAATTAACAGTTATACCAACGCTCATATTGTGCAAATCGACAAGAGAATCTATCACCACAACCCCATTCTCAACATGGGCCGTGCATCCGATCGGCTCAAGAGCAACCATGAATGCTCCTTCTTCAAGCGTTTCTGAATAGATTAACTCTTTTTCCCCTTTGAACGCCTGTATACGGGTAGATAGCCGGAAATCCATCGTCACCACGTTATCTTCTCCTGCAATGACATTCATATCTCCCGTGCTGACATTTTTTAGCGTTTTTGCACCATTTATGATATTTCCTTCTTCATCAACTGTTACAACGCCTTCATAACTTGATAGATTCACACTGTAAGCACTGAACTGCTCTATCTGTTCCGGTGTAAATTGTATTTGAACTCCGGTTAGATAGCTGTTTTTCTGGAATGTACCGTGCCCGTGCATCTCCATGC
>DXRF01000030.1:0-12985 GCA_019411205.1 Parabacteroides sp. | reverse complement strand
CCCTCTAACAATCCAGATTGATACATGATATGTTTATCTGGATCAATTTTCCATGTATCCACCTTATCCAATATACGACGGTAGTAGCGGTTTTCATAAGTGATACCTTGTCGTTCTTTATCGGTAAAGTTTCCATATGCAAAGAAGTTCATCCCCGGTATAGGATGTACACTTGTGCCAACCTGCAAATTGTATTCAAAACTCATCAGCCCGGCTTTGCTCTCTACAATCCGAGTTGGAGTAAAATATGAAGTGGCAAAACCGGAATATCCCATGAATCCGTTATCGTCATACAGGTCTTGTGTTTGGTTTCCTCCTTCTAAGTTATGGAAGACACCACGGCAAATATCGTTTATGTGCAGCGTTCCCCACTGATCGTCCAAAAGGTCGAGTTTTGCAATGCGGTTTTTCTTGTCAACGGTTTTAATCGTCCCGTAGGCAAAAGTATTCGCCTTGTCTCCTGAGATAACATCAATACAGTTAAAGGTTATCTTGGGAACAATCAGCTCTTCCCGAAAATGGGCCTTGTCTGCCTCCAGTATCGTCTTTCCGTTCTCGTCTATCCATATAGCGGCACCCGTGCCGCCAATCATCCCCGAAACAAATTTTCCAATACGCAGTCCATTCATGAAGGTTATTACACCTTGCACAATGTCATTCTTTTTTTTATTGATGAATTCGGCTAAAGAGCGCAAAGCGGAAAACACATTGCGGTCGGTAGGAGTCGCATTATCATTAGTTGCAATTACATATATATCGCTTTTCCCTGCTGATTCTACAACCTCTGGTTTTACCTTTAATATGAGTCTTTCATCTTCTACCTCATATATGATATCACCCTTATCTTCATCTAACTGATATCTCATTGTATTTTCGGAAGGACTTGAACTGCTATTTTCAACATTTGCTCAGCGATATTGGTCATCTCGAATATATTATATACCAAATAAGCACAAGCGTAACAAATCGCGGGCATTAATGATTCACCGTAATTCGAAAGACTATCATCAGATAAGTCCGTCATGCTTTTTACATAATTGAAATATTGTAATTCACCGGACGGAAAACATTCTATACACAGCCCTGTCCTATTATGAGAAAAAACGCATGAAGGTTTATTTACACCACTTCGGGTAACGGCATTGTGTTGAATCTTATAGTCTTCACTTCCAAATGGAGAAACTCTCTGAACCTCTCTTTTCCATCCCGAAAGACGTAGAGACACAAAACGTAAAAAATCTTGCGGTAAAGGAATTACCGTACAACCTTCACTACTCGTTCCGCCAGATGTCATATTTCCGGTGTTCAACAAAGCAATAGAGACATTTTCATCCTGTGCTATGAGATTTATAGCATCAGGTATAACAGATTCTATATACTCTGCCAGCTTTACTGTATCTTCTGATAACAATGAGAGATTTTCTTCCTCGCCTATCTCATTCATTATCGCTCTGGTTTTATCTATTATACCCTGCTTTGTCATGATTATCTCATATTAGGGAATGATACACTCTTTTTCTTGGCCGCTTCTTTTACGTCCTGTTTACTCTTCAGAGAATCTAACTGGACACCATGCTTGGTAACTAACACGTTTATAGCATCCTGAACACGCGTAATGTAATTATACTCTTTTACCTTACCGTTGCTTGCTACTCTCTCTTTAGACTGCATAGGCGAAATTACTTCAAGAAAGAAAAGCTCACCATACCTTGGGTCCGCCTCTATTGCATCTTGCAACCGTTTGTCAGAAGTTACAAATCTCGCAGACACCCGTGATACCCCAGATGGAACACCTCCTGTAAATTCAATACGTCTTGGAATACCACCTACATTAATAATCGTCGAAAGTTCGGCAGACGATGTGCCATATATTTTCTTATACATAACCTTATCTCTATCTAAAAAGGGAGAATCTAAAAATGCAGAATCCCCCTTTTCTAATTAAACATTAATTATCAGGCTCCGATATAGACATCTCCATCATACTTTACCCATTTTGTCCCATTCCACTGAGCCAACATACCAGCCTTCAGTTCATCGTTGGTTCCAGTCGATGCGACATCCTTCTTCAAGTACAGGATAGCGCCTTCCTTATTTCCCTCACTTGGCAAAGTCGCACCATCATTTGTTTTTGCCTTTACAAGATCAGGTTCCGCATCATTGAAACCGGACGTGTTCGGCTTGATCAGCAGATGACTGTAGCCTTTCAACGTCAAACAGTCTGTCTGAATCGTAACATTGCGTTCGGCAGCTTCGCCCTGTGTTTCCATATTGATATTCCGTCGCTCCTCCTCCATTTTGTAGAGAACCAACATATCAAGATCAAGACAAATACCGATCTCCGACAAACCGACTTCGTCCAGAATAGGCAAATGGACAACATTCATCGTTCCGAAAGAGCTTTCGAAGGCTTGGAATTTGATACCCCATTTCTCTCTGGATTTCACGTTAATATCTTTCGTCAACGTGTAATCGACTTTCATCATGTCTTCCAACAAATCCTTGCCGACACCTACAAAGGCTTCTTTGCTTCCGTTGTTACCGGTAAATTTCATTTTGGTAATACCGATAAAATCCGCAAAGCTGAACTTACCTTTCGTATATTCATAGTGTTTCTTGATGGACCACATGATACCCTCCTGAAAATACACGTTTTCAATTCCACGATTCGGATATTGCGCATCCTTGATCGCGATCTTACCCTTGATACCCAGCAAATAGGATACTTCACATTTGCGACGGAATTCCCAAAGGTCGTTTTCCATCACATCTTCCTTATCCCAAGCCACCTTTTTCTTTACATTCTCAAAATATTCGGTAAACTTGGTGTTGGACATCTTTCGCTGCATATAGACTTCGCGAGGCGTAGGCGCCTGATTGGTAGGAGGACAGAACAACTGGCTTTCGCTGCCGGCCTTGGCCATACAATACAAGGCCGTGCCCTCCGGAATAGAAGGAACATAGCATTCCACGTCTGCCGGATTTTGCTTTTTTCCATTAATGGCCACAACTACAGGAAGCCCCGACGAAGCATCCAGTGCCACAACATAAAGCATCAGATCCACACCGGGAGTGACCGTCGAACCGTCGCTTGCATAACCGTCCACTCCACGAACGTTGATTGTGTCATATACGTTAAACACACTGCCGTCCGCGGCATCAATAGGCAATGCTACACGTTTTTTACTTGCAGATTCCGTATGTTCAGCGTTCGTGATACAAGTGATACGGGAAGCATCGATATTATAATGCTTGACAACATAATTCGTTTTTCTCTTTTTCTTTGCCGCTTTTCGGGCAACCGTATCAATCGGGAAAAAATCAGGACGGAATTTCGCAATATCCTCGTCTATGTCTTCAGCTATGATATCGCCCGTTTCACCACCTCTTTCCAAAGTGGTCACAGAAGCATCCTGCCCTCCTAACTGTGTTTGCAAACCCTCATGGCCTTCCGTAGCCGTACCCCCTTCTGGTGCTGGCGGAGCAACAGTTACCCCTTCAGCCATAAGGACAGATGCATCTCCAAACGCAATCCCAAGAATCATTAACACCAAGGATAAAATAAATCCCTTTTCGTTTCTCACATAATTTACAAATTTTCCCATCGCTTTACTTATTAAAAATTGATTAATCATTCCATACGCTCGACTTGTAAGAAGGCTTTTTTTCGGCACGTTTAACCGTTGAAGCGGTGCTTGCCCCTAATCTTGGCAATCCGTCACCGGCATTATCCTTTCTCATCCTGTCAATCTTTTGATTTCTCCCTGCAACAACACCAGACTGAAAGGATTCTTCAATATCTGTCTTATAATTCATGGCATTGTACAACATTTCCAACAGTTCGGTAGTGTAGTTCCCTTTGAAAATGGGCTCAAGTATCCGGCTGTAGGCACTGTCAAGAAATTCATCGATATCGATTTTTCTGGATGTGGCAAATTCATCCAGAACCGGTAAACTTGCTTCAATATTTACATCGTATTCCTCTTTGCTTTTACGCATGGATTCCAATTCCTCCATACGCTCTTTCTCGGCATTCTGCAAATCATTCCACTCGTCCGAACCTTCTTCTGCTCCCAAAATATCCTTTCCGAAATATCGTACAAGAGCCGAAGTTGCCCCCCTTTTGCCGCCAGCCATGTCCGAAAGGACTTGTGCAAGGCGCGGATCTTTTGAAAGTATTTCGGTCATGCGCTCCTGTGATTCGTCATTCTTTTGCCGATAATCAAGCATGTCAGAATAAACAGAATCTTCGTCTTCACCGTAAGACTCTCCCATACGAGAACGCATATAATCCAAATAAGCCTGTTTCTTGGAAGGTTTATTTGTCGTCCCTGAAGATTCCACAGGTACTTTTTCTTCTTCGTTTCCTACATTATTATCCATGAAATAATATTTAAAGTATTACTTTAGCAAAGTAAAGACATTATTTTGTGGTTTAATATGTTATAATGTTATATATTTGAGCCATTATAACAAACCAAAGCATTTTTTCATGGCAAAAACAGAGAACTGGCAAAAAAAAGATGATGTATTTAAGGCATACGAAAGGGCAATAAAAGAATTGGGGGATGTTGCACGCCGGGTTCCCAAAAATACGATCATAGAAAAAGCGATGTCTTATCCGGCTCCAAGGTATTACATCACCTTAGAAGTCGCTATCAGAAACATATCGCTTATGTATAGAGGGATACAACCGGACATGTACAACCCCATGAAAATAGACATGTACGACAGTATTTTCAGGAAATTTGTTGCAAAAGGGCTAAAATATCCGGGATATAGTTATTTGGAAACCATCATCAATAATGAAGCTCCTTCTTTCTATATCGAAAAAAGGCAATTTGTACGCATTATTAATGACAAATTAAAAAGAAAATGATCCTGGTATTCATATTTATCCTTTTTTATTCCCTATCACGGTACTACGATCTAAGCGATTACGGACTGTCCTCCGGATTCCGATATTGGCAACTGATTGCATACAATTTCATACATCTGACCTTTATGCACATGTTCTTCAATTCAATCGGATACCTGATATATAAGCCGGTGATTGCAGAATATTATGGACGCAAAGCCCCAATTATCGTAATACCAATATCTGTAATCCTGTCTTCTGCAATCTTTTGCTCTGAAAAACCGACATTCGGCGCATCAACCATCATATTTTCCATGATCGGTATGTATTTAAGCAAGATATGGCAAGATAGGCATTCGAAGCGACAGAAATATACAATCATGTTGCTTATAATGTTAATAATGCAGTCAATATTCGGCTATAATGTCATTAATTGGCAAATACATATTTCAGCTTTAGCAATCTCATTCATTTTATCTCGATTATGCACGACATTCACAATGATTTCGAGATCGAAAATATCTTGGAAGAAAACAGAAAAAGACACGAAATAATAAACGCACCATACAATCCAGTCACCGGTCTTGGCGCCGTAGGGGAACGAAAAAAGATTTCAATAAAAGACTCCCCTATTGGTGATATGTATTTACCGGTTGAATTGATAAAAGAAAACCTGTTTATCCGTAGACTCGCCAAATATGGATTCAAAGGATATATTACCCGATTTATTAAAGAAGTGGAGTATTCCGAAGAAGCCCTGAACCAGCTTTGGATTGAATTTATAAAATATCGGATAATATACGATTTTGAATACTGGGCCTATTCATTCATCTTTATAAAAGATAAAGTGAGCCCAAAAGATATCCCATTTAAACTAAACCGTGCGCAAAGAAGAGTGCTGAATAAACTTGAAAAACTACGAAAGGCCGGAAAGCCTATCAAGTTTATCCTCTTAAAAGCACGACAGTGGGGAGGATCAACACTCGTCCAAATTTATATGCTTTGGATAATGCTCGTACACCGTCGAAACTGGAATACCGTCATTTGTGGAGATGTGGAAACACAGTCAAGAAACGTTCGGGCAATGATCACAAAGGCTTTAAACAAATACCCTTCTTATCTGCTTGGAGAAACGGTTAAATTCACACCCTTTGAAGGTTCAAGCAAAAACAAAGTCATTCAAAACACAAATTGTGTTGTCTCGATCGGATCTTTCCAAAAGCCCGATACACTTCGAAGCGGTGACATATCAGGAGCTCACCTAACCGAAATTGGACTTTGGAGAGCTACACCAGGCAAAAAGCCAGAGGACCTTATCCAGTCCATATCCGGTTCCATTTATGATACAGCATATACGATTTTAGGGTTGGAAAGTACGGCAAAAGGCGTTGGTAATTTTTTTCATCGTACATGGCAACAGGCTGTCAAAGGTAAAAATAACCTGCTCCCCATTTTTGTAGCATGGTTTGATATTGATATTTATTCAATCCCTATTGATAACCACGAAGAGTTTATCCATTCTATGGACGAATACGAATGGGACCTTTGGAAACTGGGAGCTACACTGGAAGCTATCGCTTGGTATAGAGAAAAAAAGAAAGACATGAAAGATATTTGGCGTATGAATTCCGAATATCCAAGCACTTCAACAGAAGCCTTTCAGTCTACTGGACGACGACGTTTCCGGCTTTCAGACACACTCAAACTACGCGAAACTTGCATCGATCCTATTTTCCATGGTGAAATTTCAGGTTCGGAAGAAACGGGCACAGAAAGCCTTCAGAATCTTCGGTTGTCAAAAGAAGAAATGGGCTGCTTGTCCATTTGGAAAATGCCGGATAAATCAAAACGATATCGAAATCGTTATATTGTCGTTATGGATGTAGGGGGAGTTTCAGATGAAGCCGACTACACGGATATCACCGTCTTTGATCGCTATTGGATGATGGACGGAGGCATCCCGGAAGTGGTCGCCGAATGGCACGGCCATATTGACCATGATAAAGGTGCTTGGAAGGCTGTACAGATGGCAACATTTTATGCTGACGAGGAAGATGCTATGGTTGTAATAGAAAGTAACACGCTTGAAACAGAAGGCACGGAAGGCAACAATTTCGAATACATCTTAGACGAGATAGCAGGATATTACTCCAATCTCTACTGCCGCACCCCGGCCGACCAAATCAGACAAGGCGCCCCAGCAAAATGGGGATTTCACACCAACACATCAACCAAGCCTATGGTTATCTCCCATCAAGCAAAAGCAATACGGGATTCTTTATACATCGAAAGATGCGAGGAAGCCGTAGACGAACACGACACATTTGAAATCAAAGAAGATGGTAAAACAATGGGAGCTGTCGAAGGAATGCATGATGACAGACTCATGACTCGTGCTATCGGCGTATGGATCTGCTATCGGATAGATCTTCCATTTGCCGTAAATACCCCAATAGCCACACCAACCCGTAAGGTCATATCGGAAGCCACAATATGAAACGAGGTAAGATCATTTCCGATCTTGCCTCGTTATTTTAAATTATGCCTGGATTTGACCTATGACCTCAGAAGGAATTCCCTGAAGTTGCGCCATACGACCTTCCTCTTGGGCCTGCAACATCTCCGCTTCATCCCGCTTAATACTTTCCAATATACGTTCAGCAAACGGAAGCGACGAATTTTCAAGCAATTGCTTGACATTTATTGCCTGGTTTTTGTAAAGCTCCATCAAGAACTCATTCATCACCATTTGATAAACCGGAGTATTAGAACCTTCCGTAATATAGACATCTATTTCTGAATCTTGCACCTTTTCCGGATCATACCATTTACTTTCTTTCGAATAGTCCGATCCGGCAAGGTCTATATATCGAGCAGAAGTATAAAATTGCTGAATCGTCTTCATTACTTTATTGTCTCGCTTCTTTTGAAAATTACGAAAAGAATCAAGCAAGCCTTTAACATTCATACTTGAATTCTGAACCTGCTGGGCATAAAGCGAAGATGGCGTATTAGAAGATGGCGTTTGGCCTTGCATTGCAGAATTTACACCAGAAATATCATTGATAAGTTTCAATTGTAAGTTCAATAGTTCGTAATCTCCGGCAACAGCCGCAGAACCGTTATATTGATGAACGATATTCTGTATATTCTGGCCCTGTTTAAGACGAACAAAAAGCACACCATTATAACGCACATATTCATCTACAATCTGCTCCCGGCTCATTCCCTGAAAAGCATCTTCATCCACAATGAGAAGTCCTTTCGCAGTAGACGAACGAATAAAATCGATCATCGTAAGCGTCCGGTTTATGTACTTTTGCTGATCAATAAAGTCATCAACAAAATTAAAGACTTTACCATTGACAAACGGATAAATGTTCAATATGTAATTATGCTCTTTATGCCAGTAAGGTGAACGCCCTTCCTGTAGCACATCTCCGAACGGAGTCATGTAACGATAGTACCAATATTGCTCAATTGAATAGGTATATTCCACAAGAAGCACATCTTCCGGGTCCATGCCGTTAGCTAACGCTTCTTCCATACGCTGCTTATTTAAAACATCTATCGATTTTCTATCGGAAAGATTGGAATACCACCATTCCCCACTCAATAGGTCACGGCAAAAAAGTGCTTCCCGACTTTCCTTTTTCCAAACAAGGATCACCCGGCAAAGATCTGGACGGGACGGCATATAAAAATCCATATTTTTGTTCTGGTCCCCTTGTAATCCAAACGAATCAGCCCAGGTAGCCCCGTTGTGATCACCGTAAATCCGATAAATATCATCACAGGTTGTTTTATCACGGGCAAATGCGGCCACAATATCCGAAAGAGTCATATCATACATTTCCCCGATAATACGAAGATCCCATGTCCGAGGATCTTCTATATCCGTGTTGAAGAATAACCGATAAGTATTGGTTGGATAAACCCAGACATCCAAATTTTGTTTAGCTGGATTCATGCCGTACTCTACCCGTTGGGCACATAACCCTGAAAGCATAAGATTCGTCAAACTTGCAGCATCCATTTCCGTCGTTTCGTTGATCTGATGGCAATACTCAATTGCAATGCTCATCATTTCTCCAATCTTACTTTCCCTTTTGTCCCTAACAACACAAACGGGCTTCGTTTGGTTATTTCGGAATTGTCCGTCGATATTTTTCAAAATCGGGCGAATGACATTGTTTTTCAAAGGCACTTTACCCTGCGATCGAATATATGCACTTTCTGTCACTTTCCTCCCACTTGCTGGATCAATAACAAGATCGCCCCATTGATCTTCAAATCCATACATCTGGGAACGTGCAGCCTTCTTGCGAACCTCACTAAGTCCCCACCAAGCATTTTCAGCCTCTTTCAGCACATCTGTAGCCTTTGTCAAACTAATAGCTGACCGGGTGCGACCATCCCGCTCCACTCCCGGTTTCAATCTACGGTTATAAAACTTTCTATTCATCTCCTATTTTGTCTAATTCGTTAATCATCATTTCTTTTGTCTTTCTCGCCTGTTCGTAAAGAGCTTTCTTTTCTTCTCCATCCATCAAGCGGGCCATATCATACATACTTTCAATCGCTTTTTTATAAAAGCCGGTCGTTTGATAACGCCGGTATGCACGACTATTGGCAAAGGATTTGTAATTACTCGACAGATCCTTACCTCCTTCGAGACCTTTACGATACATCCTATTCCTACTCTGCATCTCTTCATACTCTTTCACGTAATGGTTATAGCGTTCGTTTGTATAATTACGCGGAACCATATTTTCCGTGTCATAGGTCAGCCCGCTCACAACCGGGATATTCCTAAGCTGCACATCTCCGGTTACTGCGCCTTCCACCGTTTTGTAACATTGAGCAATGGCTTTACCTACGCCACCGAAGTATTGTTCGAAAAGGTACTCTACGGCAGAAGGATTCAAAAGAGCATAATCCAATTTTCCCTTAGAGGCATAATCGCCTCCCGATAGACTATTCAGCCGTTCGGAGGCTTTGATTATCGCTTTGCTGGTTCCAGTCGTTACCTTATGATATTCTGGAACATACTTATTAAACTCGTTGCGCCCCGTGATCCGTTTCCCGAAGTAGTTTTCATTGAAGAGATACGCCTCCGTAATTGGAGATATCATATCCGGGGTAAATGTGCGGGTAGCTGCTTCGACAAAATTGTCTGTCGCATTCGACTCAATACTAAGTGGAAGCACATCCATTAATTTACCCATGACATCCGATGTAAAGTCACGCCCCTTGTATTCGCCTCTTGTATACTGTGCCGACATATCACCAAGCCCGAACAGCATTCGAAGCTCAACAGGAAGAGGTAAGAGTACATATTTCCCCGGTGCACCCATTATAGGCAGGATCAAATTATTCTGCCGTACATAATCTGGGATATCGTTATACTCGTCATCATCTCCGAAAAGCATTTTAGACAAAGTACTAACGGCAAATCCAAGCGTCGCCCACATAGCAATAGCCGCACCTGCTCGTACGGGATTATGCTTTGCCGCATGAGCAAAGTTATGCGTTCCTTGTATAGCCGCATTAAAGAAATGAAAGAAGTTCTGCATATAAACCGCACCCATCGCACCGCTACCTCGTCGATTGAAGTTTACCGACACTTCTTTTGCTGCGTTGATACTTTGTAGTTCTGTCATTCCAGATTCTTTGGCTGTAAGATAAGTCGTAAAGCGTCCACCGTTTTCTACCACGCCGTTCACCATTTCGAAGTATCCCCCAAGCACATTGAACACATCTTTGACACGAACACGGCCACCCGCGTTTCTATTCAACAGACGTTCCACCTCTTTCTTGTACTTATCATAACCGAATGTCGCCACGTATCCGGTCTTGCCGCCACCACGAAGAAACGCTTCGTATTCCATATCAGTCTTTCCCCCTATTTCTACTTTGGCGATACGCCAAAGGGCCAGAGGATAGTTTTTAAGGAACCTTCCTTCGTAAGCCGCTCCATATTTTACAAAATTCATCGTGTTGGCATAGAAAAAATCACGTGCAAAGTTGCGGAGGATGAAATTAATATTGCGCGAAGTGTAATTCTGCATCATGAATTTACGCACATTATTCAATCCTTTCAAGACCACATTATCAAGACTTGCTCTGTTAAGACCATTGACTGCTTGAGAAACGACTGGATTCCCATTGATGTAAACCAATAGGTCACGTCCACCTTCTTTTACCCTGACGACATGCTGCTGCTCTTGCCAATCTTTGATCGGCACACCAAGGTTCAATACTTCCCGTTGCGTCTTAGCCTCACCTTTCTCCTGCAGTTCCTTCATCTTTTCCTCGAAATCATTAATGATACTTGCATTCGTTTCGGCATCCTCTGTCAATCCAGTTGCGGACACCGGCTCCCAAAGCGTACGACCTTCGGCATCAACACCGCTCCTGACATACCATTGTCTGGAAACGCTCGCCATGCCGGTCTTACTATTTCGGACCAAATTAGCAAAGCGAAGTTTCACAAGATTTTTATAACCCATCATTGTCGCGCTTTCGTAGTCGCTTGCAATATTCGCCAAGATGTCACCTGCCATAGAAGTACGCCCTTTTGCCTTTTTGATCGGATTGGAAACTATATCACGGTTACTATCAATATAGTCCCAGATATCGCCTGCAGTCGTTTCCTCCCACTCTTTCAAAGGAACGTAATATTCATATTTACCAGAAATACGATCGCGGGATTCACGGCTGATCAGATTGCATTGATACATCTTCTCTAACGTAGCGCGGGTTGCTTTCCCTACTGCCTCCCAAAGTTTCTTCGTATCATTCTCCTTTTCAAACTCTTCAACAAACTGGCGAACAATATCTTCATCCATACCCTTTGTCTCCGCAGATAAGGCTTTTGTTATGGCGGTCAGCCCGGCAAAGTCCTTATTACTGATCGATTCAATCAGTTCGGGGGATGGCTGTTCTACTGATGCAAGTGCCTCACGACGCATTACTTCGTTACGTTCTAAACCGTGCTTTGCCTTCATGTAAAGATCAACCTTGCATCGTTTATCCTTGTCTATATTCTTGCCATCTCTGGATAAGCGGGCAACCTCGTTCACTAAGGCGGCAAATTCATTCGCTTTGAAATGGTTCACATCATATTCTGCCCGTCCCTGCGTCGTATTCTCGTAGATATAGGCATCCTCATAATCTTTTACTTTGTGTCCCGTCTCTTTCTCTACAGCCTTTTGAAAGTCACGGATGTGAATCTTCTGGTCTTGGTAGCCTTCACGGAAACGCTTGTAGAATTCACGTGTCATAGCGGAAAAACTTCTCACACCTTCCGATACTGCACCAATGGTCCGTATCATTGTTCTTCTGTCTTCCGATGGAGTACTAAGTATTGTCCCGCCACGCATCAAGGGATCACGGAACAACAATGTATCACGCATATTTCCATCTTTGGCCACTTTATGAATGATCGTAACAAGCGAATCACCTTTTTCAAGACGGTTCTTACTCTTCCATAACATATAAGCAATATCTTCATCCCGCATACGCAAATCGATTCCCAACGACCGGAAAAATCCGCGGATAGCCGATTTTATCTTTTGCCAAATAGACGGCTCAGATACACCGTTTTCTGCGACAGAAGCCAAATACTCTTCCGTCGCGATCCTGAAGTTTCCCCCATAGCGGGAAAGCCCGGCACGGGCAACCTTACGGCGCACATCTTTCGGCAGGTTGCGATAGACAGAATCCATCATGTCGTCAAACTTTTCTCCGAATAGTCCACGAAGCCCCTTATGCGCAACCACCTCGTGTAAAATGGTAGCTTGTACGTCAGCGATGTTTTCGGCATTGGACAAAACCAAATATACTTCGCCAGTCTTTGTATCATACCAACCTTTGGACCCTCGTTTCTTCCGTTGAGTATCTTTGTCCTCGTCCGTGATATCGTTTATATCCCGGATGATGTGCACCGGCGTATTCAGGTTTCCCGCCAATTCATCTACGGCAGACGATATTTTTCCCTCGTCAAGGGTTGGATTTACAAAAGATTCCACTATCTTTGTGGCAGATGAAAAGCTACTGTTTTTATCATCAACGTTAGCGGGGGTACTGCTATTTGATATAAAATCAGTAGCTTTTTTCTTGTCG
>DXRF01000003.1 GCA_019411205.1 Parabacteroides sp. | reverse complement strand
GCTCGGAGATGTGTATAAGAGACAGCTTTAACATTGGATTATTATGATAAATATACTCATGGTATTTTAGCTAGTTTACCTATTCCCTATGTTAATGGAGGATTGACATCTCCAAAAGTAAATAGTGCAAAAGTTAGAAATAAAGGATTTGAGTTTGATCTGAATTATCGGAATACTTTTGGTCCAGTAGAAGTTTCTTTGGGAGTTAATGGCACAATTAATAAGAATGTGATAGAAAAATATAAAGGAGATTTGTTAGAGGCACATGGACAAGGGGTCTGGACAGAAGGAATGCCTATTGGAAAATATTGGGTACGTGAAATTGATCATATCGTCCAAGATCAGGGTGAAATTGATGCCTTGTTAGCGCAGGGGTGGACGTTTAGTCCTTCTACTCCAGGACCGGGAGACTTTTTATATAAGGATCAAAATGGGGATAAAAAAATTAATGATGATGATCGAATTTTAAAAGGAAATCCTATTCCTGTTTTTACTTATGGTGGAAATATTTCTTTGAATTATAAAGATTTTGATTTTTATATGCTGGTTAATGGTGTTTTAGGATGGGATAGATATACCTCCTCACAGTTTTTTAGTTTAAATCAATATGTACAAGGTTATCTCTATCCAACTTATTTACTTAATCAGTGGACGGATGAAAATCATAATACGACTATTCCTAAAGTATATGTGAGTAATGCGAAAAATCAACAACAATCAGATTATCATCTTCATAGTGCGGATTATTTGCGAATTAAAACGTTGCAGCTGGGGTATACTGTTCCATCGCTGTTAACCAAAAAGATTGGTATTGATAAATTAAGGGTGTATGTAAATATGGAGAATTTCTTCACGTTTACGTCATATCCGGGGATGGATCCTGAAACAACAGGTTCAAGTAGTAATGCAGATACTACTTATCCCTTAATGAAAACTATTTCTGTGGGTTTAAATGTTAATTTTTAATATGAAATAAAATGAAAAAGATCGTATATTTGATAAGTTTTTGTTGTTCTATTTTATTAGGATGTAGTGATTTCCTTGATAGAACTCCGTATAATTCTATTTCTCAGAATCTCGCATGGACTTCTGATAATAATGCTTTAATGGCTATCAATGGGATTTATAGAGCTGCTAATAATACTGATGCATTACATGGTTATTGTTATAATTTTACACGTTGGGGACCAGATGGGTTTAATTATTTTCGGGATTCTCAAGTAGAAACTAATACAGCAACAAATAGATATGGGACATTTTTGTCTATATATCAATCTTTTTATCGAGTAATACGAGGAGCAAATGATGCGATTCCTAATTTACAAGATAATCCTAATATAACAACCGATTTAGCTCAAAGAATGATTGGAGAGGCTAAATTTTTTAGAGGTATATCCTATTTCTATTTATATCAGTTATTTGGAGGAGTAATAATACTTGATAAAGTTTTATCTCCAGAAGATACATATCTACCACGTAATACAGTGGATGAAGTTAAACAGTTTGTTATAAAAGATTTTAAAGATGCTATAGAGTTGCTTCCTGTATCTTATCCAGATACTGATTATGGAAGAGTGACAAAAGGGGCAGCTATTGCTATGCTTGGGAAACTGTATCTATATGAAGAGGAATGGGAGAATGCTGTAGAACAATTTAAACAGTTATTATCCTCTCCATTCTCTTATAAATTATGTCCAGAATATAATCAGTTGTTTGATTATAAATGGGAAAAAAATAATCCGGAATATGTATATGCTCTTCAAATGGTGATGGAAACTAATTTAGGTAGTGATTATGATCAATGGTATGGTGGGCGTTCTACCTATTCCTATGCACAATCTTACTGTATGGCTTCCCATATTCCATTTTCAACTTATACCTATTGTGATGGAACTCCTATAGATTTGACTACTCGTCCTAAATCTTCCGATTATAATGATGAATATGAATATGGGAAAGATTTAATGCAATGGTATGAGAAAATATTGAATGTAAAAAGTATAGATAAGAGATTACAAGCAAATATTATTATGCCTACAGATACTTTTATAGGTTTAAATAGTACAATTTATAAGGTTTATTGGCCTTATGCTGAGTATGCGGGGGCAACACCTCCTGCTTATCGTATAGAGTTTTCTGGTTATGCGTTGTATTCATGGCGAAAATTTGTGAATACAGGGAATGAAAACGCAGTTCGTTGGGATTCTCCAAATGACATACCTTTGATCCGATTTGCGGATATTCTTTTAATGTATGCGGAAGCGTTAAATGAAGCCCACGGGCCATTAAAGAATGTTTATGATGCTGTGAATTTAGTTAGGGAGAGAGCTGGACTAGTTAATTTACCTGATGGATTAGACAAAGATGGCATGAGAAAGTTCATTCGATTGGAAAGGTTTCATGAATTTCCAGGTGAAGGACATTTGTTTTTTGATGTGAGGAGATGGAGAACTGCAGCGACTGATGATCCTATTTTTGGGATGAATCATGATGTGCTCGATTTTAGGGGAGAAAAACTTTTTACAAGAAAGTTTTCAGAGAAATATTATTTATTCCCTATACCTGAAGCTGAACGAGATATTAATGATAAATTAACACAAAATCCTGGATGGGAATAAACGAACTAACAAGAATGATGAAATATTGGATTATATTATTTCTTTATTGTTCCGTGCATCTTGGAGCAAGAGAAAAAAGAGACTTGCTTATAAATAAGTATTCACGTCAATATGTTTTTGATTTTAGTGATAGAGGTACTGATTGGATTCAATATCCGGGATATCATGATAGGCATGCTTGGGAAACTCTTCCTTCTGTTGTGAAAATGAAAACAGTTCAAGAAGGTGAAAAATATATTGGATATAAATGGCCTGCTATATTACCTTCTATGTATCTTGATTTTACAAGAACTGGAAATAGAGGTGTTGTAGACAATGCTATAGCTAGGCGTTTGAGTATTTTACAAACTCTTTGTTTTGCCGAGTTAGTGGAAGGGAAAGGGCGTTTTATGGATGATATAATAAATGGTCTGTTCGCTTATTGTGAACAGACTTATTGGGGAGCTTCTGCACATTTTTATTTATATGAATATGGTGGATCCATATCAAATCCTAAAACAGTTTTACCAGATAATACAAACCCAATAATAGATCTTTTTGTTGGTGATGTTGCAGCTAATCTTGCTTGGATATGGTATTTATTTCATCATGAGTTTGATAAAATTAGCCCTATTATATCGAAACGTATAAGGCAAGAGTTGAAAGATAAAGTGCTTATTCCCTTTTATCAGCGTAATGATTTTTGGTGGATTACAGGTTGGAATAAAGGAGATGTGAATAATTGGACTCCTTGGTGTAATTATAATATGTTGACATGTATATTGTTGTTGGAAGACGATCCACAAAAACGTTTAGATGGTATTTATAAAACAATGCGTTCTGTTGATCTTTTCATTAATGCTTATCCGAATGATGGAGGATGTGATGAAGGCCCTTCTTATTGGGGGGCAGCAGTAGGTAAATTATTTGATTATTTGGATTTGTTGAAAAAAAATACTCAGGGGAAGATTGATATTTTTAGTGAAGATATTATTAAAAATATGGGAGAGTATATATGTCGTTTTTATATATCAAAGGGATTGTATTATATTAATTTTTCAGATGCACCTGCTCAGATAAAACATGAACCAATGAAAATTTTTCGTGGGGGAAAAAATATACAAAGTTCTATGATGGAAAAATTTGCTTCTTTTTTAAAGGAAAAATATGATTATAATAATCATCCATTATCTGGGCATATAGGCGATGTGTTGGCTAATAGGTTTGATTACAAAGATCAGAATGTAGAGCCGAAAGAACCATTAATTTCTGATTATTATTTCCCTGACTTAGATGTCGCAATCGCACGGGATTGCGAAGGGAAGGTAGATGGATTTTATTTTGCTGCTAAAGGAGGTCATAATGGTGAAGGACATAATCATAACGATGTAGGTTCATTTATTTTATTTTATAATGGTGAACCAGTTTTGGTTGATGTAGGAGTTGGAACATACACTAGAGAAACATTTAGTTCTGATAGATATAAGATTTGGACGATGCAGTCCGGATATCATAATCTTCCGATAATAAATGGTTGTATGCAAATGGCTGGAAAGCAATATAAAGCTCAGAATTCAAAATTCTCAGTATCCAAAGATCGAGTTGTATTCTCTACAGATATAGCAAAGGCTTATTCTGAACATGCTAAAGTTAAGAAATGGCAGAGAACATATACTTTACAACGGAATAAAAGTTTTAATATACAAGAAAATTTCTATTTAGAGGAGAATTGTAATAATATTCAATTGGTATTTATGACTCCATTAGTTTGTAAGGAGAGCGAGTCTGGTATGTTAGATTTAATAGGAAAAGATTTTGGTTTACAGATGATTTATAATCCTTCGGAATTTTCGCTAAATATTGAAACATTGGAAATGAAAGACCCTAAAATGAAACGATTATGGGGAGATTCTCTTTATCGAGTAATTTTAAATGTCACAAAAAAGAGTGGAAATCAGAAACTTACTGTGCGTATAAAACCTTCTTCTCTGAGAAAAGATAAGATTAGTTGGCAAAAGGATGAGAAAGTAGATGTTTTAAATAACTTGTCTTATTGTTTAAAACAGGCAGAGAAAGCATTTAAAGAATTTACTCCAGGTAATGAGTTTCCTAGGCGAATTAGTGTAGGGCAGAAAAGTTGGAGCTTAAGTAAGAAATCTGATTGGACTTCTGGATTTTGGCCTGGTATATTATGGTATCTTTATGATTATACAAAAGATGTTGTATGGAAAGATAGAGCTAATATTTATTGTCAGAATTTATTTTCTTTGTCTTTATCTCCGGCAAAAGACCATGATTTAGGTTTTCAGCTTTTTTGTAGTTTGGGAAATGGCTATCGTTTGACTAAGGATACTACTTATAGGCAAGTACTTCTACGCGCTGCTGATACGTTATCGACTCTTTATAATCCAAAAGTTGGGACAATTTTATCTTGGCCTTTTCGTAGAAAGAATATGAATTGGCCTCATAATACAATAATAGATAATATGATGAATTTAGAGTTGTTATTTTGGGCGAGTAAGAACGGTGGAGATAAAAAACTATATGATATTGCGTTTAAACATGCTGAAACAACAATGTACAATCATTTTAGAAATGATAATTCTTCTTATCATGTAATTGTATACGATACAATTACAGGTAAAAAAATTAAAGGAGTTACTTATCAGGGGTATGCAAACAATTCTATGTGGGCAAGAGGACAAGCATGGGCTATTTATGGGTTTACGATGGTTTATCGGGAAACAGGTGATAAACGTTTTCTCGAATTTGCAAAAAAAATAACAGATTGTTATTTAAAACGATTACCAATTGATATGATCCCTTATTGGGATTTTGATGATCCTACTATTCCTTTTGCTCTAAAAGATGCATCATCTGCAGCAATTGTCTCTTCTGCCTTAATTGAACTTTCGATGTTTGTTTCATCTTATAAAGAATCTGTTTTTTATTTGTCTTGTGCGGAAAAAATGTTGAATTCTTTATCGAAAGATGTATATCAAAGTCGAGATGTAAATAATGCATTTCTTTTGCATTCAGTAGAAGGGAAGTCAAAAATAATATCCGATTGTTCAATTGTTTATGCAGATTATTATTATCTTGAAGCTTTGTTGCGGTTGAATCGATTAGAGAGGAACGATTGTTATTTATTAAGTATTTAATACAATTATTGCATGAAAGAAAGAGTGATGTTTAAGATGTTTTTGAAACCAGGATGTGAAAAGGAGTATCAAAAAAGACATAGAGAGATCTGGCCGGAGATTGTGTTATTATTAAGAAAAAATGGGATTTACGAATATTCTATTTTTTGGGATCAAGAAACTAATGAGCTGTTTGGTTTTCAAAAAAAGAAAGAAGGTGCTTCCTCGCAAGATTTAGGGAATAATGTTGTTATGCAAAAGTGGTGGAAGTATATGTCTGATATCATGGAGACGAATTTGGATTATTCTCCGCGATCAAAATTCTTCGAAGAAGTGTTTTACATGGAATAGTAAAGTTGGTTTATTATTCCCAATAATTTCCGTACTTTTGTATTCCATTTTAATGCAAAAGTATGAATTATACAATAAAGTCTCCTGTTTCACTGAAAGCTTCCATCCAGCTTCCCGCATCCAAGAGTATCTGTAATCGTGCGTTGATACTTAATGCGTTGAGCTATAGTCCGTATGAGATCCGGAATTTGTCGGATTGTGATGATACGGAGGTGATGGTGAAGGCGTTGAATTCGAATGATCGTGACTTTGATATAAAAGCCGCGGGAACTGCGATGCGGTTCCTGACGGCTTTTTTGTCTAAAGTGGTGGGTGAGTGGACGATTACCGGGACCCAACGGATGAAGAATCGGCCGATCAAGATACTGGTGGATGCGCTGAACTCGCTGGGTGCACGGGTGGAATATATGGAGAAGGAGGGATATCCTCCTCTCCACATTTTCGGAAGTGCGTTGCAGGGAGGCGAGATTTCGCTTGCCGGTGGGGTCAGTTCACAGTATATTTCGGCGTTGCTGATGATCGCACCCCTGATGGAGAACGGGTTGACATTGCATCTTGAAGGTGCTGTCATTTCAAAACCCTATATTAACCTGACGTTACAGCTGATGGAACAATATGGAGTGAAGGCGGAATGGAACGGGCAGACCATTAAAGTAAGACCGCAGGATTATAATCCGATACCCTTTACCGTTGAATCCGATTGGAGTGCTGCTTCCTACTGGTATTCTATGATGGCGTTGTCTAAAAATGCCGAGATCGAATTGCTGGGGCTGTTTAAGAACAGTTTGCAGGGAGATGCCGCCGGAGCCAAATTGTTTGCACAGCTTGGTGTGGGTACGACTTACACGGACCGGGGCGTTGTTTTGAAGCACAATGGGAATAGGACCAAAAAACTGAATTATAACTTCGTAAACGAGCCCGACCTGGCTCAAACCTTTGTCGTGACCTGTGTGTTATTAAATATTCCTTTCCGTTTTACCGGTCTGCAAAGTCTGAAGATAAAGGAAACCGACCGCATCGAAGCACTTAAGACAGAGCTTCGCAAATTAGGATATCTTCTGACAGACAGCAACAACAGTATTTTGGAATGGAACGGCGAACGTTGTGAACCGCAAGCACATCCTGTGATCGCAACTTATGAAGATCACCGTATGGCAATGGCATTTGCACCTGCCGCCCTGGTGTTGCCGGAAGGGATCGAGATAGCTGACCCGCAGGTGGTCAGCAAAAGTTATCCGCATTATTGGAGAGACTTGAGAACCGCAGGCTTTATTATAATTGACAATGAACAATTGGCAATTGACAATTAGTTGTCGGTGTCTGGAAGTCCATTGTCAATTGTTCATTGTTAATTGTCAATTATTATGTGGTATATTGTTATAGGTATTATCGTATTGGGTGTCGTTGCTGCCATTGCCGGTTATTTTCGGAACCGGAAATTGCAGAAGATGCTGGAACGGGGGGAAATTACTGAAATCCCCGAAGCACAGGAGCTTGTCACTGACGAATGTTGCGGACAGCATGAAACCTGTGAACGTGACAGTCTGCTGGCGGCAGTCAGCAAAAAAATCGAGTATTATGACGATGAAGAACTGGATCGTTTCCAAGGAGTTGAAGCCGATGCTTACGATGAAGATGCCGTGAACGAGTTTCGTGATGTGCTTTATACGTTGCAAGAGATAGAGGTGGCCGGTTGGCTGCGTAGTCTGCAACTTCGTGCCATTAATTTACCGGATGAGCTGAAGGATGAGGCATTCCTGATTGTCGGCGAACGGCGCATACATTAAGTTTCATGCCTATGAAACAACAGTTCCCCTTGCATGGAACAACAGTTTCATCGGTATGAAACAGGAGTTTCCCTATAATGAAATAAAAGATTCCTGCCGGGAAACCATAAAAAAGGATATAAAAGGATAGAAAATGGATTTACTTCAATATGGTTTTTTCCAGCATGCCCTTTGGGGCAGCCTGCTGACCGCGATCGCTTGTGGGATTGTCGGGACGTATATCGTGTCACGGAGGCTTGTCTTTATCAGCGGAGGCATCACTCATGCTTCTTTCGGAGGACTGGGATTGGGGTTCTATCTTGGGATGAATCCGATCTTGATGGCGATGTTGTTTTCCGTACTCTCCGCATTCGGGGTGGAATGGGTGAGCAAGACACAGAATGTGCGTGAAGACTCGGCCATTGCCGGGATATGGTCGTTAGGGATGGCATTGGGTGTTATTTTTATTTTCCTGACCCCCGGATATGCACCGAATCTTTCAGCCTACCTTTTTGGAAATATCCTGACTGTTTCGACGGGAGATATTATCTGGATTGCCGCTTTGGCATTATTGCTGGTGGTTCTTTTCTCTCTTTTCCTGCGGGAGATCGTTTATGTGGCGTTCGACAGGGATTTTGCCGTGACACAAGGGCTGCCCGTCAAGTGGATAGAATATGTGATGATGTGCTGCATCGCCATGACAATCGTCCTTTCGATCCGTCTGGTCGGGATCATGCTTCTGATGAGTTTGCTGACGTTGCCCCAGATCACTGTAAACCTTTTTACGTCAGACTTTAAGAAGATTATATTCGGAAGCATTGCCATCGGTTTCTTGGGATGTGTGTCCGGGCTCGTCCTTTCTTATTTTCTGAATGTGCCTTCCGGGGCATTTATTATTCTTGTCCTTGTCCTTTTCTTTTTAGTAGTCAAGGCAATAAAAGCGTTTTTGAAGCGTTAAAGGGGAAATGAAGAAAGGTTTCTACTATATAATCGCATTATTGATTGTCTCTTTGTTTTGGTCTTGCAGTACGAAAAAGAACACCAAGGCAAGCCGCTTCTATCACGCTTTTAATTCCCGCTATAATATCTATTTCAACGGAAAGACATCGTTTGACGAAGCGTTGCTTTCCATGCAGAACGGCTATAAGGAAAGCTATTCTGACATGATCTTGATGTACCCGATCAGTGCGCAACCGAAAGATAAGCCCGAAACCGGAGGCCCTTTCGACCGGGCGATCGAGAAAAGCAATAAAGCGATCAAGCTCCACTCCATCAAGGCAAAACCACCTAAGAAACCGGGATGGCGCAATGATCCCAAGCAACGTGCCTGGCAGGAACAGGAAGAATACAATCCGTTCCTTAAAAAGTGCTGGTTGATGATGGGGCAGGCACAGTTCTATAATGCCGATTTCTTGCAGGCATCTGCCACTTTCTCTTACATAGCCCGTCATTATGCCCATGATGAAGAAGTGGTGGCCGAAGCACGCCTTTGGCAGGCCCGTTGCTATTCCGAGATGGAATGGTTCTATGAAGCGGAAGATATCTTAGGAAAACTGAATACGAACGGTATTCCCCGCAAGAACCTGAACCAGTATGCGACGGTATATGCCGACTACTTGGTGAAGAATAAGCAATATGAAGAGGCGGTCCCTTATTTCAAGACGGCGATCAAGGCGGAGAAGAACCGGCGCCAGCGTACCCGGATGAAGTACCTGTTGGGACAGATTTATGCCGAACAGGATCAGAACGGGCTTGCCTACCAGATGTTCGGACAGGTGATCAAAGCCAATCCTCCCTATGAGCTGGAGTTTGCCGCCCGCATCCGCCAGACCGAAGTATTCACTGGCGGTAATTACCAGAAAGTGATAAAGATGCTGCAACGGATGGCGAAAAGCGATAAGAACAAGGACCTGCTCGACCAGGTCTATTATGCGTTGGGCAATGTCTATATGAGCCGTGAAGATACGGTCAATGCCATCAAGAACTACGAGCTGGGGGTGGAGAAAAGCACACAGAACGGTTTGGACAAGGCGATCTGCCAGATCAAACTGGGTGATCTTTATTTCCAGATGCGTGACTATGTCAAGGCACAACCGAATTTCAGTGGTGCACTGTCCGGCATCCAGAAAGAATATAAAGACTATGAACGGGTATCCAAACTGTCTGCTATCTTGGACGAACTGGTCGTGCATGTGGAGGCGGTCCATTTGCAGGATAGTTTGCAAACTCTCGCCAAAATGCCGGAGGCGGAACGGCTTGCCGTGATCGACAAAATCATCGAGCAGGTGAAGAAAGAGGAGGAGGAAGCCAAGGCTCTTGCCGAGAAAGAAGCTTATCTGGCGGAACAGGAGGCAAAGGGAACTGGTATCGACCGTCCAGGAACAGAAACGAGCGGCATCACGTTACCGACGACATCCGGAGGTTCCGGTTTCTATTTCTATAACCCGCAGGCTGTATCGCAGGGAAAAGCAGCTTTCCAACGTAAATGGGGGCGACGCGCGCTGGAAGATAACTGGCGTCGACGTAAGAAAGAGATGTCCACTTTCGACGAGAATATGGCGGACGAAGCTGAGGACGTTTCCGAAGGAGAGGTAGGCGAACTGGCTACCGATTCGCTCGAGGCCGGATTGGAACCTGCTGCTTCTGATGACCCGAAAACACGTGAGTATTACATTCAGCAACTTCCGTTGACTCCCGAAGATGTCCAGGCTTCCAATATTATCATAGAAGACGGTCTTTATAACATGGCTATGATTTATAAGGATAAACTTGAGGATATCCCGTTGGCAACCGAAGCTTTTGAGGAGCTGGAACGTCGTTTCCCGAAGCATAGTCATCTTTTGGAAAGCTACTACCAGGTTTACCTGATGGCACTTCGTTCCGGAAACCAGGCGCTCGCTGCTGCTTATAAGAATAAGTTGGTTACGACTTTCCCTGAATCGGATTATGCGATTGCGATTGCCGATCCGAATTACGAATATAATATCCGGATGATGGACAAGGTGCAGGATTCGATCTACCAGGCGACCTATGCAAGTTACCTGGCGGAAGATACGGTCACCGTCCGTCGCAATTACCGCGATGTCAGTGCTAAGTATCCATTGGCGGATCTGTTGCCTAAGTTCATGTTCCTCGAAGCACTGACCTATGTGCAGGCCGGGGATGCCGAAGGTTTCAAGAACGCCTTAAAGGCATTGGTCGAGAAATATCCGATGGCTGATGTGACGGAACTGGCGGGTGAAATGCTGAAAGGTGTTCTGCGCGGACGTATGATGGTTCAAGGTGGTATCAAGGGAATGCGTTGGAACCTGCGTTTCGGTGTGGGTGACGACGGTATGTTGTCGGCTGCCGACTCGGCACGTGTCTTTACGGCTGAACCTAACACGTCTTATCGGATGCTGTTGATGTTCCCGACCGGAACGCTCGACCGTAACCAGTTGCTTTTCGCTGTTGCTGCCTACAACTTTGGCAACTTTATGGTGAAGGAGTTCGATTTGAGTTTTGAAGAGGCTGGTCCGATGAGCATGCTGACGATTCACGGCTTCTTCAATTTGGATGAAATCTTGCATTATTATAAGATGATCTACGGAGCAGATGGCTATGCAACTGCGTTGGACAAGAATGTGGCTATTCTTCCGATCTCTGACGACAACTATGAAACGTTGATGCGAGGAAAGACGCTCGAGGAATATGTCGGATTCTTCCAGGAAAACTTCGGTGAGGCCGTTCCTGAACTGGCCGCTCGTTGGAAAGCCCGTATGGCTGCCGAACAGATCAAAGAGGAAGAGGCAAAAGCTGAAGAGGCCGAAGTACAGGATTCTGAAAATATTCCGGAAGAAAAGCCGGAACCTGTCAAGAAGACCGTCCGCCCGAAAGAACAACGCCAGCAGCAGGCTGTAGAAGAAGTTGTTGTACCACCTGCCGTAAAAGACACGGTTCCGGTAGAACTTCCGGTGGTCGATACAATGACTGTCCGTGAAACAGAAACACTCCTTCCGGCTGATGTAGATACTGTTTCTGTACAGCCGGTTGTAAAGGATACGGTTGTTCCGGCATCGTCCGACACCGTTTCCGCTGTTGTCACTCCTGTCGAACAACCGAAGGAACTTACCTTGAAAGAGATTGAAGAACTCCGAAAGCGTGAAGCTGACGAAGCTGAAGCTCGCAAGGAAGAAGCCCGCAAAGCATTTGAAGCCCAACAGAAAGCCGAAAAAGAATTGCAGGAAAAGAAGGCAAAAGAAAACGAAGAACTTCTGAAGAAGCAGAAGGCTGAAGAAGAAGCGTTGCTGAAAGCAAAAGCCGAACGCGAAAAACAACTGGAACGTGACCGCAAGGACAAGCTGAAACAGGTCGAAGCCGAGCGTAAGGCAAAGCTAAAAGCTCGCGAAGAACTGCGCAAGCAGAAAGAACGTGAGTATAAGGAACGCCTGAAGCAAAAGGAAAAAGAACGTAAGCAGAAGGAACGCGAATACAAAGAAAAGTTGAAAGCTAAAGAAAAAGCCCGCCGCGAAGCCCAAAAGGCCAAAGAGGCGGCTGCCAAAGCGAAAAGAAAGAGATAAAAATAAGGGCCGTGTCAAATCTTTGCTGACGCGGCCCTTTATAATTAAGGGAAGTTTCTTTTAGAACCCGAAATATCCTTTCGCGTTATTGTAACTGATGTCTTCGACCATCTTACCGATGAACGGCAGTTCGGATGCCGGCAGCAGACCGTCTTCCACTTCGCGGCCCAGGATGTTACACAGGATGCGACGGAAGTATTCATGACGCGGGTAGGATAGGAAACTGCGTGAATCCGTGAGCATTCCGACGAAGCGGCTCAGTAATCCTAAGTCGGACAATGCGTTCATCTGTTTTTCCATGCCGTGAATTTGATCCAGGAACCACCAGCCGGAGCCATATTGCATCTTGCCCGGAACTGTACCGTCGTTGAAGCTGTAGATCGTTGTCATCAGCAATTCGTTGTCGCGCGGGTTCAAGTTGTAGAAGATAGACTTTGCCAGTACGCCTTCTTCGTCCAAACGGCTCAGGAAACGAGCCAGCGGAGCAGCGACTTCTGCATCTCCAATCGCATCGTAGCCAGTGTCGGGGCCTAACTTCTTAAACATGCGGGCGTTGTTGTTGCGAGTTGCACCATAGTGGAACTGTTGTACCCAGTCGCTTTTGGCATCCATGACTGCAAACTCATATAGCATGGCAGAACGGAATTTGTCGATCTCTTCGGCTGTCAGTTCTTTCTTCATACGTGCCTTCAGGAAGATTGCTTCGATTTCCGCATCTGTGTAAGGTTCTGCATAGAAAGTGGTCAGACCGTGATCGGACAAGCTGCAACCTTGTGATGCGAAGAAGTCATGGCGTTTCTGCAAAGCGTCGATCAAGTTCTTGAAGTTGAGAATCGACATGTCGGCAGCAGCTTCCAACTTGGTCAGATATTCATTATATGTATCGACATTCTCGATGGCCATAGCTTTGTCCGGGCGCCAGGCTGGCAGAACTTTGGTCTTCAGACCGCTTTGGCGGATCTGGGCGTGATATTTCAAATCATCGATCGGATCATCGGTCGTACATACGACTTCCACGTTCATGCGCTCCATAATTGCCTGGGCGCGGAATTCGGGTGTTTGCAATTTGGCTGTACATTCGTCGTATATCTCGCGGGCGGTAGACGGGTTCAGTACCTTGTCTATGCCGAAGATACGGCTCAGTTCAAGATGGGTCCAATGATATAGCGGGTTGCGCATGGCATACTGCATGGTTTCAGCCCATTTTTCAAATTTCTCGTACGCCGGTTTGTCTCCCGTGATATATTCTTCGGGCACGCCGTTGGCACGCATTGCACGCCATTTATAATGGTCACCACCCAGCCATATCTCTGTCAGGTCGGCAAACTGGTAGTTGTCGGCTATCTGTTGCGGGATCAGATGGCAATGGTAATCGATGATTGGCATTTTTGCTGCATGTTCGTGATACAGTTTCTGAGCTGTCTCGGACTGGAGCAGGAAATTGGAATCGAGAAAGGATTTCATGATTTATGATTTTAGATTTATGATTTATAGATTTATAGATTTCTGAATTATGATTTATGATTTATGCACCGATGATAAATCATAAATCATAATTCAGAAATCATTTAACGATATTTCTTGATGGTTGCCAGTGCGTCGCGGCAAAGTGTGGAGATTGCTTCCCAATTGCCGGCAGCAATCATCTCTTTCGGGAACAGCTTGGAACCCATACCTACGCAAGTCACGCCTGCCTTAAACCAGGCCGACAAATTTTCTTCTGTCGGTTCTACGGCGCCTGTAGCCATGATCATGGACCAAGGCATAGGAGCTTTGATATTCTTCACGAACGAAGGTCCACCTACGTTTCCGGCAGGGAAAATCTTGCACAAGTCGCAACCTACTTCCTGAGCGAAACCGATTTCCGAAACGGAACCGCATCCTGGTGTATACGGAACTAAGCGACGGTTGCACACCTTTGCAATTTCCGGATTGAACAGCGGACCGACGATGAAGTTTGCACCTAATTGCAAGTACAGGGAAGCGGTTCCGGCATCTACGATGGAACCGACGCCTAATACCAGTTCGGGGCATTCTTTTGCGGCGAATTTGATCAGCTCGGCAAATACTTCGTGGGCGAAGTCACCGCGATTGGTGAATTCGAATGCACGGACACCGCCTTCGTAGCAAGCTTTGACAACCTGCTTTGCGATTTCTACATCTTTATTGTAGTAAACAGGTACCATTCCTGTGCTGACGATCGCGTTGAGTACCTGCATTTTATTGAATCTTGCCATGATAAGATTTATGATTTCTGAATTATGATTTATGATTGAATTGTCACTTATCTTGAAACTCGTCCGGAAGCATCGCCACCCATCAACTTTTCAACTTCTTCGACTGTCACTTGATTGAAGTCGCCGTAAATCGTGTGTTTCAAACAAGAGGCTGCAACAGCGAAATCGAGTGCTTTCTGGTCGTCTGTCGTATAAGTCAGCAGGCCGTAGATCAAACCTCCCATGAAAGAGTCGCCGCCACCTACACGGTCAACGATATGAGTAATGTCGTAACGACGAGACTGGTACAGTTTGCCATCGGCATAAAGAACGCCGCCCCACGTATTGTGGTTGGCATTGATGGCGCCACGCAGTGTGATGATCACTTTCTTTGCACGCGGGAATTTGGCCATCAGCTGTGTACATACAGATTCGAACTCGGCTGCGTTTACCTCGCCGTTAGTGGCTGTCACGTCAAAGCCTTCCGGTTTGATACCGAATACCTTTTCTGCATCCTCTTCGTTTCCTAAAATTACATCGCAACCGGCAACTAGTTCCGGCATCACTTCAGAGGCAGTTTTGCCATATTTCCACAGGTTCTTGCGATAATTAAGGTCGCATGATACAGGGATACCCATACGGTTTGCCACTTGTATAGCTTCAAGGCAAGCATCTGCCGCTCCCTGTGAAATGGCTGGTGTAATACCTGTCCAGTGGAACCAGGATGCATCCTTGAATACTTCTTCCCAGTTTACCATTCCCGGCTGGATTTCGGAAATAGCCGAATGAGCGCGGTCATAAACGACTTTGCTGGCACGGGCTACAGCACCTGTTTCCAGGAAATAGATACCTAAGCGGTCGCCGCCGTAAACGATGTGGGAAGTTCCTACACCATACTTACGCAGGTCCATTACGCAAGCACGTGCAATGTCGTTTTTAGGCAAACGGGTTACAAACTCGGTCGCAATACCATAGTTAGCCAGTGATACAGCAACATTTGCTTCACCGCCACCAAAGGTAGCATTCAATTTATCACTCTGACAAAAACGGAGATAGTCTGGTGTGGCCAGCCTAAGCATGATTTCTCCAAAGGTTATTACTTTCTTATCCATATCAATGGTTTATAATGTGTTCAGACCACAAAAGTAGAAGTTTATTTTTAAATAAACATGGAGTGTGCGCGAAAACATAATTAATATCTGAAATTATTCCAGAAAACAGATGTATCATTTGTCTTTCTCTGCTCTTCGCTCATCTTTTTACGGAGACGCTGGATTGTTTTTCCGTATTTCTTTTGTCCGCTGAGGTCGTTTCTTTCCCAAGGATCGTCTTTCAGATTGAATAACTGGGTCGTGCGTTTCCCATTCACGTGATATTCGATCAGCTTCCAAGTTCCATCGGAAATGCCGCGTTGATTATCCATATAGCTGTAATAGAGATGGTCGCGGACAGGTCCTTTTCCGTCTAAGGACGAAAGTAGACTGACTCCGTCTACCGATTGGGGCACAGGCAGGTGGAGCATGTCGCAAAGAGTAGGGAATACGTCTGTCAAGTAACATAGGTCTGCGGTCTTTTTACCGGTATGCTGTGCGGCAGCTTTGATCATCAAAGGGATGCCGACGCTATGTTCGTATACATTCTGTTTCCCCATCAGACCGTGCTGTCCGACTGCCAACCCGTTGTCTCCTGCAAATATGATGATTGTGTTTTCGTATAAACCGTTATCTTTCAGAGCTTGGATAATGTTGCCTACACGTTTGTCCACATGGGAAATCATGGCATAGTATTCCTTGATATGTTTTTTGATTTCATCCGGACGGCGGGGGATGGCAGCCAATACCTCATCACGTATTTTCAATTCTCCGTTATCGAACGGGTGCTTTTCCATAAAGTTGGGTGGAAGCTGTATTTGGCTTTGGTCGTAAAGCTGCATATATTCATCCGGCATGCTCCGAGGGTCATGGGGAGACATATAGGCTACCGACAGGAAGAACGGCTGGTTTTTATCTTTTTGTTGTTGAATATATTCGACGGCTTCATGGGTGAAAATATCTACGGAATGTTTTCCCGAATATATATACTCTCCATTCTCATATTCGACCTTGTTCGATTTGGCCTGATTACGGATGACCGGGCGGCGTTTTCCGTAATTCATATCTGCATGATAATCGTACAAAGGGACATTCCAGTGATCCCACATGCCTCCGAAAAAGATTGCTTTCCCGTCTTTGAAGCAACGGTTCAGGGCTTCATGACTGCTGTGCCATTTACCGGTATGGAAAGTTTTATAGCCGGCTTCCTGGAGGGTTTCACCTATCATTGTGTGCGAATCCGGGATTGTTGCTCCCTGTTTTTCGAGGTTATAAAGATATTTTCCAGTCATTAGCATTGCCCGGCTTGGCATGCTGACGGCTCCGGATGTACCACCCATGATGTGGGCGTTGGTGAAGACTGTACTTTCTCCTGCCAACTTGTCCAGGTTGGGTGTTTGAACTTGTTCTTTTCCTAAAAAGTTCATTCCTGAAGCTCGCATGTCGTCGGCGAGAATTAGAATGATATTGGGCTTTTTATCTGCTGCCAGTGAACTGACAACAGATAAAAAGGACACTCCGATCAATGATAATGCTTGTTTCATTCCTCCGTGTTTATTGTGTGATTAGGTAAGTTCCATCTTTTTGCGTGTCGAATGTCGCTTGGAAATATTCTTTACCGTTTGACCGGACCGGTATGGATGTAACTATGGTTTTACCGTCTGATTTAACCGTGAAAGCCTGTCCGGCACGAAGCGTGCAGTTTTTCCCTGATAGAGAACGGAGGTTGGCCTCTGTCAATTTCCCATTCTTCCAGTTCATCGTGATCTCGAAGTTGCCCCGTGCCTTCAGGCCGGAAACAGAGCCTTCCGCCCATACGTCGGGCAAAGCAGGCAACAGATGAATGTATCCGGCATGGCTTTGCAATAACATTTCAACGACACCTGCTGTATAGCCGAAATTGCCGTCGATCTGGAAAGGGGGATGTGCACACAGTAAGTTCCGGAAAAGTCCTCCTCCTTTATGTGCACTGTTCCCGAATCCGACGGGATTGAACAGGTTGGCGATGATCTTGTAAGCATGGTTGCCGTCCAACAGACGCGCCCAGCAGTTGATTTTCCAGCCCATCGACCATCCGGAAGCCAAGTTGCCCCGCAGTTCGAGCGTTTTGCGGACTGCATTGAACAACTCCGGCGTTTTGTCCGGTGTGATCTGGTCGCTCGGATGGAAACCGTACAGGTGGGAGAAATGGCGATGTTGAGGTTCCCGTTCCTTGAAGTCATACATCCATTCCTGCAACTGCCCGCGTTCTCCGATTTGATAGGGTAGCAAACGTGCTAATTTATCTTTCAATTCATTGCGTAACGATTCGTCCAGATTGAACATTTCCGAAGCCTCGATCGTGCGGGTAAAAGTTTCACGGATGATTGCCATGTCCATCGTCGGTCCCATGCTCATAGCGGCCGTTTGCCCGTCGTCTGTAACGAAACTATTTTCCGGAGAGACACCGACAGGAGTCACCAAATGCCCGTTTCCGTCTTCTATCAGCCAGTCGGCAAAGAACTCGGCAGCTCCTTTCATCAGAGGATAAGCTTCATTTTTGAGGAATGCTTCGTCTTGTGTGAACTGGTAGTGTTCCCACAGATGGCTGCATAGCCAGCCCTGCACCATCGGCCAGAAAGAGGCTGTCGGCACATTGTCGTTCGGCAGGGATTCCCGCCAGATAGAAGTGTTATGATGGGCTACCCAACCTCGACGATTGTACATGTTCCGGGCTGTTTCGGCTCCGGATACTGCCAGCTCCCGGATCATTCGGAATAGAGGTTGTTGGCATTCCGACAGGTTTGTCAGCTCGGCAGGCCAATAGTTCATTTCCGTATTGATATTGATCGTGTAACCACAGTTCCAGGCCGGGATCGTGTCTTTGTTCCATATCCCTTGCAGGTTCAAAGGCTGTCCGCCGGGGCGCGACCCGCTGATCATCAGGTAACGGCCGAATTGGAACAGGAGGGCTGCCAGGTCAGGATCGGCTGTCTGGGCGAATTGTTCGAGCCGTTTGTCGGTTGGCATCGCTTTTTGTTCGGGGGAGGAAAATAGTTTGAAATCGACGCGGTCAAACAGAGAATGGTAATCCTCTGTATGGCGTTGTTTCAGTGTCTGATAGTTATAAGACAGAGCCTTATCCAAGATACCGGCTGCTTTGGCTGAAGGATCGATGCCTTCCCGGCTCGGACTTTTGTCGAAACCATTGAAACTGGTTGCCATACTGAGTACGAAATAGACTTCATCTGTGTCGTATACATGGATACCGGAGTCAGTAATTTCACATTTCCCGTCTTTTGGGAAGACAGGTTTCAACTGGGCTTCGAAGAACATTCCTTTCCCGTCGATCTCGTCACCGTAAAGCATCCGTTTGTTAAATTTGCGTTTACCGTTTATATCGTAGAGTTCAGGGTGTTTGTATTGGTCGCCCCATTGTTCGATTTGCTCGAATGTACGTCGTTCCACATAGCCGGGAGCCTGTCCATGAAGGATCAAACGGTCGTTAGTTCCTTTTTGCAGAACTGTCGGATGGGGAGATGTAAAATCGAGCGAGATGTCGATACCATTCGGTGTATCGCTTTTCAGACGCATGACGATCACGTCGTCCGGATGGGATGCGAATACTTCCCGTTCATAATGCGTTCCACCCTGTTCGTAGGAGGTGGTGGCAATGGCATCCGAGATATTCAGGGTCCGTTTATATTGGTTGGCCTCTCCCTGTTTGTTGTTTTGGATATGTAAGTCACCGAACGGCTGATAATATTGGTGCAGGCGTCCAAGCCAGTTCTTGCAGACCAGATTGGATACTTCCGTATATTTTCCGGCTTTCATCAGTCCAACCACTTTGTCGAACATTTCTGGCGTTATTTTTACGTCTTTGAAAACGACCGACGGTTCTCCACTATATAATGTGTTTTCGTTCAATTGAAGTTGTTCTCTCTCAATTCCTCCGAAAACCATTGCTCCTGCTCGCCCGTTTCCGATCGGAAGGGCATCATTCCAACTGGCTGCTGGTTCGTTATACCACAAGGATAGCGGTGCTTTTTGCGGCGTTTCCACACACGCAGTGAGTAAAAAGAGTGAAATCAGATAAGAAATAGTGCGCATATACATGGTATTTTAAAAATTATACAAAAAAGTGTCCGGATACAAAGATATTGATTCATCCGGACACTCTGTGAGTTTATGATTAATTAATATCCCGGATTTTGTTCGATCGTTGCATATACGTTCCGTTGTAATTCTTCACCATATCATTCACGCATACGTTCATCAAGTAAAAAATCAATATTTACCTCAGAAGGCTGAACCGGATCAGCATGGGTTCTTGTCCGGCAAACGACAAAGGGTTTATGCAGAATAATAATCCAAAAGTGTCAAATATTTTGACGCTCGCTTGCAAGGTATTAGGGAAGCGGATAACTTTACCGGAAAAAGATCTTATGCAAGCCGGAACTATCTTGATTGTAGATGATAACAAAAGCGTACTGACCTCTCTTGAGCTGCTTCTGGAAGATGAGTTCGAAAAGGTGGAGACAGCCTCGAATCCGAACTGCATCCTTTCGGTCCTGGACAGTCGGCCAGTCGATCTCGTTTTGCTGGATATGAATTTCTCCGCAGGGGTTAATACTGGCAATGAAGGGCTTTTCTGGCTTCGTCGCATACAGGAGATTGCACCGGAGCTGCCCGTTATCATGCTGACAGCCTACGGAGATGTTGAACTGGCTGTCAAAGCGTTGAAGAGTGGGGCCGCTGATTTCGTATTGAAACCTTGGGACAACGATCACCTGATCGAGAAGATACGTACCGCGTTGCAAGGCCGGAAATCCCGGCAGATGGCGTATCCGGGGGCAAGGCCGAGCGAGCCGGCTATGATTATCGGGCATTCTCCTGTGATGATGAAACTGATCAAAGTGGTGACGAAAGTCGCCAAGACGGATGCCAATGTCTTGATCACCGGCGAGAATGGAACGGGCAAAGAGATGCTGGCCCGCGAGATACACCGTCTTTCACTCCGCAGCCGACGCGAGATGGTCAATGTGGATATGGGGGCCGTCAGCGAGTCGCTGTTCGAAAGTGAGTTGTTCGGGCATGAACGGGGGGCTTTTACGGATGCCTGCGAGAGCCGTCCGGGGAAGTTCGAGGCGGCACACGGAAGCACGTTGTTTCTTGACGAGATTGGAAACCTGTCGTTAGGATCGCAGGCCAAACTGCTGGCTGCTTTACAGAACCGCGAGATCACCCGTCTTGGGAGTAACCGGAAAATTCCGGTCGATATACGTCTGATTGCCGCCACGAACCGTAACTTGCCGGAGATGGTCACGCAGTCGCTTTTCCGCGAAGACCTGTTCTACCGTATCAATACGATACAGATCGAGATTCCGCCCCTGCGGAACCGACGGGAGGATGTCGCCTTGTTTGTCGATTATTTTCTGAAAAAATATGCAGACCTCTACAAGCGGACAGGGCTTACCCTGCACCCGCAGGCGTTGGAGAAGCTCGTGAATTACGACTGGCCCGGCAACATCCGGGAATTGCAGCATACGATCGAGAAGGCAGTAATTCTGGCGGAAAAGAATGTGATCCGTGCCTCCGACCTCTTTATTCGTCCGGGTAAGGCGCTCTCTTTTAGCGAAGTTCCTAATTTAGAAGAGGTGGAACGACAGGCGATATTGGCGGCTATTACCCAGAATGAGGGGAACTTGACGGCAGCAGCGGAGCAGTTGGGCGTGAGCCGGCAGACTTTGTATAATAAGATGAAGCGTTTCAATCTCTGATCTCCTGTCGGTATGTTCAGTGTCCGTCTATACATACGCATTCTTTTGCAAGTGGTTGCCATCGTGTTGGTGGCGGGTTTGGGCATGGCCGGTATCGTTACGGGGCGGGCGGTTATATTGGGTTTCGTGGCTCTCTTGATTGCAGTTTGGCTGATCAGTCTCCTCGTCTATTATCTCAACGCATCGAACCGGAGGATACAGCTTTTCCTGGATGCTATCGAGGATGACGAATCAATGCTCTGCTTCCCTGAAAATATCGGTAGCCAGGAACAGCGTCGTCTGCATGCCGCTTTCAATCGTATTCATAGGCTGATGACCGAGAATAAACGCAAGGCGTTCGACCGCGAACTACATCGCAAAGAGTATGAATCATGGGACAAATTGATGCATGTCTTGACACACGAAATCATGAATTCCATCGCCCCGATCGTCTCTCTCTCCAGCACGCTTCTTTCCTATTTCCGAACGAAAGAGATTCCGAAAAGTTGTGGAGAGATCACCGACGCTACCATCTTCAAAACAATACGGGGACTGGACACCATCAAAAACCAGGGACAAACTCTGATGCATTTCACCGAATCGTACCGGCAATTCGCTTACCTGAAGCAGCCGGAGCCTAAGACATTCCTGCTCATGCATCTGTTGCAGAACCTGCAAACCTTGTACTTGCCGGATATGCAACGGCAGCATGTCGATTTCTCTCTCGTGCCTTTTCAGCCAGAAATAATGGTCTATGCAGACGAAAAGCTGCTGTCACAAGTCTTGATTAACCTGCTGAAGAATGCTATGCAGGCACTTGAAGGGCAGGAAGACGGAAAGATACGTATGGAAGTGGGTGTGGAGAAGAATCAATTGCTTATCCGGGTAACGGACAACGGTCCCGGCATTCCTTCTGATCTGATAGAAGATATTTTCGTCCCCTTCTTTACCACTAAGGCTACGGGAAGTGGTATCGGGTTGAGTCTTTCCCGACAGATCATACGGATGCATGGCGGCGAATTGTCGGTTGCTTCGCAGTCTTATCAAGCAACCTGTTTTACTGTCTATTTGCCTGTAAAATCTTAAAGAATCAACGTCTCTTGATCTCTACCCGCGAAGTGAGCGGATAGCGCAGTCCTTTGGAAGATTTGTAATAGACTTCGGCTGCACCGATCTTCAACTTGGCGCGTATCTTGATCGGGATATGATTCTCGTCGTCGCCGATCCAGATCTCGGCTGCTTCCTTACTTTGGGTAAAGGCGTCGTCGTAGATGTCGATATAGAAATGTCGAGTTCTGTACTTCAATGTCTCGTTCCGTTCCACGATCTGTTGCCCGGTGTAGCGGAAACTGATGTTGATGCGTTCACGTCCGATCGCCACTTGGAAAGGGAAACTCTCGCCGCTCTTCATCTTGTCCCAGTCCAGGGAACGCAGATACATCGTTGCTCCCAGCATGTCGAACATATAAGGCTCTTCCGTCACGAGCATCGTGTCGATCTTCGTACGGGTGGGTGTATAACGGTGAGAATGAGCGAGTATCTTCTTTCGGTCGTAGGAGAAACGGATGTCGTCTATCAGATAATAGTCGTTCTCGTTTACCCGCTTCTCGCTTCGTAGAAGCAGCATGTTGGGGGTGAAATGACAATCGATCGTATCCCGCATTTTGTAGACCTTCTCGATAATGCCGGAGGTGCGGAAGATAAGCTGATAATGACAGGATGGCTCACCCTCGTACTCCGCATCACGGATGGAAAGGGTAGCATGGCCTGCACGGGGCATTAAAAGACCCCATTTGAAGTACAATTCATATTGCACTTCCTCTCCGGGACTGAACCTGTGCCGAACCGGGATTTCCTGTGCCTTCGTACATACCGCCGACAGCAGCAGCAAAAATGCCAACCACAGGCAGACGGTGTTAGAACGGCATTCCCATGTTACCACTGCTATTATTCCTTGACGATGATTGTTGGCTTTCATCTTTGTAGTTTCTTTTCTTCTTAGTTGCTTCCTTCGGCTTATTCTTCGTTATCTCAAGAGGCTTTTGCTTAGCCAGTGGGGTGGAGTTGACATTCCATGTCTCTTCGACCTGCCAGTTCTGCATGATTTCGTACATCTTGGGAGAATAATAAACTTCTTCGGGCTGCCGCTTTTCAGCATAATTACCGGTGTCCCACACTCCGTTGTCATTCGTGTCGATCACAATACGGGCATAATACTTATCAGGCTTTAAGTCCATGAAGAGCACTCCGCCGTCTTTTACTTTCGTCTTGCGGACAGGCACATCTCCGGAGCTAAGCAGTTCAACGAAAGCAGTCGTATCCACACCGTTGATGTTGAGATAGAGATGGCCGTATTCGTCTTCCTTCTTGATCTTGAACTCACCGGTAAAGAAGTCGTTCCATTTTCCGTAAAGGCTGTGGATAGCGGCGGAATCTACTTCGATGCGGTATTCTTCGCCATACTTCCACGGACGTCTGATAAAGTAGTTCAGGCTGTTGGTCGAATCGGGGAAGAAGTCGAAATCAACCATGTTCCAAACGGTATCAGTCTTCTGATCGAGGAAGAACATCTCTTTGTTGATATCCAATACCGGTTCGTTGAAGGTGATGGATATCGTGTCGAACAAGTCCATCGAACTGGGAGCGTCTACCTGCATACCTAAGAATACGATCGGGTCAGGCTCATCTTTCTTTTTCTTCTTTTTCTTTTCTGCCGGACGGCGGCGTAATACCAGTTGGACAGTGTCGGTTTGTGGACGCAGGATGTTCAGAGAGTCGCTCTTCGGATAGGACACCTGTATTTGCAGGGTGTCCTGCTTCCAGACGGTCGAATCAGCAAGCCAGTAGTTGACGGCCGTACCGCCTTCCGTCTGCTGCACAAAATACCAGGAACTGTCTTCTGGGGTGAAATTGATGGGGACAGGCATCGGGACGGTGTCCAGCTTCGTGTTGAAACGCAGCGTAAAGTATTTTTCATCCGGGCGCTCGGGTTTCACCATGTACTGGCGTTCGAACTTTTCCTTGAATAGGCGGAGTTCGATGTTATCCGGGAAGAAACGGGTATAATCGACCGTCCGGATCGTGTCGATCGTCAGGCTGTCTTTCCAGGTTGTATCCTGCCGGGTCGTCAGTTCGAAGGAAGGGACGATGAGAGAATCCAAGAAAGCGATATCTTCTCCCGGCTGGTCAAATTTATAGTCGCGGTTCACATCGTTCAAGGCGAAAATATGATAACTTCCGGGAGCGATATTACGGATTGTGAACTGCCCTTTGTCATTCGTACGGGAAGTACGGACGAACGGGAGCTTCACGAATGCGGAATCCTCCAGGTTGTTGTGCAGGCCGATCGTAATGCCAGGCATCGGTTCGAGATTCTCGGCATTCAGCAAGACTCCCGAAACTTCGAGCGTGTCAATTATGTCTCCGGTAGAGAAAGCAAAAGAGAAATTCTCGAATACGTTTTTCTCATTGTTGTCGGCAATGGAATTGGTGAAGTCGATCGTATAGGTCGTGTTAGGTTTCAACGTGTCTTTCAGTTCGATCACCGCCTTCTTCCCGGCAGAGCGGATAATCGGTAGTTCCATCTGGGGCGGAGTGATAATCACATTCTCCGAAGGTTTCTCGATCTGAATCAGCTCGTCAAATAGGATTTCTATCTTTTTGCCTGTATAATTTATCTGATTCGGTACCGGTGTGCTGCTTACGAATTTAGGGGGCATCTCATCATAGGGCCCTCCGTTCGGACTACCGATATTGGCGCACGAATAAATGACAGTCAACAACAGCATTCCATACAACAGGCGGAATGAATTACGTATATATTTAGTATCCATTTATGTCTATTTCAAATACATTTGACAAACACGTGCAAAAATAGGGAAAAATCCGGTGAAAATTAGTAGGGTATCCTACCATTAATCAATCTTTGCATTTAAACGCTCTTTTGTCCGATTGTCGTTTTCAACATCCTGAACCCGATCCTGCAATACAAACATTTCTTCTTCTCACAATATTCGCGTTTTAATTGAATCAGAGCCTGGCTGTCGCCGGCATGGCGGACAGTGATACCGGCGCTGCAGAAGGTGGAAACGATGGTGTTCCTTTCCGGAGGAATACTTTCTAAAAGGCGGGTGGCGCGTTCGCAATATTCTGGGCGTTTGTTGTGTAGACCGTAGGCAAAGAGCATCGGGACAATCGTGTTTATCAGCAGGATGTTCAGGGCGTTTTCACCTATGGTCTTTTCCTTTTGGGGAGAAGCGTACCGGAAATGATAATGTGTCTCCCAATAAACGGATGGAGGAATCCTGAAATATTTCTTAATCTCTCCGGGACTTCCGGCTTCAAGAATGGCAGAGAACAGGGTGTCGTGCTGTACCCAAAGAGCGGCTAACTGTGCTATTTTCAGATACGGAAAGTTGACAGGTCGTGTCCGTAGGTTCTTGAACACGAAATCTTCCATCGGCGAAAGGTCGAACTTATGGCGTAGAAAATCGTATTCTCGTTGCAACAGGCGGAAGTAATGATCATCATTCTTCTCTGCTAACATTCCCGCCTGTCCGAAAAGCATCGCTTCTATCTGTGAATGGCTGCTCCGTTGTTTTTGGATGCAACGGAGCGGCAAGCTTTTTGCCAGCCTTTCAAAAGCATCATTATTTACACCAAAGCCGAAGTTCCGGGTTAAAGTAATATAAAAAACTTCGTTCCAGTCTGCCTGATACGCATCTAAAAGGAGGAAAATGTCATGTGTTTTCCGTTCCAGCCGCTCGCTCAGCAAAGCCTCCATCCAGCAGGCTATATGTAAAGGGGCGATTCCGGCTATATGATCGAGGCATGGAAGAGCTGTTTCCCGGTAAAGCAACCAGTCTATACTGCGGAGAATGTTTTCCGGAACGGTCAGGAGTAATTGTGGGATCAGATTCCCGTTGGTTCGAACTGGTTGGAAATCATTAAAACCTGTAATATGAAGAATTACACTGTCGTATGCTTTATTCGTATCATGATGATGGAGCTGCCAGTCGGAAGATTTATCATGAATTTCGACACTTCCCGCCCATAGTGTTCCATCTATTTTGATCTTCGCATTGAAGAAATCGGGACCTGCGTCCGTATTCTGTATTCCGGGATCGATTACCTGGACAGAGCGTCCGTCTGTGGTTGCCAATGGAGTGGCCGTGTAAAGTTTGTATTTCCAAACATAATGTAATAAACGTTCCATCTTTTTTCAGAGTTAAGATTTATGTCCTAAATCTAAGCATTATTCTTTATATTTGCAGCACGTTATCAGTAGAATGTTGAAAGTTAAAAATTGAAAGTTAAATATATAAGTATGAAGATTGCACTTATCGGTTACGGAAAGATGGGAAAAACTATCGAGCAGATAGCACTTGGCAGAGGACACCAGATCGTGTCTATCGTAGATATCAATAATCCCGAAGAAATACACTCCGACAATTTCAAAAGTGCTGATGTCGCGATCGAATTTACGACTCCAGCAACAGCATTCAACAATTATATGCAATGTTTTGCCGCAGGTGTTCCGGTTGTATCTGGTACGACAGGCTGGCTTGACAAGATCGGACAAGTCAAAGAAATGTGCGAAAAAGAAGGTAAAACCTTTTTTTATGCCTCCAATTTCAGCATCGGTGTAAACATATTCTTCGCCATCAACAAATACCTGGCAAAGATTATGAATAACTTCCCCGCTTACGATATCAAAATGATGGAAACCCATCATATCCATAAATTGGACGCCCCCAGCGGAACTGCCATCACATTGGCGGAAGGAATCATTGAAAACGTGGATCGAAAAGACCGCTGGACGTTGGAAACGGTTGAGAAAACAACCGATATTCCTATCCATGCCATTCGTGAAGGAGAAGTTCCGGGTATCCACGAGATCACATATGAGTCGGATGTCGATACGATCAGCATCAAGCACGATGCAAAGAGCCGTGCCGGATTTGCCTTGGGCGCCGTTATTGCCGCCGAATTTACCGCCGGAAAGAAAGGTTTCCTCGGAATGGACGATATGCTTAAATTCTAATTAATAACAGAAACAAATGAAGAAGTTTTCCAAGAAACAATGGATTAAATTCAGCATAGCTGCCGTTCTCTATCTGCTTTTCACGCTTTGGATGCAGAATGCCTGGTTGTTGTTGGGCCTGATCATTCTTGTCGATATTTTCCTGACCGAATACATCCCCTGGGGAGCCTGGAAACGCACCAAGAATCCGCAGATACGCAATGTGCTGGAATGGGTGGATGATATCCTGTTTGCACTGGTTGCCGTCTATTTCATCAATATCTTTATTTTCCAGAATTACCAGATTCCCAGTTCTTCTCTGGAGAAGTCCTTGTTGGTGGGTGATTATCTGTTTGTCAGCAAGCTCAGCTACGGACCGCGCGTGCCGAATACGCCGGTTGCTTTCCCGCTGGTACAAAACACATTGCCATTTTTCAACTGCAAGTCTTATCTGGACTGGCCGGAGTGGGACTACAAGCGGGTGAAAGGTTTCGGGCATGTGAAACGGAATGATATTGTCGTGTTCAACTTTCCTGCCGGCGATACGGTTGCACTGAAAGTCCAGAATCCGGACTATTACCACTTGGTAGAGCAATACGGCCGGGAAGCTATCCTGTTGAATAAAGCGGATTTCGGTGATGTGATCTACCGACCTGTCGACAAACGAGAGAACTATGTCAAACGGTGTATCGGTATGCCGGGCGACACGATCGAGATTCGTAACAACCAGGTCTACATCGATGGTGTTGCTGCCAAGAATCCGGAAAAGATGCAGCTGAACTACTTCGTCGAGACGGACGGTTCCATGTTGAGTGAGGAGCAGTTCCGTTTACTGGATGTCAGCAAAGCCGACCGTGTATTGATTGACGGAAGCTATAATCCTTCATATATGTCTATGTTGAATATTCAGCCGAACGACAACGGGCAGTATAATCCGATTTACCATTTTCCACTGACTCAAAAGACATTGGAGATTGCTAAAAAACTGCCGGTTGTGAAACGTGTGGTTCTCGAACCGGACCCTGTAGGAGCCGATTCTTATTACCCGGTAGACTACCAGACCGGATGGAGCCGTGACAATTACGGACCATTATGGATTCCGAAGAAGGGAACCACGATCCCGCTGACTGAACGTAATATCGCTCTTTATAAACGCTGTATCGTCAACTACGAACACAATAAGCTGGAAGTAAAGGATGGTAAGGTCTACATCAACGGCAAGCCGGAAACGGACTATACGTTCAAATACGATTATTACTGGATGATGGGTGACAACCGCCACAACAGTGCCGACAGCCGTTCCTGGGGTTTCGTGCCGGAAGACCATATCGTAGGCAAGCCGATCATGATCTGGCTGTCACTGGATAAGGATCGTAGCCTGTTCGACGGCGGTATTCGCTGGAACCGTATGTTCCGCTGGGTACATCCTGACTAAACAAGTTTCTATGGGGAAAAAGATGCATGATAACATAAGCGGGGCGGGCGGCCGTAAAGGTCGCCTCTACGTGGGTTGGGTGGTAACGATTGTTATCGCCTTTCTCATTGTTATACCCGTCCGCCGTTTCTGTATCGAATCTTACCGGATATCGACGAATGCGATGGAAGAGGCGTTGCATCAAGGCGATTATATCTTGGTAAATAAATTGCCGCTTGAAGGAAATCCTGGACGGAACAAGGTCGTGCTGTTTACCAGTCCGCTTCTGAAAGACACGGTGAGCAACCCCTTGTTCTTGAGCCGTTGCATCGGTATGCCCGGAGACACTATCCTGGTGAGTGGCGACGGATACGAAGTAAATGGAAAACTGCTACCTCACTCTCCCCGCGCGCTTAATACCTGTTTCATTACCCGGAAGAGTGCTGCCGATTTCCTGAAAGCTTTGCAAAAACTGAATATTCCGGTGCGGGACTGGAAGAGCGAGACGTTTGGGTTCTCTTTTTCCCTGACTACCTTCGAAGAATATCAATTGCGTGAAGAACTGACGGAAGAAATGAACATTCATTTTATCCGGAATCAGTTTGCTCCGTACAAACTGGCCGTTCCCCGTAAAGGCCGGGCATACCGTTTGGATGAAGCAGCCCTTACCGCCTGTAGGGAGGCGATATTGGCCGAGGCCGGAGAAAAGGCTGTTTTCCGTGACGGAAAGCTATATTTAGACGGGAGGGAGACTGCTTTTTTCTTTTTCCAACAGGATTATTATTGGATGCTTTCCGACAACGTAAACGAATCGGTCGATTCCCGTCATTTAGGTTTTATCCCGCGTGACCGTATCATCGGGAATGCCTGGTTCTGCTGGTTCAGCCAAGACAAACAACGAATCTTTAAACCTGTAAACTGATGCAATCTGTCTATATTTCTACAACATATCTGGGCCCTGTCCAGCAATATTGTAAATTGTTCCAATATCCGGAAGTACACTTGGAAACAGCCGAAAACTATTTGAAGCAAACCTTCCGGAACCGTTGTACCATTGCTGCCGCCAACGGTCCGTTAGCCTTGTCTGTTCCTATCGTAAAGCCGGACACATTGAAGTGCCCGACCAAGGACATCCGTATCTCCGATCACGGGAACTGGCGTCACCTGCACTGGAACGCTTTGGTTTCGGCTTATAATATGAGTCCGTTTTTTGAATATTACGAAGAGGATTTCGCTCCTTTTTACGAGAAAAAATATGAATTCCTGTTTGATTACAATGAGGAACTGCGCCTGTTGATCTGCCGCCTGCTTGACCTGCATCCGAATGTCATCTATACGGAAGAGTACCAGCCTGAAGTGCCGAACGATTTCCGCGAAATCATCCGTCCGAAACATGAAGGAGAGGACCCGGCCTTCTCCCCGAAACCCTATTACCAGGTCTTTCAGGACAAGCACGGATTTCTTCCGAATATGAGTATTGTGGATTTACTGTTCAATATGGGGCCGGAAGGGCTGCTGGTGTTGCGTGATTCTGTTGTGGCATCGAAGCAGCCCTGATCGAGATTCTTTTAATTCTTTTTCATCGTATAGTTTTTCACCCCTAACGAATCGTATGCCTGCAACAAGGCCTCGTCGTTATCGGAAATCATCAGGAGCTTGTCGTTTTCTTTCAGCTCCGTGTTGCCTTTCGGAATGAAATAATGTCCGTCTCTTTTCACCATAACGGCAAGAGTATGATCGGGCAAGGTGAGTTGCATCAGTTTGTTTCCGTGGGAAAGGACAGCCGGAGTGATGTCTATTTCGCTCATGGCGCTCTTAATATCTTCCGGCAATTCGATACCGAACACATCTTTCCGTTCCGGCTCGTCGACAAGTCCGAGCCATTTGGCAGCCTGTGTTACGGTTGTTCCCTGTATCAATAGGGAAAGGATCGTAATGAAAAACACGATATTAAAGATCATGCCTCCATGATCGACTCCGGCAATCCACGGATAGGTGGCAAAGATGATCGGAACCGCTCCACGAAGCCCTACCCACGAAATATACAGCTTTCCTTTTGTCGTAAAGTTCTTAAATGGAAGCAGACACAGGAAAATCGTTGCCGGACGGGCTATCAGTATCATGAATACTCCCACTAACAGGCCTACCGGAGCGACAGGCAACAACTCGTGTGGGTTCACTAACAGACCTAACGTAAGGAACATGACGATCTGCCACAGCCAGGCAAAGCCGTCGAAGAAAGTCCCCATGCTCTTTTTATGCACAATCTTGGCATTTCCCACGACCAGGCCGGCAATGTACACGGCCAGATAGCCGTTGCCCTTGCATAAAGTTGTTGCCGAGAAAGTGAAGAAAGCCGTTGTCAACAATAAGATCGGATATAAAGACTCGTTGTCCATATTGATCTTGTTGATCATCAGAACAGCCAGCTTACCCAGCAGGAAACCGGCTATCGCACCGACAGACAGCTGGACGAGCAATTGCAGGACGGCTTCCTGCAAGTTCATTCCCCCGACCTGTATGTAAGCGATAATGAGCAAGGTAAGCATATATGCCATCGGGTCGTTGCTACCACTTTCCAATTCCAGCGTCGGACGCAGGCGTTGTTTCAGATAAACGCCTTTGCTCCTGAGGATGGAAAAGACGGAGGCAGAGTCTGTAGACGACATTACTGCCGCCATCAACATCGATTCCGCTATTGTAAGGGTCTCGTAACCGGTGGACCATAAAAACACATAATAAATAAAGCCTCCCGTTATAAGAGTCGTCAGCAGGACGCCCACCGTCGCGAGTATGACGCCCTCTGTCGCGATCGGCTTGATCTCGGATACCTTAGTGTCCATACCACCCGAGAACAGGATGATACTCAATGCCAACATACCTATGAACTGTGCCGCGCTGGGATTGCTGAACTGAATGCCCAAGCCGTCGCTACCGAACAGCATTCCGACACCTAAGAAGAGAAGCAAGGCGGGAAGGCCGAAACGGAAACCGGCTTTACCGGCAATAATACTGAAGAAAAAGATAATCGAAGCAACCAACAGGATTGCTTCAGGATTCTCAAAGATTTGTAATTCGTGGAACATAGGCTAATAACGGTTTACTCTATAATTTGTCACTTCAAAGTAAAGAAAAAATAACGATATGCACAACTGCTTAACACTTAAAAGACAAGGCTATCTACTGACTAATAAATATATTCACTATATTTGTGCTAATAAAATTAACGCTATGATTAAAACAAATCTATTTCTACTATTGTTCGTTCTCCTTGCGGGAACTTCATGCAATAGACAGCAGCATTTCATTTCGGACGATGCGTTCCGCGCCGAAGTGGAGAAGGACTTTCAGGCAAAGCAGGCCGCTCTGCCGAACGGAAACCTTTTTTCAGTCTTTAACCAAAAGATGACGGCCGACGAAAAAGAGGCGCTTACTTTCTTGTATGCCTATATGCCGGTCGGAGATATCACGGACTACGACGGGCAATTGTATCTTGACAATATCCGCAGTTCGTTCCGTGCACGGGTGGAAATGCCCTGGGGAGGCAGCATACCGGAAGATATCTTCCGCCATTTCGTACTTCCTGTGCGAGTCAACAACGAGAATCTGGACGAGAGCCGCATGGTTTTTTATGAAGAACTGAAAGACCGGGTGAAAGGCTTGTCTTTGTATGACGCAGTGCTGGAGGTGAACCATTGGTGTCACGAGAAAGTGATCTATACGCCGTCGGATGCCCGGACAAGCTCGCCGTTGGCATCTGTGAAGACAGCCTACGGGCGTTGTGGCGAGGAGTCGACGTTTACCGTAGCTGCCCTTCGTTCGGTCGGCATACCGGCCCGCCAAGTCTATACGCCGCGTTGGGCGCATACCGACGACAATCATGCCTGGGTGGAAGCCTGGGTAAACGGCAAATGGTATTTTCTCGGGGCTTGCGAACCGGAACCGGTACTCAATTTGGGATGGTTCAACGGACCGGCTTACCGTGGTATGCTGATGCACACGAAAGTATTCGGCAAATACAACGGACCGGAAGAGGTGATGGACGTTACCGACGGTTACACCGAGATCAACGTGATCGACAATTATGCCCCTACGGCCAAAGCAACGATCACTGTCGTGGATGAAAACGGCCGGCCGGCTGTCGGAGCCGATGTTGAATTCAAGATATATAATTATGCCGAATTCTATTCCGTAGCTAATAAGAAGGCGGATGCTGAAGGGAAAGCTTTCCTTTCAGCCGGTAAAGGCGATATGCTGGTATGGGCGACCAAGGACGGCAAGTTCGGATACAGCAAAGTGTCGTTTGGTAAAGAAGATAGCGTGACGATCACCCTCGACAAGAAACCGGGAGACATCGAAACCGTCACGCTCGACGTCATTCCTCCGATAGACGGCTCCATTGCCGCCTGCGTGACGGACGAACAGAAAGAGGCCAACGCCAAGCGTTTGCACGAAGAGGATCTGATCCGCAATAAATATGTAGGCACTTTCTATACGGAAGAGAAAGCGGAAGCACTTGCCAAAGAATTAAACATCGACCCGCTGAAAACAGCCGATTTCATGATCGGCAGCCGGGGCAACTGGCGTGAGATCGAGAAGTTCCTCCGCGATACGCCTGCCGACAAACGACCGATGGCGATGGATTTGCTGAATGTCGTCTCTGCCAAAGATTTGCGTGATACGCCGGCTTCCGTGTTGGCAGACCATCTGAACAATGTCCAGGCTGTGCAAAGTTCCCTGTTTACCGAATATATCCTCAATCCGCGTGTGGCAAACGAGTTCCTGACACCTTATAGGAAGTTTTTCGCCGCCAACGTCGATCCGGCATTGGTGAAGAAGGCGAAAGCTGATCCGCAATTAATTGTAGACTGGGTGAAGGAAAATATCAGTATCAATGACAGCCTGAATCCTCAACGCATTCCGATTATGCCGATGGGCGTATGGAAATCGCGCGTGGCCGACAAAGGTTCCCGCAATATATTCTTCGTTGCCGTATGCCGTAGCATCGGTATTCCGGCGCGTATCGAACCGGTGGCAGGGAAAGTGCAATATGCGAAAGGCCTGAACTGGGTGGATGTCGACTTCGAAGCTGCCGGGCAGACGGTTGCCAAGCAAGGTAAGGTCGTGGCTTCTTACCAGCCAATCAAAGCATTGCAGGACCCGAAATATTACAGCCATTTCACGATTGCGAAAGTGCTGCCGACCGGCAAGTTGCAGACGCTTAACTTCGAATCGGGCGACGTGGATATGGGTGGCGGCGACACTTGGAGCGCTCTGTTGAAAAAGCCGCTTCCTATGGATGAGGGCCATTATATGTTGGTAACCGGAACACGTATGGCAAACGGTAGCGTATTGGCCGAAATATCCTTCTTCAACGTAGAACCGGGCAAGACGAGTGATATCAAACTGGAGATGCGCGAAAGCCAGGATGATGTACAGGTCATTGGCAGCTTCAACTCCGAAAACAAATTCAAACGGGCTGATAACGGCGAGGAAACGAGTCTGTTGGCTACCACCGGCCGCGGCTATTATGTTGTCGCTGTCCTCGGAGCACGCCAGGAGCCGACCAACCACGCCATGCGTGACATTGCCGCCGTAAAGAAGGACCTCGAAGAATGGGGCCGCGGCATGGTTTTGTTGTTCCCCGATGAAAAAGGCTTCCAGAACTTCGATCCGAAGGAGTTCGGAGAGTTGCCAACTACCATCACATACGGTATAGATATCGACAAAACAATTCAGAAGGAGATCGCCGCAGCCATGAAGTTGCAGAACGCCAACACACTGCCAATCTTCATCATTGCCGACACTTTCAACCGTGTAGTGTTCGTTTCACAAGGCTACACAATCGGCTTGGGAGATCAGTTGATGAAGGTGATACATAAGCTGTAAATCCTTTCGGCGAAACATAAAAGAAGCGTAGATTGGTGATGACTTGAATGACATCTGCCAATCTACGCTTCTTTCGTGTTTTAGACAGTGAAAGAGGTAAAGCCTTTACCGGCGACGGCGTACGCTGCGGACCGGAGCGCTTTTCTGGGCTTTCGGAGCTTTTATTTTGACCTCTTTCTGTTTGCTTTCTTTTGCGGCTTCCGTCTTTCTGCCACGGGCGGAAACGGTTGCGTTCTTAGATTTTTTGCCTTTTGTATCAACTGCCAACTGAGCTGTGTCCGGCTGCAGATAGAGGGACTTTTCGAAAGTGATCAACTGGTTCTCGATACGTTCCTGCTCGCGTTTCATCGAATCGGGTGTCGGGCAGTAGGCTTGCAGAGGCTGGTTCATCAGATTCTGCGTCTTGAAGATATCGCCCTGGAACATCCGGCGGCGGAAATAGTCGTCGAGCGTGAAAGTCATGGCGTTGTTGATATTAGACGTCATGATATAGGCCGTATTGATATAGGGACGCAAGTTTTCATAAGGAATCCAGAACATCGGCATGGTGTTCTGCCCCATGTCGTCCACGATGGTCAGGATCGGACAGATCGCCAGTGTCTTGACATCGAATACGGAGTTGTTCTGGTCGAAATACCACGCCTCCTTTATGTAATAGGAGCGGACATCACCGGAAGGAATATCACTTTCGTTCACGACAAAGCCGGCGGGCTCGTTGTCTTCGCCAGGCGTCTCTTCGTAGAAGATGCGGCAGCGGTCCAGCATGACTTTCAAGTCGAGCTTGCGGTTATCACTGAAATCTTCGTAACCGTCCAGATATTCATAGGCGGACAGCTTGCCCTCGCATACCAGCTGGAAGATGATCGAGAACAGGTTCATCTGTCCGTTCATCGGTTGGGTGGGATAATATAGGGGAGCATTCTGTTCTTTCGTCAGGTCGATCTGGCGATAGATGACACGCATCCAGCGGGCGTTGCCGATATGCTGCGTCATCCGCTCGTTCATATCCTGCGCCCGGACGGTCAGTTCAGGCATACCGCTCTCTTTCTTATCTTCTTCACGGGCGCCACGGCTTGCTTCGGGACCGCGACGTCTCTGCTGCTGTTGCTGTGTATTGCCGGCCTCTTCCTGCGCCTGTAGGGGGTAGGAAGCGAACAGGGCGATGGCGAGGGTTGCTATGTAATATAAACGTTTCATATTTTATTAGTTGCGGGCAGGTTCCAAACCTGCCCCTGCGTTATGTTAATTGACGATTACTTCGACGGTCGGAATGATACGTTCCTTGTTGTCCGGGCCTAATACTTTCACATGGGTGATGTAGAAGCGTTTGCCTCTTGCCAGGCGACGGATATAATCTTTCTGACGTTGCGAGAACTGGTTGCCTTGTGTGACTTCCGGAATGATGTTGCCCATCGAATCGTAGAAAGTCAGCTCGAAACTCAACACCTTGAACGGGACGTTCAGCAGATCGTCGTCGATAGCCGCCTGGATACCGTCGGCTTCCACCAGATTGCGTTTGGAGAACTGGCCGCCACGGAACTTGCGCATATTGCCGTTCTGGTCCTTATATTCGATAAAAGGCATCGGGTCGGGCAGGGCACGTACGCGGAAAGTCGTTTTTGCCATTTCAACGCTGCGCCCATCCGCCATTTTAGCATGGACGGAAATGATAGCGTCTGTTCCAACCGTTGTCGGACGGGCCTCCCATTGGTCTCCTTTGCGGACCAATGTCCCGTTTGTCATGCTCGCCGTCACGTTACCGCTCGGTACACCCGGCACGGCGATACGGATCGGGTTGGCGATTCCGGCATACAGCACATTCATCAGCATCGGCGCTACCGTTGCACTCGGCTCTGTCACGAAGTATTCGCTTTCGAACTCGCGGCGCATCACGCTGCCGTCGCTGCCCGGCATTTCGATATATCCTTTGACCGGATAAGTGCCCGGAGTACCGGCTACAGCCGTAAACATGCCGTTTGCATCATAAGGCAATTCCTTGCCGTTCACATAGACGGTCGGACGTTTCGTCGAGTCGACAGCCGATAAGACGATATTGGCCTTGTACTGGCTGCCCCGCATGACGATCTGGCTTTCCGGGATCACTTGTGCCGTGATCTGGTTCACACGATAGTCGCGCATGTCGACGCTGCTCAGCAGGTTCGACAACACTTCGCCTTCGGCATAACGGATATCGCTTTGCAATTTCGTCAGCAAGGTAACGGCTGCCGCCACTGGCATATTCTCGAACAAAGCCTCTTCCCAGGTGCGGGTATTGATACCGGCTTTGTGAGGCGGTGTCGTCGACAGGCTGGCTTCGATGATGCGCGTCTTGGCCGAGTCTTCCACCATCTCGCCCATCAGTGTCCGGTATTTTTCGATGCTCTGGCGCAATTTCTTGCCTTCGCCCGAAACGGGAGACAACATCACGCGGGAAGCCGCTTCGAGGTCGTCCTTATGATCGATATTATTGACATCGGCCTCCTTGCCGTCGGCAATCTGTGCAATACGCACTTTCAGATCCTGCACATAATTGTACAGGCTGTCGGAAGCCTGCTTCACCTTTGTTCCCTTTTCGTACCATTCACGTACTTTTTCAGGGTTTGTCTGATAATAAGCCTTCAGTTCCTCCGTAACAATCTCGTTGCGGGTTGAGGTATTATCGATAGAAGTACGCAAGCTGCCTTCCACCAGTTCGAAACCGTCGAGTACCTCCGACGACACGTTGAGTGCCATCATGGCGATGAACACCAGATACATCAGGTTGATCATCTTCTGACGGGGCGAATTGGGATTATTTGCTATTCCTGCCATATCCGATTACTTCATTGGGTTGTTTGTATACGGAGCCTGCTGCTGATATCCGTACGGTTGCTGATAGGCTTGCTGCTGGTAATTCTGCGGCTGTGCGGGCTGCTGTTGGTAAGCGGGTTGCTGGGGTTGTGCAGGTTGCTGATACCCCATATTGACCGTCATGGCCTGCAACAGGCGGCTGTATACCTGGTTCAGTTCGGCCAACTGCCGCGTCATCTTTTCCGTTTCGTTGCGGAACACGGAACTGTCGACAACAGAGCCATCATACATCTCGCGGATGCGGCTCAAACCGCTATTGATATGTTCGATCGATTCGATCTGCGAGCTGATGCTCTTCAACTGTATTTCGTAGATCGTGTTCAAGCCCGATATGTTGCGGTTCAGCATTTCCATCTGCTGCACGTAACCGCGGGAATTCTGGTTGATACCGTCCGAATTATCCGTAATGCTCTTATACGAGTTCAGGAGCGTGTCGGAAACGTCGGTCAGCGAATGGGTCACCTGGCTGAAACGCTCCATATTCTCGGACATACCTGAAAGCTGTTCCAGATATTTCTGCGTTGCTTCCGTCAGTTCCGCCATCTTGGAGATCTGTTCGGCGGCACTGCTCAGTTTCTTGATACTGTCGGAAAGGTTTTTCGTATCTTCTTCGCTCACATCCAGGCCGAGATTGCCCAGTCCAGCAGCCTGCTTGCCGCCTAAGTTGATTTTCAGTCCGTCGGCGACCTCATCGTCGGCCGTATTTTCCGGCGAGTTGACCAGATTGGACATCGGCGTATTGGCAAAATCCGGACGGTCGAGCGGATTCTTCGATTTCAATACCGGGAACACCTCTTCCCAGTGATATTCGTTGAATGGCTTTTCAAATGCAGAGACGAAGAATACCAATGCTTCTACCGTCATAGCCACAAACAGGATCTGGTTGCCATACGGCAGGTGTAACAATTTGAACAAGGCGCCGATAATAACGATGGAGGCACCCCAGCTATAACAGAAATTCAGTACCCGCTTGCCTTTTTCACTGGCGAGATACATTTCTACTCTGTTTTTATATCTTCTATATTTTCCCATGATGTGATGTATATTCGTTATTTTTTACCTTTTGCTCTCGAAAAACCGATTTGTGTACGGGCGCAACGGAAACCGATGTATGAACGCGTTTCGTTCTGGTACTCGAAGGTGCGCATATCCGAACGGATAAACTGTGCCACGTCTTTCCATGAACCGCCCCGGACAACTTTCTTCTTCATAGCGTACGGGTCTTCCTTGGCGGCATTGTAGCGCAGATCCGGGTTCATGTCGCTCATCTGGCTCGGCCCGGATTCGGAATAAGAGGTCGATGTCCATTCCGCCACGTTGCCGGCCATGTCATAGAGGCCGAATTCGTTCGGAGCGAAAGAGCCGACACGCGAAGTGATCAGATGGCCGTCTTCCGTATAGTTGCCTTTTCCCGGTTTGAAGTTGCCCAAGAAGCAACCTTTTCCGCTCACCAGCTCGTCGCCGGCCCACGGATATTTGTTTTCGTTCTTGCCTGTACGGGCTGCATATTCCCACTCGCCTTCGGTCGGCAGGCGGAACGGTTCGAGGGCCTGTCCGCTGGGGAAGTTCAGAGATTCCTTGAACAGGTTGGTACGCCATACGCAGAAAGCGGTCGCCTGCTCCCAGGAAACACCTACTACAGGATAATCGTCATAGCCCGGATGCGAGAAGTACATACGCATATAGGGCTCATTATAAGCATTGTTGAAATCGTTCACCCAGCAGCTCTCGTCCGGATAGACATTCACGATACGGGTATGGAGAAAATCCCACGGTCCGCTGAGCTGGCGCGTGATGGTCTCGTTCACGATCTCGCCTTCCTCGGTGATGTAGGCCGTATCTTTGGATATCATGATCACTTCGTTAGGATCGACCTGGATATCGGTGTTGCGCACACGGGCTGCCGGGTCCAGGTTATGTTTGCGAAGGGCTGCCGACGTATAGTCATACCATTCGTAGCGATAGACCATCTGTTTCGGGTCCAACGTCTTTTCGCCGGTCACCGGATTTACGGTATAGACGCTTTCGATTGCCCGGATCTCGTCTTCATTGGCACGTTTCCAGGGAATCGGGCGGCTCCAGTCCAAATGCGGGGTCACCGGTTCGCCGTATCTATCTTCGGTAATCTTGAACAGGTCATTGCCGCCATAAGCCGGATCGGCCAGGCGTTCGCGGATAATGGAGTCGCGCACCCAATAGACGAACTGACGGTATTTGGCATTCGTTACCTCTGTCTCGTCCATCCAGAAAGCATCGAAAGAGACGCCTTTCGTTTCCGGATTGATCCCCCACAAGGAATCCTTATCAGCGGGTCCCATCTCGAATGAGCCTCTTTTGATCAGAACCATCCCGTAAGGGGCCGGTTCGTTAAACGCCACCGATCGTACCCCTGTCACTTCGCCCCCGCCACCGGAAAGGGTTTTGCCACATGAGGTAAACAGGGCTACTGCCGCAAGTACTAACAATACTTTTTTCATATACTATAATATACGTACACTTTTATGTCTATTCTTTCCTGACTTCGATTTTTTCAACTTCAACTTGTAGCTCACTACCAACTCGTGGCTTCCACTCGTGGCTTTCAAGATAGGTATGGTAGAGATCGGAAAATCATACGCATATCCTACCTGGAAACTCCCGATCTTGGCTCCTAACAACAGGATCAACGACTCATTCACACGCCAGGAAAAACCTCCGTTAAACATTTTGTTATAAAACAACCGGGCAGTTATGTCCGCCTGGAAGCTCTGCATGTCTGTTTTCAAGAATACAGACGGCTGTAATTCATACAACGGGTTTCGAAACTGAATATTGTATCCGGCGATCAAATTATATGTGCTGGCGAGATACATGGAAGAATATTCGTCCAATATGATCTCCGTCTTGTTCAAGTGCGTGACGCCTAAACCGGCATAGAGGTTCTTGCGGTGATAGTAAAGCCCGGCGTTCAAGTCAAAGCCCATTCCGCTCACCTGCTTTTTGGGAATTGCCTGGTCTTCCTGTTGGTGGAACTGGCTGGTCGGAAAAAAGACCTTCTCTCCGTCGAATGACTGGTTTACCATTCCGAACTGCATGCCGATACTGAGCGTTCCGCCAAATAGTTTCTGTTTATAGGCATACTGCAAATTGACATGTGTATTGACGAAAAGCCCGATCCCTTCGGTAAAGACGACCATCCCGACACCATGATTGGTTTTCCCGATCTTCAGCGGCATATCCGCATTGATAAAGAAGGAGGTTGGCGCTCCGTCGATCCCGACATATTGCAAACGGGACAGCGCCAGCATATTCAAGTCTCCCGTAACACCTGCGTATGCCGGATTATAGTAACCCAGCGCCATAAAATACTGGCTTAGCTGCGAGTCGTATTGCGCCCGTGCTCCCGTGAGCCCGGTTACCAAAAGGATGATAAGCAGGAGATATTTGTTCATATATCAAGAAACGGAATAAGTCCGGATAAATTGTATAAAAAGCAGACGAGGCGGCGGGACATAGCCCTGCCACCTCGTCATTATTTCATGCCTGTACGTTTTTATCGCACATTAATATTCTTCTTCATTGAAGAAAAAGTCTTCTTTACTTGGATAGTCGGGCCAGATATCTTCCATGCATTCATAAATCTCACCTTCGTCTTCCATTTCCTGCAAATTCTCAATCACTTCCAGTGGCGCACCAGAACGTTGTGCATAGTCAATCAATTCATCCTTGGTTGCAGGCCAGGGCGCGTCTTCCAGTTTTGAAGCTAACTCTAATGTCCAATACATAGCTGTCAAGTATTAATAACCACCTTACGGCGGTCAGGTTCTCAAATTTTCCGCAAAAATAAAACAATATTCTTTAGATGCAAGTATAATCCCAGATAATTTCTTTGCCATTATTCCGTATGCATTCCTTACGTGCCAGAACAAACAGATAATCAGACAATCTGTTCATAAAAACCAGGACAGGCTCTTCAACAGGAAGGGTCTCCGCCAAACGGTAGATCTGGCGTTCGGCACGCCGGCAGACTGTCCGGCACACATGGGCCAAAGAAGCCGAACGGCTTCCTCCCGGCAAAACGAAGTGGCGCATCTTGGGCAATTCGTTATCCAGGCGGTCTATTTCCCGTTCGATACGGGTGATCGTTTCCGGCATCACCTTGCTTTCTACTTTCAGTTCCGTGTTTTCCTGGTCGGTTGCCAGATAGGAACCGATCGTGAACAACTTGTGCTGGATAAACAGCAGGAAGTCTTGATCCGTTTTCTCTTCCAGCGAAGAGATCAACAATCCTATAAACGAGTTCAGTTCGTCGACCGTACCATAACTTTCGATCCGTTGGTGCGCTTTTGACACCCGTTCGCCTCCAACTAAAGAAGTGGTTCCCTTGTCGCCGGTCCCTGTGTATATAATGCTCTTTTTCATATGACAATAACTTATCGTTTTATTATATAATCGCACATCCTTGCCAGATGTTGCAAAAAGGAGTACAATATTCGTCAGATTCCGGGATTTGTGCAAGGATTCGGATTATTTATTTTAACGGGAAAGACGTTTTATCAATAAAAAGGCTGTATAATTCAATAGAAAGCCGAATAAAAAAGTGGGATATAAGACTGCTGGTAATAATTTTCTTCATACACTCTTTGCTATTTAATAAATAATAATCATTAAATTTATAAAAACAAAATTATTGCATTGATAATATCATTACATTTGGAACAATCAAAAAAGAGAGTGATATGAAAAAGACATTTATTTTGTTTGCGTGTTTATTGTTGTTCCCTGTGTTATCGCAATCACAGATCAAATCGGGTATTGTAGTCGGTGGAGGTGATAGTTGGATGCATAAGTCAAAATTCAATAACTTATTATTATCAGGGGAAAAAGATTTGAAATGGGATCATTGTTTTAGTTTTAATGCAGGATATCAATTCCAGTATGAATCTAAAAAACATTTTTTAATTGATGCTGCTTTGTTGTATCAAGCGAGGAGAGTGAATATTGCTTTTCAAGAACAAGGGTTTGATCCTGATATTGATTATGGCGAACAACAACCAGGTGGTGCTGTTTATGATAATATAAAATTATTTAATGGAATGTCGTTGAATGTTGTCGCCGGCTATAAATTTTGGAAAGGGTTAAAGGTTGGAATTGGGGTGGAACCGACAGTCTATTTTAATACGACAGTTAAAGCTAATTTGGAGAATAATAAATTCGATATTCCTCTTGTTGTAAAAGTTGGCTATGATTTCAATTGGCTTCAGGTCGATTTATCTTACAAAAATGGATTTAAACGAATTTATCGGAATTATGTAGTCGGCAACACGGAAACAAGGGATCTTCAATTATCTATTTTTGTTCCGATTTTCAAATAATAGTATTATTTCGGTTTGATAAGGAACATGGATATGTGTCACCTGATAAGCGGCTAACAAAAAAATCCGTTTATCAGGTGACGCGTATCCATTAATGGTTTGTATCTTTGGATAAAGAGTCAGAAATAGACGATATAATCCCTCTTGTGTAACTTCTTGTTGAAAAACACGATTCCCATTGAGTACAGGTCGATTGTCACTGTTACTTCGGGATGACAGCATACTTCCCGCCAGAATTCGCGCATTTTACGGCTGGCTTTGATGCCTTCGAAGACAAAGACCGTATTGCCATGCACATGTTTCAGACATTCTTCGAACAGCCAGCTATTGCTCTGCTGCTCATACAGGGTGTTGAAAAAGACGAAATCGAGTTGCTTCATGTCTTTCAAGGCTTCCGGTAGTAAATCCTTATATCCTCCGACACGCAGGTCAACCGGGTTGCGGGCAGCCTTACTGAAAGCGATACGGGCGATGGAGGCAAACTCAGGTATGTTTTCCAGGGCGATACATTTCAGATCGGATGCGTATGAGGTCAGATACAAGGTGGACAGGCCTATGGAAGGTCCGAGCTGAAGGATGTGTTTTGATTTGAAATAGTTGGCAAGACGGAAAAGCAGGGCGCCGTGTTTGGGCCGTATTGCTTCGCGTTCGACAATCCGGCCGATTGTGCGGCGGCGCATCTTCCCTTTTTGCTGGCGGTCGGGATAAGTGATCTCGTCCTTCTGGAAAAGCAGTTGCTTACGGATCAGTTCGATGTCGTAGAAGCTATAGTATTGGCAACGCTCCTCAATCACTTTCGTGATCAGATTGAAGACAAAGGGAGAATGGACCCCGAAGCCTTTGCGGTAACGGATGCCTCTGTATAAAAGTATGCCTTTTCTTAGTGTATTAGCTTTGGGAATAATGCGCATGATTTTAGATTTATGATTTATGATTTATGATTTATGATTTATGATTTATGATTTATGATTTA
>DXRF01000299.1 GCA_019411205.1 Parabacteroides sp. | reverse complement strand
GGAGATGCTTTTCGATGCGATCTTCGGCCAGTTGATGGATGCGTTGTTACCCAATATCGGGATGATTGTAAGTGAGCCGGTCCCGTTTCTAGAAAAGCTTCCGAAGATCGTGGAGCAGTACACGGCGATGATTCAGGCCAATCCGCTGTTTCCGATTTTTGTGGTGAACGAGTTTAACCGTGATCCTGAACATTTGTACAAGGCGATCTTGAAAGATCCGGAGAAAGTCAAGCCGTTATTGCTTTTGCAGAAACAGATGCGGGATGAGATGGAACAGGGGTTGTTGAAAAAGATTCCGCTGGTCTATACGGCTTCCACGCTGTTGAGCCTGATCGTCTTTCCGATGTTGGCGAGGAATCCGCTTACGAGTGCTTTCTTTGAAGGCGATCCCCGGAAATTCGAGGATTTTCTGCAGGAACGAAAAGTTTTTATCACGGATGTCATGGTCCGGTTGCTGACGCCGGACGAGACACAGACTGTAAAAGAATGAATGAAAGGAGGATGCATATGAAACAGACATTCCTGCATGGCTGGAAACAGATCGCCCTGTTGCTCGTCTTTCCCCTTATGGCGGAAGGGGCGGGAGCACAGGAACGTATTACGTTGGGCGAGTGTTATGAATGGGCGCATGCCAACTATCCGCAGATACGCCAGTACGGGCTGATTGAACAGACCGAACAGTATAACCTGTCCAATGCCGCTAAAGGCTGGATGCCACAGCTCTCGGTCAATGCGAAGGCAACGTACCAGAGCGATGTGACGAAGTTGCCGTTCGATGCCGACAAACTGTCGGCGATCATCCCCGGAATCGAGATCCCGACACTCAGCAAGGACCAGTATCAGGTCGTAGCCGAAGTGAACCAGACGCTCTGGGACGGTGGTGTGATTCGTTCCACCCGTCAGTTGACGGAAGCACAGGCGACGGCCGACCGGGAGCAGCTGAACAGCGCCCTTTATACCTTGAACGACCGGGTGAACCAGCTCTATTTCGGTTGTCTCTTGCAGGACGAACTGATTCGTCAGAACAGTTTGCTCCAGAAAGAGTTGCAGATCAATATCGACCGTATCTCGGCCATGATGGAGAACGGCGTTGCCAACCAGTCCGATCGCGAAAGTATGGAAGTCGAATTGTTGAACGCCCGCCAGAAAGAGATAGAGTTGAAGGCTGCCCGTTCGGCTTACGGCAAGATGCTGGCTGTCTTGATTGGTCGTCCGGATACCGGCTCGTTCGTGTTGGAGGTTCCTTCACTGCCGGGAAGGCCTTCGTTGTCGCCTGTGATCAACCGGCCGGAGCTTCGTGCGCTGGATGCCAAAAGCGAGTTGCTTGAACTGCAGAACAAACAGTTGACCGCCGGCCTGATGCCTCGTATCGGTGCTTTCTTTCAGGGTGGTTACGGTCGGCCGGGGTTGAATATGCTGGAAGACAGTTTCAATCCGTTCTATGTTGCCGGTGTCCGTCTGAGTTGGAATATGGGTAAATTATATACCTTGAAGAACGATCGCCGGAAGATTGCCACGAACCGGCAGGCGGTGGAGGTCGAGCGGGAGACATTCCTTTTTAACACCCGTCTTCAATTGGCGCAGCAGAACACGGAGATCAGGAAGATGACCGAGCTGATGAAAGCCGATGAAGAGATCATCCGGCTCCGCTCCAGCATCAAGAGGGCGGCCGAAGTCAAGTTGGCGAACGGCGTGATCTCCGTCACCGACCTTATCCGCGAGATCAACTCCGAAGATCTGGCCCGCCAGGCCGCCGCCGCACACCGGATACAACAGTTGCAATCAATCTATAATCATATGTATACGACAAACACTCCCGTTCCCTCGTCAAGCGCGGGATTGTAAAAGGAACAGGGTGTTTTATAAAAATGAATAATATGAAATATCTTATTTTATCTATTGCTTTTATTGCTTTTGCAGCTTGCAGTGGCAATGAGAACGACTTTGATGCTACCGGAACATTCGAATCTACCGAAATAATCGTTTCTTCGGAGGCGAACGGGAAGATCATGGAACTGAATTTGCAGGAAGGCGACCGGCTCGAAGCAGGCGCGGTGCTGGGTTATGTGGACAGTATGCAGCTTTATCTCCGAAAGAAGCAGCTCGAAGCGGGCCTCCGTGGTGTGGACATCCGCAAACCGGATATCCGCAAACAGATCGCTTCCCTCGAACAGCAGATCACCGTCGCCCGGAGCGAGCAGCAGCGTATGGAGAACCTGGTAAAGGCGAAAGCCGGCAATCAGAAACAGGTCGATGACCTCGTCAACAACATCAAAGTGCTGCAAAAGCAATTGGATGCGCAATATTCGACCTTGCATAAAACGACAGGTGGGGCGGATGCTGAAGCAGAAAGTATCGTCTACCAGATCATGCAGCTGGACGACCAGTTGCAGAAAAGCCGCATCGTCAACCCGCAGTCCGGCACTGTCCTTGTGAAATATGCCGAACCGGGAGAAGTCACGGCAGCCGGTAAGCCTCTTTATAAGATTGCCGACACCGATCTGTTGTATCTCCGCGCTTATCCTACTGCCGAACAGCTTACGCAGTTGAAGCTCGGTGGAGGGGTACGTGTCTTTGTCGATTTCGGGGAAAAGGAACGAAAGGAATATTCCGGTACGATCACCTGGATTTCCGAAAAGTCGGAATTTACCCCGAAAGGCATCCAGACCAAGAACGAACGTGCCAATCTGGTCTATGCCGTCAAGATCGCTGTCAGGAACGACGGCTATTTGAAGATCGGACAATATGGGGAAGTTGTTTTTAATTGACAATTGACAATTGAGAATTGACAATGATGAGAGAGATTGATATTCGACATATAAATAAGGCTTACGGGGAGGTTCGGGCTTTGCAGGACATCTCGTTGCATATCGGCGAAGGGGAGCTTTTCGGACTGATCGGACCCGATGGAGCGGGCAAGACGTCGCTGTTCAGGATACTGACCACCCTGCTGCTGGCAGACAGCGGTACGGCTTCGGTCTGCGGACTGGATGTCGTGCGCGACTATAAGGAGATCCGGTGGCGGGTAGGGTATATGCCGGGGCGTTTCTCCCTTTATCAAGACCTGACGGTGGAAGAGAACCTGAACTTCTTTGCTACCGTGTTCAATACGACTGTCCGGGAGAACTACGACCTGATCCGGGATATCTATGTCCAGATAGAGCCTTTCAAGAAACGGAAAGCTGGGAAGCTCTCCGGTGGGATGAAGCAGAAGTTGGCGTTGAGCTGTGCACTGATCCACCGGCCCGACGTCCTTTTCCTGGACGAGCCGACGACGGGTGTCGATCCTGTTTCGCGTGTGGAGTTTTGGGATATGCTGGACCGGCTGAAGAGGCAAGGGATCACGATTATGGTTTCGACGCCTTATATGGACGAGGCTTCCCGTTGCGACCGTATCGCGCTGATGCGTGGCGGACGTTGCCTGTCGGTCGATACGCCGGAAGGCATCCGAGCTACGTTCGACAATTATTTATATGCCGTCCGGTCGGCTTCGATGTACACACTGTTGCT
>DXRF01000298.1 GCA_019411205.1 Parabacteroides sp. | reverse complement strand
GTAGTTGATGTACAGCCCAAAGAGGTATCTATAGCCGTACTGGAGGATAAGAACCTTGTTGAGCTCCAAAAGGAAGCCCGCAACGTTTCTTTTGCCGTCGGCGACATATATCTGGGCAAGGTTAAGAAACTGATGCCGGGTTTGAACGCTGCTTTCATTGATGTAGGGTATAAAAAGGATGCATTTCTTCACTATCTGGACTTAGGTCCTAATTTTAACACCCAGCAGAAGTTCCTCAAGCAAGCACTGGGAGAACAGAAGGGAGATAAAAAAATCCCTTCCATCTCTAAATTGCAACTGCTTCCTGAAATCGAAAAAGACGGAAGTATCAGCAACGTGCTCAAAGTCGGACAGGAAGTGCTGGTGCAGATCGCCAAAGAGCCGATTTCAACCAAAGGTCCCAGACTGACTTCCGAGCTTTCTTTTGCCGGAAGATACATCGTGCTGATACCGTTTGCCGATAAAGTATCGGTCTCCACAAAAATTAAATCGAGCGAAGAGCGTGCCCGTCTACGCCAACTCATTCAAAGTATCAAGCCGAAGAACTTCAGCGTAATCGTACGCACCTCTTCGGAAGGAAAGCGCGTTGCCGAACTCGATCATGAATTGAAGACATTACTGAAACGTTGGGAAGAGAACATTCCTAAAATCACCAAAGTAAAAGCTCCTGCACTCATCTACGAAGAGACGGCAAGAGCAGTGGCTTTGTTGCGCGACATTTTCAACCCCTCTTTTCAGAACATTTATGTGAACGATGCGGACATCTATCATAATATCCGCGATTATGTCAGTCTGATTGCCCCCGGACGGGAAGAGATCGTACAACGATATACCGGCGAACTTCCCATCTTCGACAACTTTGCAATCACCAAACAGATCAAGTCCCTATTCGGACGCACCGTCACGTACAAAAGTGGAGCCTATTTGATTATCGAACACACGGAAGCCATGCACGTTATCGACGTAAACAGCGGGAACCGCTCCAAAGGCAGCGATGCCCAGGAAAAAACGGCTATCGACGTGAACACGGCAGCAGCAGACGAAATTGCCCGCCAATTACGCTTGCGCGATATGGGTGGTATTATCGTAGTCGACTTTATCGATATGGCTGAAGCTGCCAACCGGCAGAAATTGTTCGAACACATGACGAAAGCGATGGCTAATGACCGGGCAAAACATAATATTTTGCCATTGAGCAAATTCGGTCTGATGCAGATCACCCGCCAGCGTGTCCGTCCGGCAATGGATGTCGATACATCCGAAGCCTGTCCGACCTGTTTCGGCACAGGCACCATCAAACCCTCTATCCTGTTTACCGACAGCCTGGAAGGAAAGATCGACTGCTTGGTCAACAAACACAACGTGAAGAAATTCGCCCTGCACGTACATCCTTATGTTGCAGCATTTATCAAGAGCGGAAAATTCCCGCTCAGTTGGAAATGGAAACTGAAATACTCGATGGGTATTAAAGTGATTCCGAATCAAAGTCTGGGCTTCTTGGAGTATAAATTCATCGACTCCGACAAGAACGAACTGGACATGATGGAAGAGAAAGAAATCAAGTAACATAAAAGTCCCCGGATCTCATAAAAGTTCGGGGACTTTTTTAATGAAAGAAAATATCGATGAGACGTTTTTATATTTGGCTATGGCTGCTCATGCTGGTTTGCAGCAGCTGTACGAAAGAGAAACAAGAGTTGAGTGTATTGCATTTGAACATCTGGATGGAAGGAACAGTCGTCGAAAACGGCTTCGAGGTTGTCGCAGACGAAGTGGCCCGGATAGATCCGGATATCGTGATGTTCAGCGAAGCCAGCAACAAGGAAGGCGCGTTGTTCGTTCCCCGCATGCTGGACGCTTTGCGCGAAAGAGGGAAAATCTATTATGGACAAGGCAGTTCGCTGGATGTCGCACTGCTGTCCAAATACCCCATACTGGAACAAACGGAAAACATCCCACACAAAGACCGGGTATTAAGGACCCGTTTGGATGTGAACGGCAAGCATGTAGTAGCCTATACAGGGCATTTGGATTATACGCATTACGCCTGTTACCTGCCACGCGGATACAGCGGTGTGACATGGAAGAAACTGGAAACTCCGATAACGGACAAGGCTGAAATCGAAAAAGCCAATAACGAATCTTTGCGTGACGAATCCATCCGGCTCGTGATAGAAGACGCCACAAAGTCAGATGCCGATTTCGTAATCTTGGGCGGTGACTTCAACGAGCCTTCTCATTTGGATTGGACGGAAGAGACGAAAGGACTTTGGGATCACAACGGGGCGGTAGTCGATTGGGCTTGCTCCAAACTATTGTACGAAGCCGGCTTCCGCGACGCCTATCGCGTCAAACATCCGGATCCGATCACCCATCCCGGCTTTACCTTCCCTTCGGACAATCCGGCTATGCCTGTCGAACGGTTGACCTGGGCACCGGAAGCGGATGAACGCGACCGCATCGATTTTATCTATTATATACCGGCAACCGGTTGGGAAGTGAAAGACGCCGTCATCGTCGGCCCCAAGTCATCCATTGTCCGCAGCCAACGTGTCGAAGAGGACAGCCAAGACACTTTCTCAACTCCAGCAGGAGTTTGGCCGACGGATCATAAAGGAGTGTTGATCAAGTTCAAATTCTGACTTCATTGGAGGGCTGTATCATTTAATACGGCCCTCCTTATATCGACGGTTTACAAATTCCGCAATGCGCTCGTACGCCTTAGCGATATGTATATTCACGGTCTTTTCACTGATTCCTAAAACATCGGCGATTTCCCGGTTCTTCAATTTATCGGAGAGGACAAGACGATAAACCTCTCTGCATTTTGGTGGCAAAGAATCGATCGCCTGTTGGACCAGTACTTGGTATTCTTCATCCATCAAACTCTTTTCCGGTGTATCCGAATCTGGGATCAACTCAATCTCATACAAAGAGAAAGAATCCTTTTCCTGTACATATCCTCTTCTCAGATAATGCAAAGCCTGGTTTTTCACCGATATATATAAATAACGTTCCGGCTCTTTCACACGGGACAATGTTTTCCGCTTTTGCCAAATGACTGTAAAAACATCCAGAATAGCTTCTTCTGATAGCTCACGAGAGTTCAGGTAGTAATAAGCTACATGAAACAGGCGCCGGGAATAAGTTTCAAACAATAACCGGAACGCTGCTTCATCTCCTTTCACAACTTTCTCAAAAAGAGATATGATACTCTCCTCTTCCATCTCAGATACAGTCCTTTTTTTATATAATTAGTCAGTAAATGTAGTTAAAATTTCCTCTAGACACTGCCTAAAGATAAAAATGTTTCTTCTCATGAGTTTGATTTTGCCCGTTTGTTCCATACAAATCCTTCCTCTATCAATTTTATATAGGGCAACCACTAAAATCAAACAGCTTTCCTTTTAATTCGAACCAACCATCTTCTTTTTTGTCTGTCATTATTTAAACGCTTGTCTTCCAAATATCGAATAAGCATACTACAACTGTCAAACAAGACAAAACATCCTACTTATGGCATAAAAG
>DXRF01000297.1:2283-3534 GCA_019411205.1 Parabacteroides sp. | reverse complement strand
CTCAGGAACTTATAAATAAAGTTAAATCAAAGTGTTGCGGAATTAAGGATATATAGGCCTATGAGATAGGAATAGAGAAAACTGACAGAAAGACTTTAGGTCTTGTTTAGAGTGTGATAAGCCTCTGGCTTAGATCGATTTATTATTAACCTTTTTATAATAATACAAGAAAATGCAACAAAAACAGAATTGTGGCCATCCTCTAAGAAGGAAAGGTTCAATATCTCGAGTATCGAAAGTCACTTGCGGACTGCTCTTTTGTCTGACGACAGGAGTATTTGCGGCTGGTGAGAATGTTGAATTGTTAACCTCGGATCGGATAGAGAATGCTGTGCCGGATCAAGTAGGAAAGACCGTAACGATTATGGTTCAGGATGAAATGGGGCCGGTAGCGGGAGCTAATGTTGTTGTGAAAGGAACTACAAACGGAAATATCTCGGATATGGACGGAAAGGTCGTTTTGCAAAATGTTCCCAACAACTCGACTTTAGTGATTTCCTTTATCGGTTATACAACTCAGGAAGTAAAGGTCAGCAACCAAGCAACCATCCATGTGAAGCTGGTTGAAGATGCCAAAGCATTGGAAGAAGTTGTGGTGATCGGCTATGGTTCTTTGGACAAGAAGCAGGTGACCAGCGCCATCACCTCGTTGAAGGCTGATGACTTGATGGTCGGTGTGAGTGGGGCGGATATCTCGGCGTCCTTGCAAGGCAAGATCGGTGGTTTGGTGATGAACAACTTGGGAAGTGCCAATTCCGGTACGACATTCCAGCTTCGAGGCATGACTTCTATCAATTCCGGAAAGTCTCCTCTTATCGTGATAGATGGTTTTCCTGGTGGTGATATCCGTTCGTTGACGCAAGATGATATTAAGTCTATTGATGTGTTGAAAGATGCTTCTGCCGGTGCTATCTACGGAACACGTGCAGCTGCTGGTGTAATCTTAATTACGACCAAGAGTGGCTCGAATACGAACGGAAAAGTGAGACTCACGTACAGCAACGAGTTTACGAAGAAACAAAACTACAATGCTCCCGAAATGTTGTCCGGTCGCGAATATGCCGAACATAATATCGGTACGGATTACGGTTCCGATACAAACTGGTGGGATGAGTTGATTAATAAGGGTAACTTCTCTCAAAAACACCATCTTGCATTGGAAATGGGTACGGAAAAGGCACAGGTTTATACCTCTTTCTTTTATGAAAAGAATCAAGGTATCGCATTGCAGGACGAACGTCAGGATTATGG
>DXRF01000297.1:0-2273 GCA_019411205.1 Parabacteroides sp. | reverse complement strand
CGTGTGAACGCTTCTTTTAAGTTGTTCGATGATTGGCTGGAAGTTCGTCCATCCGTGGATTATCGCCAGGCTGCTCGTAATAACCACTATCCGAACTTCCAACAAGCCATGCGTAACAACCCGACTCGCTCGCCGTACGATCCGGATAGTGAAACCGGCTATAACGTGTGGATCAACGAATCGTTGGACTATAATGTCGTGGCGGATGCTATGCTGGAAGATTACTACGGATTGGATAAATGGTTCAAACCAGAAGTAAACCTGAAGTTGAATATCAAGCCTATTCCGGGTTTGAATTACCAGCAGGTTGTTGGTTATGAAAATCGTCAATGGGAATTACACCAATATTGGCCCAGTACGCACCGAAGCGAAATTGACAATTCCCGTAAGGGACATGCTCACCTAAATTTCAGTAAAACGGAAAATCTGACTTCGGAAGGATATTTCTCTTATGTAAAAGACTTTAAAGGAGGACATAATCTGAATGCAACAGCCGGTTATTCTTATTTTGAAGTCAACGGAGAAAACTTCGGTATGGACAACTATAATTTCTCGGTCGATGGTATCAAATATTGGGATATTGGTCAAGGCAGCTACCTGACGGATGGCAAGGCTGGCATGAGTTCCGGCAAATCGGTTACGGAACGTCTGTTCTCTGTCTTTGCCCGTGCCAATTATTCTTATCAGGATAAATATATGTTTTCCGCATCTATCCGGCATGAGGGCTCTTCCAAGTTTGCGGCCGACAACCGTTGGGCGAACTTCTGGTCTGCAACGGCGGGCTGGCGTATCTCGAACGAAGAGTTCATGAGAGACTTTGACTGGCTGGACGACTTGAAGATCCGTTTCGGTTACGGTGTGACCGGCAATAATGACTTTAGTGCGACTTATATGGCCAATATGTTAGGTTCGGACACGAACTGGATGATGCCAAATGGAACATGGGCGTACTCATACGGAAAATCGCAAAATGTCAATCCGAATTTGGGGTGGGAAGAAAAGAAGGAATGGAACTTGGGTGTCGATTACTCTTTCTTCGAAGGACGTTTGTATGGCAAGTTTGACTACTATCGGCGTGAGGTAGACAACCTTCTGTTCAGTGTGAAGGTCCCGCAACCTCCTTATACACAGGGTAGCCAGATGCAGAATATCGGTAGTATGGAAAGCAAAGGTTGGGAGTTCGAAGTCGGTGGCGACATTATTCGTACGAAAGACTTTACTTGGTCTTCCAGCATGAACCTGAGCCATAATACCGGAAAGATCCTGACTTTGGAAGGCGACAACTCTTATCATAACGGTAACGGTTTCGTAGCTCCGGGAACTCCGGGTGATGCGGCCCGTATGGAAGCCGGTTCGACAATCGGCTCTTTCTATATGTGGAAGTTCGCAGGGTTCGATGATGAGGGTGGTTTCTTGCTGTATAACAAGGACGGCGAAGTGATCCCGGCTGCACAGAAAACGGAGAACGACAAACAATATATAGGCAACTATACTCCGAAACTGATTATCGGGTGGAGCCATACCTTGACTTATAAAAACTTCGATTTAGGCATCAATCTGCGTAGCTGGATTGATTTTGACGTGTATAATACGATCAATATGTATTACGGCATCCAGGGACAGGGCAACCTGAATGTCTTGAAAGACGCTTATGGCAAGTTCAACCACATCAAGGGTGAAAAGCAGATTTGCGACTATTTCCTGGAAGACGGTACATTCCTGAAGATCGATGCGATCACGTTGGGTTATACGCTTCCGATGAAGAAGTACACGAACAACCTGATCGACCGGATCCGTATTTATGGTACAGTGGGTAACGTTTGTACGATCACCGGCTATAGCGGTATGAATCCGGAGGTGGATATCACCGGTTGGGATAAAGGTACGGAAAAGTTCTGGAGCGATTTCTATCCGGTCGTTCGTACTTGGACATTAGGTATGCAGTTTAACTTCTAATATAGATTGTAAGATGAAAAAGAAAAATATATTCCATTTGTTTTTATCCGGAGTGATCTGCCTGCTGTGCACTACTTCCTGTAGTGTCGAACCTGATTTTTATTCACAGGTGGTTCCGGAGACTTTTTATAGTTCACAAGATGCCGTATGGCAACGTTTCAACCGACCGTTTACTCATTGGCGTTGGTACATCGCCCACGACAGTCCGCGTTGGTTGTTGCAAGAATTGGGGACAGACGAGTTCTGTCTGCCTACGCGTGGCAGCGATTGGTATGACGGGGCTGTCTATCAGAAATTCCATCATCATGAGTATACGG
>DXRF01000296.1:1893-3539 GCA_019411205.1 Parabacteroides sp. | reverse complement strand
CCTATAACCTTCAGGAAGTCGCGACGGTTTATCGCTTGATGATTATCTTTTTTCATATATGATGATTCTTTTATTTCTTGATTAAATATTCCGGTGTTGTTCGTGCCCTTCCACATAAATGGCGCTGAACGGACGTGACGGGCATAGGTTCTCACAGGCTCCGCATCCGATACATTTTTCCTCGTTAACGATCGGCAACAGAGGTGAATTCGGGTCGTTCGGGTCTTTTGCCACCATCAAGATCGCTTGGGTAGGGCAGTGGCGGGCACAGTTGCCGCAAGCGACACCATCCCGGTTGACGATGCAATTTTCCTGGATCAGTACAGCATGTCCGATCTGGATAGCCGTTTTGTCTGCTTTTGTGATCGGACGGATCGCTCCGGTCGGGCAAACTTCCGAACATTTGACGCATTCGGGACGGCAATATCCTCGCTCGTACGATACCTCAGGCTGCATAAATGTTTGAAGGTTTTCCGAAGGACGCAGCACATGGTTCGTACAAACCGATACACAAAGTTGGCACGCGGTGCAATGCTGGGAGAAATTGGCAGCGCTCAGTGAGCCCGGAGGGGTAATCGGGGTCACCCGGTCCGGTTTCTTTTTATCTTCGATGATGGCCAATCCGCCGTCGACTTTTTTGTCCGGAAGTTGTACTTTTTCCTGGGCTTTCAAGGCGGCTGAAGTGGCAAGTAATGCCGATACTGTAAAAAATTTGCGACGGTCGGGTTTCCCTACGGCCGGTTGGATGCTCTGTGTTTCTACCTTGTTTGTTTTTCGGCGTGTATACCGGATGGCTCCCTGCCGGCATTTGTCAATACAATCCATACAGGCGACACAACGGCTGTAATCGATCTCGTGTGCTTTTGTATTGATACAGGCTGCTTTACAATTACGGGAGCACAAGCCGCAACCATTACATTTGGACGTGTCGATAACCGGCTTGAAGACAGAAAAACGGGAGATTAATCCCAAAACCGTACCTACCGGGCAGATTGTGTTGCAATAGGTCCGTCCATTCCGCCAGGCAAGTATGATTAATGTAATAAAGGTAACTGTGGCAATGATGAAGGTTGGAAGGCTACGGAGCCAAACTTCCGTATCGTAGAAAGCATAACTGTCTGCCCGCTCCGCTAAGTAGGCGAGGAGATTGTTTCCCCATTGCCAAAGGGGTGCGAATAAGTTGGAGGCGATGCGCCCGTAAGCGCTGTAAGGTGCAATCAATGCCGCCCATGCTCCTAATCCGCTGAGCATGGCGAGGATAAATATCCCCATAACCCCGTATCTTAGCCAAGATAAGGCGGGGGAATAACGGAAACGATTTTTCTTCCGTTTCCCCGCCAGCCATGAAACAATATCCTGGAATATACCGAGAGGGCAAATTACAGAGCAGTAAACCCGGCCGAAAATCCAGGTCAATGCAATGAGAAACAGTACCACACCGAGGTTTAGTGCCAATACCGCCGGTAGGAACTGTATTTTTGCCAACCACCCGAACCAGGCATGTAACGTCCCCGTAAAATCGAGAAACAGCAGGGTGACAAGCGTAAAACAGATAAGTGCAGTTGTAAGTCTGATTGTTCGCAACATAATAAGCTCTTTTTAGATAGTCTGTTATTTTATGTTGCAAAAATAGTGAAAGGAAATGG
>DXRF01000296.1:0-1883 GCA_019411205.1 Parabacteroides sp. | reverse complement strand
AATTACAGATTGATGTACCAATATTACGGTTTTTGTCAATTTCTGCAAAAAGTCTGACTGACAAACCTCAGAACTTCAGGCAAAGCCGTCCGCCAATAGGTCCAGCTATGGCCGCCGTCACGTACCCGGAATTCGTGCTTGATCCCTTTCTGTCTCATGACCTGGTGCACTTGCATGTTTCCGTCCAGCAGACCGTCGTCATCACCGCAATCAATGTAATAACGGATTTTTGGCAAGTCGTTTTGATTCCAGTCGGAGAGGATTTTCAAAACATTGTTTTGTTGCCAATGTTCGTCTCCCGGTCCGAACAGGCGGTTGAATAAATCTTTGTGTGATTTGCTTTTTCTCGCTTCCATGACCGTGTCGTCGAAAACGGCGGCACTTAGCGGGGCACATGCGCAGAACATGTCCGGATGATGCAGGCTGTACAGGAATGAACCGTAGCCGCCCATCGACAACCCGGCAATCGCCCGGCTTTCTTTATTACTGCGAATCCGGTATGTTTTTTCCATATAGGGGATGAGTTCTTCAAAAAACATATCTTCATAAGGTACTTTTCCGTCGTACTGGTTGATATACCAAGTGTCCCATGCGTCCGGCATGACGATTATCATCGGTACGGCTTCCTCGTTTGCGATGGCACGGTCGGTAATCGTTTTCATTTGTCCCATCTGTATCCAGTTGGTTTCATTGTCCGTATAACCGTGCAAAAGATAGAGGACCGGATAATTCCTTTTTGAGGTGTTGTAGTCGGAAGGCAGGTAGATGGAGTAGGATACTTTCCGGCCTAATTTGTTACTTTCGAAAGAGAGTGATTCGAAAACTGTACTCTGCGAATATCCTGCCATATTGAATAGAAAACACAGGATAAGATAAAGATAAATTTTGTTTTTCATATATTATTAATAATTAGATTTGTTTGTCTGGAAAAAAGTAGAAATAAGAGAAGAGAGTTTGCCGAAAAACGATTAGGTTCTGACATACTTTCTTTATCTTATAGAAGATTACTCTGCCACTGGATAGGGAAATTCAGTCAACCCTTTGTACATGAATTGATAGGTCGGAACTTCGATTCCCAATTCCCGAGCAGCTCGTACGACATAGCCCGTCAATGTTTCCACTTCGGTGCGGTTGCCTTTTTGGAAATCACTGTGCATGGAGGTGGTAGAGTTGTTAGGCATGATCTTCTGAGCGTCGATGGCGGAGAATACTTGGTTGTCCGGCAAAGGAATCCCTTTGGCTTCTGCCACGCTTTTAAGCTCATAACCTAACGTGATGAACAAGTCGATATGGTTATTTATCACTTCGCCTATTGTTTCATTGAAATAGGAGGTGATAGTGGCGGCGGTCGAGATCATGAAAAATTTCTTCCAGATTTCCAAGTCAATGTCATCCGGTATTGTGGTAAGGATACGGGCGTTGGCCAATATGTCTTGTAATTCTTTCTGTCGTTTCTTGTCTCCTTGTTTACTGCCGAAGAACATCCGGTCCTTTATGGTGAACTTTTCCACTCTTCCCGGTCTGACTAGGCGGGAACCGATGTAAACGCATCCTTTCCAAACTTCGTTGTTCGGTAATAGCTGTTGTATGCGTTCTGTTATGTTTGCCCCGTTCAGCAGGGGAATGATAACCGTATTCGGGCCGATGACCGGTGCCAGTTGGGCTATGTTCTCCTCCAAGTCGTAGCTTTTGGTACAGCAAAATAGGTAATCGACCGGTCCTATTTCGGCAGGATTGTCGGTGGCAAGGGTCGGTGTTGCTTTGATCGTCAGGAATGTATTTTTGACTTCGATGCCATTCTTACGTATTTCTTCCAAATTTTTACCTCTGGAAATGAAATAGATATCAATCTCTTCGGATTCTTTGTAACGGGCAGCTAATAG
>DXRF01000295.1 GCA_019411205.1 Parabacteroides sp. | reverse complement strand
TAGCCGCACTTACTTTTATTTCCTTCAGAGAAATAGTGAAAGTGTATGTGTAAAATTTACCTCTTTTCATGTGATTGGCAGGTAATGAAACTGCTGTTTCCAAATGGCTTACTGCATATTTGGGATTGTCATTGCTGCTATCTGCCGTTTTGGATACAATATCGTAATGGAAGCCAATCTGAATATCGCCACTTGTACATCCGCCGGCACCGTCTGCCGCAACTTCTTCAGCATTATCGTTGATTGGAATTAAGTACAGGTATTGATCTTTTTTGAATAAATCTACCGGAGTTTCTTTGTTCCCTTTTTTCAGAATGATGCCTTTAATGGATTTTTCCGTACCATCGGCCCATATTTCCGTGATCTCCTTCTCTTCCATTTTCATGATCTTTTCGATACTGTAATCGCCTTCAGCGATTGTAGCATTTTCATAGTCCCAATGAAGGTCTTTCCATGTTGCCTTCGTATAAAATTTAGAATTTTCGTTGGTTAATTTATTAGTCTGATCAAAAGACAGGCTCCCTCCCTTTTGGCCTATTATCCACATGTGAGTGATATAGATGAAGCTGCTTGTTCCGTCCAATCCGCTATAGTCAGCGCCTAATTTGGCTTTAAAATTTATTTTAGAAAGTGTATGCCTGAAGTTGAATTGTATGGCCTCATCTTGTGCTGTTTTGTTTAATTCTTCAGCTACAACCAAGTCTACCATTTCATCAATTTTGGTTGCTTCTTTCAATGTGAAATCAATAGAAGGTATGCCGGTATCATCAATTTGGGAAGTCACGATTCCTACACGGCCTCCGGATACATTGCTCTCATAAGGAGCATAGGCAAAGAAAGACACTTTGTCTGTCGTGTTGTTCGGCCAATACTTTGTCGGGGAATAAGTCCATTCATTTGCATTTGTGTCATAAGTCACTTTTTGATTGAACATAAAAGATGGAGTTACGGTTCCTTTAGCCTCATCCCAATTTTTACTCCCTGTGTAATATCCCATAATGCCGAAACCGCCATAATGGGTCTCGTCACATGTTCCTTGCATGGTTGTGGTAGAAACATCTGTGCCTCTGGTCGCCACCCCCGTGTAGACATCGAATCCGACAGCTGGATTACCGACTGTTCTGACCTCCGTAATTTCATTCTGCGAACAACCTGCCACCAGCAACGTTGCTATCGCCATTAATAAATGTTTTGTTCTCATTTTTTTATTGATTAGTATTATACTTTTGTTTTACAAAGGCAATTCTGTGTTTTCTTCTTTCCCCCAGTCGTTTACATCTGCATTGAAACCGGAGTTGGGATCTTTTTCAGGTTCTACATCAGGTATTCGTCCGGGTGTTTTTGCTTCTATATGTAGGTAGATGGCACCTGTTTCATCCGTGTCTTTTGAGATACTCACTTTATCGAAGTTTTGTTCTATCTTAGTCTTTCCGTCTACTAGATTGGCACTCAGGCTCATGCTGTGGTCGGTTTCTTCGTCAAATCCGAAAACACAGATTTCGCCTGTAAGAGTGCCGTCGGTGAAAGATCCTTCGTGGAAGGTCGGGTTTCCTATGGAAAATTCCTGTGTAATCATCTTTTCACCGCATTGGCCGTTGTGCAGCAATATGGAGGCGTGGATGCCTCCAAGGCGGCAAGTAGCATCTTTTATGTTGTTCAGTCCGTCTATGCTAATCTGCACTTTCACTGTGCTTGTCAGCTCGGTAGGGGTGAAGTGCAGTGAGCATTCTATGTTGTCCGTCACTTCAAATCCCTCGATGACGCAGGTTGCCAGCTTTTCGGGTGAGGTAACGCTAACTTCGCTTGCGGAACGATTTTCTATTTGTTTGGCATACGCTTCGAAGGTGTGGAAAGCATTCTCTCCTCGGAAAGCAATGCCGCCGAAATCACTGAATGAACGGTTGAATAAGATCACGTTATAATGTCCTTTGGGCAAACGGGTGATGGCGTGAGTACGGTTGCCCATCAGTACGGTTTGAGGCACTCCTCCATTTTGGGGATAGAAAACGGCCGTCGCGCCATAGGTGTCTTCTCCCTCCAGTCCGGCTTGGCTCCAGTCTGCCATGAGGGTGACTCCCACAACTTCATAGTAGGTAAGTTCGCGCCTATTGCAAGATATGAAAAGCAGAAAGGAAAGCAAGATAAAACGCATTCTCATTTTACACCTCCTTTTACTTTATGGTTTAATATCCATGCAAGGGAGATTTTAGCTTTGGTGGGACCAAACCATGTATATCGTCCGTTGTTTTGCCACAACAATGTCTGATGGTTATCGTTGGCGTGGTAATGTTTGTAATAGGTTCTCAGCACTCCTATTCCGAGGTTGAATTCCAAATGCAGATTTCGGGAAATGCGTTTTGCATATCCGTAGCTGATTCCTGCGGCAATGAAGAATTCTCCTTGATAGCCATTCTCTTTCCATTGCAAATCGTACTTTCCGCCTCCGGCATACAGCCCGGCGAAGTGCCCCGTAAGGATATTTCGTTTCTTCTTGTTGTCTAGCCAGTAACGTGTTTCCAGTCCTCCGGATAATATTTGCATACAGTATTTGTCGTTATCAAACAGCCACCACGGAAACATCAATTCGCCGTTGAGCGACCAACATTTGCCGACGGGAACTTCGACTTCTATGTTTGGTATTAAAGCAATGTCAAACAGCATGTTTGTTTTCAGGGCGAGAAATGGAACCGACTTATTGTATTTCGTTTTTCCGGCTCCATGGTCATTGCCGGTATCTTCATTTCCAATGCCGATATGCTTAGAGTGAACACATGCGGTTTGGGAATGCCCGGGATGTTTCATTCTTTGTTCGTGTATGCTGATATTACTCTTTTGAACATTTGTTTGGAAACATAAAAAACTGTCTTGTCCATGAGTGGGCAGGAAGCAGGCTGTTAGAATCAAAGTTTGCAATAATACGCGTTTCTTCAGTTTTTTTTCACCTGACCATAAATGTGTACTAATGTAATTGCTTGCTACTTTAATAATCAGCAAACTGAGTATATAAAATAACTTTGTCATTCCTAATCAAAAAACGTCCTTAATAGGCAAACGTTTTTTAGAATAATCGCAAAGTTATAATAATAATTTGATAATCAGCAAAGTTTATTCAATTTAATTTATGATAATAGTTCGTTAAGCATTAAATTAACACTTATGCGGCAATTGCCGTAAACTCTTACTCCCTCCACTTCACCGGTTTTTACATCTGGTAGGTTTGTGCGATTAAATCAACTGGAAATATTGTTTTTAGTGAATGTTTCCCGAATTATGCTCGGTGAGCCGGATTATTCATACCGCTTGGGCACTTTTACGCTTTCGCTTGATGATGATGACAGATGATATGTTTGAAGAATGTAGTAATTGCCAAAAAACTGCCCTGTATCGGGAAGCCGGAACGAACCGAAAGGATATGGTATAGGACTGGCGCAAACCCAAAGTATCCAGAATAAGTGATATGCTGTAAACAAAAATAGGGCAAACCTCACGGTCTGCCCTATCCGAAACTTTAATATGAAATGCCTATTGAAACAAAAATCACAGTCTTTACCTTAAAATATTGCCTTTAAAAGTTT
>DXRF01000294.1 GCA_019411205.1 Parabacteroides sp. | reverse complement strand
GCTTAATGGCTAATCGTAAACAGAAAAAAGCGATCCTGATCGCCCTTGCTGTGCCATTGATGTTCTCCCCTGCCCCTTTAATGGCTACGACCGGAACCTCCGATCCTGCAGCTGCTATCGCCCGGCAGGCGCAAACTATCGTCAGTGTGCAACGAATCAATTCGACTACGGTCGACGTCGTGTTCTCCAACAATCAGCGGATGACATTCGATTTTTACGGAGACAACATCTTCCGTATGTTCCAAGACAACAACGGCGGCATCCTTCGTGATCCGGAAGCAAAACCGGAGGCCCGGATTCTGGTGGATAATCCCCGTGTCAAAGTTCATCAATTGGAAATCCAAGATGAAAACGGACAAATAACCATCTCTACTCGGAGTACCAAACTGCAAATCGATAAATCGACTACTTTGCTAAAAGTTTCCGATCGAAAAACAGGAGCAATCCTTTTCGAAGAAGTAAAACCGGTTGTTTATGAAAAAGGGAAAACAATTTTAAGCTTAAAAGAGAATCCCGATGAATATTTTTATGGAGGAGGTGTACAGAACGGACGTTTCTCTCACAAAGGGAAATCAATTGCCATAGAAAACCAAAACAGTTGGACAGATGGTGGTGTTGCATCTCCTACTCCGTTTTACTGGTCAACGAAAGGTTACGGCTTCATGTGGCACACGTTCAAACCTGGTAAATATGACTTTGGCGCAAATGAAAAGGGTATTGTGAAATTATCTCATGACACAGACTATTTAGACGTTTTCTTCATGGTCGATCGGGAACCGGAGAGTATTCTCGGCTCTTTTTATAGCCAACCGACAGAAGCTCAAAGAATATCCAAAATGGCTGTCGCCCTCTTGAACGATTTTTACCAACTGACCGGTAATCCGGTACTGCTGCCCAAGTTCGGATTCTATCAGGGACATCTGAATGCTTACAACCGCGACTATTGGGTGGAAGACGAAAAGGGCATCCTTTTCGAAGATGGCAAGCGCTACAAGGAAAGCCAGAAAGACAATGGCGGTATCAAGGAATCGCTGAACGGAGAAAAGAACAACTACCAGTTCTCTGCCCGCGCCGTGATCGACCGTTACAAGAATCATGATATGCCGTTAGGCTGGTTGTTGCCGAACGACGGCTACGGAGCTGGCTACGGACAAACCGAGACCTTGGACGGTAACATACAAAACTTAAAGAACCTCGCCGACTACGCTCACAAAAACGGTGTCGAGATCGGACTTTGGACACAATCTGACCTGCATCCGAAAGACAGTATCAGCGCCTTGTTGCAGCGTGACATCGTAAAGGAGGTGCGTGATGCCGGTGTACGGGTTCTAAAAACAGACGTGGCATGGGTCGGCTGGGGTTACTCGTTCGGTCTGAACGGCGTAGCTGATGTCGGACACATCATGCCGTATTACGGAAATGACGCACGTCCATTCATTATCTCTCTCGACGGCTGGGCCGGTACGCAACGTTATGCCGGTATCTGGTCAGGCGACCAGACAGGCGGACAATGGGAATATATTCGTTTCCACATTCCGACTTATATCGGTTCTGGGCTTTCCGGGCAGCCGAACATCACATCCGACATGGACGGTATCTTCGGAGGCAAGAACCCGGCGATGAATACCCGCGATTTCCAGTGGAAGACCTGGACACCGATGGAACTGAACATGGACGGCTGGGGATCGAACGAGAAATATCCGCATGCCTTGGGCGAACCTGCAACTTCCATCAACCGCTGGTATCTGAAGATGAAATCCTGCCTGATGCCGTATGCCTACAGCATCGCCCGCGAAGCGGTAGACGGCAAGCCGATGATCCGCGCCATGTTCCTTGAAGATCCGAACCCTTACACCTATGGTAAGGCTACACAATACCAGTTCATGTACGGACCGTACTTCCTCGTCGCTCCAATCTACCAAGAGACGCAAGCGGACGAGAAAGGCAACGACATCCGCGACGGCATCTACCTGCCTGAAGGCGAATGGTTCGACTATTTTACCGGCGAGAAATACACAGGCGGCTGCGTGGTCAACAACTTCGCTTCTCCGCTTTGGAAACTTCCGGTATTCGTGAAAGCCGGTGCGATCATACCGATGACGAATCCGAATAATAATGTAGCGGAAATCGACAAGAGTCTGCGCATCTATGAGCTTTACCCGTCCGGTTATAGCGAGTTCACCGAATATGACGACGATGGCAGGACGCAGGCTTATCTGAACGGCAAAAGGACAACCACACGGATCGAAATCAAGAACAATGCCCCGTCAAAAGTCTCAGTCACCATCCATCCGACAACAGGCGATTTTGACGGTTTCGTGAAAGACAAGACAACCGAACTGCGTATCAACCTCTCGGAAATGCCGAAGAAGATCACTGCCAAAGTCGGTTCTTCCAAAGTGAAACTGGCAGCCGCCCGTTCGATAGACGAATATCAGAACGGCACGAATGTCTATTTCTACGATGCTGCCCCGAATCTGAACAAGTTCGCCACCAAAGGAAGCGAATTCGAAAAGGTGACAATCACCAAGAACCCGCAGTTGTTGGTCAAACTGGCTCCGACAGACATCGTACTGAACGAAACGGTTGTCACCCTCGACGGCTACCGATTTAACACGCCCGACACCCACCGCGTCTCTACCGGCTCTCTGGCCGCTCCGACAGCACAAGTGACGGCTGAAAACACGGAGGCCTACACGCTGAAACCGACCTGGAACAAAGTTTCCGGCGCCGACTTCTACGAAATAGAATTTAACGGCATGCTCTATACGCAGATCAAGAACACCGAATTGCTGTTCGACAACCTTTCTGCCGAAACAGACTATTCGTTCAAGATCCGCTCTGTCAACAAGGATGGTCATTCAGATTGGTCTACTTTCTCTGTCAAGACCAAATCCAACCCGTTGGAGTTTGCCATCAAAGGCATCCGCGGAGAGGTAACAGCCGAAGAACAGGAAGGCTTTGAAATCTTCCGTCTGTTTGACTTTGCAGAGTTAGGCGATATGTTCCATACGAAATACCGTAAAAACGCAATGCCGTTCGACATGACCATCGACCTGCGTACCATCAACCAACTGGATAAGTTCCATTATCTGCCCCGCCAGGACGGAGGCAACGGTACGATCCTTGTCGGCAACGTGGCCTATAGCATGGAAAAGGAAAACTGGACGGCAGTCGATTCGTTCCGCTGGGAACGTAATGGCGATGTGAAAGTATTCACATTCAAAGACCGGCCGAAAGCCCGCTACATCAAGTTGCATATCACGGAAGGTGTCGGCAACTATGCTTCCGGCCGCGAATTGTATGTATTCAAGGTTCCGGGAACGGAAAGCTATCTGCCGGGTGACATCAACAACGACAAGAAAATCGATACGAACGATCTAACTTCGTATATGAACTACACGGGGCTGCGTCGCGGCGATAGCGATTTCGATTATGTCAGCGCAGGCGATATCAACCAAAACGGTCTGATCGATGCTTACGACATATCGGTCGTGGCAACCCAATTGGAAGACGGTATCGAGAACCCGGGTACGGACCGCGTAGCCGGAGCGCTCTCCCTCTCCACTCCGAAACAGACATAC
>DXRF01000293.1 GCA_019411205.1 Parabacteroides sp. | reverse complement strand
TGTCTTTTCCATTTGTTACTTCTTTTGAGTGTAACGATATTTTAGGACTAGACAGGGAGACAAAAAAGGTGAAGGCACTTCCGAGACTGCCTTCACCCTTTTATACATCTATATATAAGTATTTTACATGAAAAGGTGAAGCTACCTGCCTTTCTTCTCTTCAACTTTGAAACAATACTTGGCAATATCCATCAGCTACTTTCCAAACTCTTTTCCCATAGTAAATATTATAGTATTATTTTCATTAACAATCAGATAAATCTGATTTATCTTTATATTCCCCAGCTCTCCCGATCCAGATTCCGGTAGTTGATCGCTTCCGCCAAATGGCGTGCTTCGATGTTAGGAGCTGCTTCCAGGTCGGCGATCGTACGGGAGACTTTCAGGATGCGGTCGTAGGCACGGGCGGAAAGATTGAGGCGCTGCATGGCGACCTTCAGCAAAGACAGGCCGGCAGCATCGGGCACTGCGTATTCGTGAAGCAGTTTGGAAGTCATCTGGGCATTGCTATAAATGCCCTCATATGCGGCAAAGCGTTTTTCCTGAATGGCGCGGGCTTTCACCACACGCTCGCGTATCGCTTCGCTACATTCGGAAGGATGTCCGTCCGATATCTTCTCGAAAGGGACCGGCACGACTTCCACCTGTATATCGATCCGGTCCAACAGTGGGCCGGAAACGCGGTTCATATATTTCTGGACAGCGCCCGGAGAACAGAGGCACGGGCGATCAGGATGATTATAATATCCGCAGGGACAAGGATTCATGGATGCGACCAGCATGAAGTTGGCCGGATAATCGACAGAGAAGCGGGCACGCGAAACCGTTATCGTCCGGTCTTCCAAAGGTTGGCGCATAACCTCAAGTATGCTCCGTTTGAATTCAGGCAACTCATCCATGAATAAAATTCCATTATTAGCCAAGCTGATCTCTCCCGGCTGCGGGGAAGCGCCTCCCCCGACCATCGCCACATTCGAAATCGTGTGGTGGGGCGAACGAAAAGGACGTTGCGTCATCAAAGAAGTATTCAGGCCGATCTTACCGGCAACCGAATGTATCTTGGTTGTTTCCAACGACTCTTGCAAGGTGAAAGGGGGCAGAATGGAAGGGAGACGTTTAGCAAGCATTGATTTGCCACTTCCCGGCGGACCGATCAGGATCAAGTTGTGGCTGCCGGCAGCGGCTACTTCCAGTGCACGCTTCACATTCTCCTGCCCGCGTACATCCGAGAAATCTGCTTCAAACTGAAGCTGCCGGGCATAAAACTCTTCATGTGTATTAACGACAGTCGGTTCCATACTCTGTTTTCCCGCAATGAACCCGATCACCTCCTTGATGTTCGAAACGCCATACACTTCCAGGTCACTGACAACAGCGGCTTCACGGGCATTCTGCTTGGGAACGATAATACCTTTGAATCCCTCTTCACGCGCCTTGACCGCAATCGGCAGGATTCCTTTTACCGGCTTCAAGCTGCCGTCCAACGAAAGTTCTCCCATCATCATGTAGTGACCCAGCCGGGAAGCCTCCAGTTCTTCGGCCGCAGCCAAGATACCGATCGCAAGCGACAAATCATACGACGAACCTTCCTTCCGGATATCGGCGGGTGCCATATTGATCACAATGCGATTACGGGGAAACTTATAGCCACTCACCTGAAGAGCAGAGATAATGCGCTCATGGCTTTCACGGACAGCCACATCGGGCAGCCCTACCAAAAGGAATTGGATACCTTTCGTGCAATTCACTTCGATCGTAACGACCGTTGCCGATATTCCCTGCACGGCGGCAGCATAAGATTTGACTAACATAGTTAAAGGTTTCAGATTTATAATTGAAGATTTATGAGTCCGGATAATTACGATTTACGGATAGCGACATTGCATAAATCATCAATCGATTAGCTTTTCCAACGTCTGCTTTATCTCGATCCCATTATCCGTTTTCAAAATGATCTTCCCTTCTTCATCAATCAGGAAACAACGAGGCAAAGCACTTACGTTATACAGATCGACCAACATGGCTGCCTGTCCGGCAGAATCGGTAACCAAATTCCAATCGATGCTATCCTTTGCAAGGACTTTCCGCACTTCGGCTTGATCGTCATCCAAGCTGATCAGCAACATATCCACCTTTTCTCTCGGATACTTCATTGCCACTTCATCCAGATAAAGGTCGTCCGTCTGGCACATGTCACACCAGGGAGCCGTAAACGCAAGCAGCAGATATTTCTTCGGAAAAGAATCCAAGCTGACAGGAGTCCCGTAAATATTCTTCACATTGAAACCGGGTGCTTCGGCGCCTAAAGCCGTCCTTTTTGCCCGCGCGCTGTATTCCTGCAACTTCCGCACCAGATAAAAGTCGTTCAGTTTCGGACTCAGCACAGCCAACAATTCGTCCATTTGCCGGGTATCGTCAGGATGGTTAAAATAATGCTGTATCAAAACAACGGAAGCTTCTTCATCCGGATATTTCTTAATGGTGGCAGCAGCTTCCTCACTCAACAGATGGTTTACATTGGCCAGACGCGAAGCCATATCCGCTTCCTCGATCGAACTGTTGACGTTTACCCTGTTCTTCTTATTCAGTTGACGGATCAAGTCGGCCTGTTCCTTCAGCAAAGGAGCCATTTCTTTTTTTATCGTGGAAAGACGGTCGTTGATCCGCCCTCCTTTGACACGCAACATGGCGGGGTAAGCAGCGTCTCCGGTAATCGTCACCTTCTCTCCCTTTTCCAGATAAGCCGTAACCCAATGCATCTTATCGGCAAAGAAAATCGTTACTTCCCGGAAATCACCCTGTCTCTTTTCGATCAAAAATTCGCCCGGCTTCTCGCAAGTCACCGTATCTACCACTTTTATATCTTCATTCTCGAAAACGGCATATAAGGTCTGATCCTCCAGATTGGTGAGTTTTCCTTCTATCCGGTAAGCAATATCTCCGCCACACGATGACAAAGAAACGATAATCCCAACGACCAGTAATAAACGTCTAATCATGTTATACCTCACATCCCACATTAACAGATAATTTGGGGTAAAGGTAGAAATAGATTTTAAAATATCCTAACATTTATGATAAAATTAATGTATATATATAAAAAAAGCACAGAACCGAAGTCCTGCGCTTTTATAGAGTCGTTATGTATGTTATTACAATTTCGGACCAGCAGCAACCAGCTTCTTACCAGCTTCGTTACCAGTAAACTTAGCGAAGTTCTTGATGAAACGAGCAGCCAAATCTTTTGCTTTTTCGTCCCACTGTGCAGCGTCAGCATAAGTATCACGCGGATCCAGGATCTTCGGATCAACACCCGGCAATTCTGTCGGTACAACGAAATCGAAGTACGGGATAACTTTTGTCGGAGCTTTGTCGATAGAACCGTCCAGGATAGCATCGATGATACCTCTTGTATCCTTGATAGAGATACGTTTGCCAGTACCGTTCCAACCAGTGTTGACCAAATAAGCCTTAGCACCAGTCATTTCCATCTTCTTAACCAATTCTTCGCCGTATTTTGTCGGGTGCAGTGACAAGAAAGCAGCACCGAAGCAAGCAGAGAATGTCGGAGTCGGTTCAGTGAT
>DXRF01000292.1 GCA_019411205.1 Parabacteroides sp. | reverse complement strand
GACCGGACAAGGTTACCTGGCTGGTCCATAACTCACCGACACGGAAAGGGACAATCATTCCGACTCCGAATTGCAACCGATAATCCATGTTCTCATACCGGAAAACGTTTTTAAGTTCCGAGGTATTCTGATAAGGCAACTGGGCGAAGTAATCGGGCACATAGTCACAAAAAGCCAAGACCGTATATTTTTGCTTCAGAATATAAATCAACTGTCCGCTATAAGAACGGTAAGGCATCAAGGAAGGATTGCCCAAGACAACGGAATAAGAATTGATCGGGCTTGCCTGCGGTGTCACATCCCAATAAGACGGATAGGTTTTGTCGCTGCTTATATCCAATTGAATGATGTGCATCGGATTGACCGTATAGCTGAGTGTCACATTCGGAAATAAAGTCCAGTCATTCCAAAGTGTGGACTCCACACCGTTAGAAATATAATCCGATTTAAAATATTCAACTTTCAGGGAAACCGTTGCAGAGAAATGAGAACCGAAATCTTTAGACACCTCCAGAAACGCATTTCCACTATACTCTTTCTGGCGGTTATTTTCAAGTTCATCAAGAGCCAATTCATAGCCGTTACCTTTATTATATAGATAATCAATATAGGTCTTCGAAGAAGTGAAACCGCCGTGGACACCGTAATTCAGCGCCCACCCGGTTTCAAAAGTGCGGCTATGGTTAATAAATAGTGCTCCTTGTGAAATATCTTGCTTGGAATTGCTCTGCATATCCGTCACCATCGTTTCACGATTTTGATCGACAAATGCCTGGAAACCGGGTGAATGATAACGTGTAAAATCCGCTCCCGCCATCAGTCCGGCGTTTCCGTCATACTGAATACGGACATTATGCAACGCACTGTTTCCTTCCACATAGGTACGGCTCAGACGTTCTTCCACCGACTGTTCGGATTTCAATGTCTGGAAGGTTGTGGCAGCTATCCGCTCGAGATCAGATTTGCCTGCCGTAAGATAATAAGCAGCAGAGAGCCTGTCGTCATTTTTGAAAGTATAGTCCATGCCTAAACGCATCGTTCCATCTATGCCGTTCCGGGAGCCACGTCCCGATTGGCTGATCTCCGTTACCTGCTCTTTCAGAGTATGACGCGCCTGAATCTCCTCTCCCATGTAATTCCGCCCCTTAGACCCATTGGCTAAGAAATCCACATTGAAACGGGATGTGGAATAAAGCAAGTTGCCATGTACTTTTCCCTCCGCATAATGACGCTGCAAATAATCGACACCGGTTTCTCCTTGCAAAATATTCTTTTCGGCAGTTTCCTTATCTAATACGACATTGATCATAGCTCCTTTGATATTATATTTGGCTGGTGCATTATACATGATCTCTACATTACTTACCCGCGAAGCAGGGATTGTCTTCAACAAACCGACTAACTGATCGACCGACATCGTAGTCAACTGCCCATTGATCACAATGCTCGGACTGCCGGCACCCAAGAGTTGGACGGCATCGTCTGTACCAATCACACCGGGTATCTGTTTCACCACCTCAAACGCATCGCTGACCGCTTTATCTTTCATCAATTGGGGGACATCATACTTTAACTTGCCATTTTCCACTTTCACCTGCGGACGTTCGGCCTTTACCACAACATCATCCAGTTCGTACTCTTTTTCAGTCAAATGTACCGTACCGACATCTGAAGTAGAAACTTCTTTACTGGTCGGTTCATATAACAAATGCTGAAACAGTAAACGATATTCCTGATCGGCTTCCTTATGCAAGAAAAACAGACCCAGACTATCCGTCACGACCGCATCCATATAAGTAGAATCCAACGTTTGCAACACAACTGCTACTCCATCTACCGGCTGTTCTCTTTTATCGACCACTTTTCCGTGAATCCAATTCTGTGCTTGTACCATCCCGTTACCGGCAACAAGTAAAACCAAAGAGTAATAAAGTATTCGTTTCATCTTCGTTCGTTTTTCAATTAACACTGCAAAGGAAAGGCCTTCCGAAGAGAAACTATGTTATCACTCGCTTACGAAGTGTTATTTAGTCTTATCGGATTCGTGATAAATTGAATCGGAACCTGTATTTTTGCACTGAATACAAACACATATATGAAGACACGTCTCCGATTCAAAATAATAGCAACACTCATCTGCCTTTCTCTTGCTGGATTATTGATGTCACAAGGCTACTGGCTAAAAGGTCTGTATGCTTCAAATAAGAAAAACACGTGGGAGAAAATAAAAGAATCCATGCAGATGGCCGATTATATGGAATTGTTCCTACGTTTGGATTCGCTTAGCCAAAATAATTATCAACAAGAAATCTCACCCAAGATTTCGATCAGCCAGGATATGGATTGGGAAGACAAAAAGGATTCCCTCAACCAAAATCAAACCATATCATCTGCTCCTGACTCTTCAATCCAATATGTAGCAGCTGCCCAAACCCTTAAAGAATATCTGCAGATGATCAGCACAATAGAGAGAGGCGTCCAGATCATGATGCACCAGAAAATAGACTCATTACAACCTATTAATTACACACAATATAAAAATTTGCTGCAAATAGAATTGCAGAAAAAAGGAATTGCAACCCCGTTCGTCCTACAAGTGATCCGACAGGGAGCAGCCGACTCCATCGTTTACACCGGCGGTGATTTGCTATACAAAAAACAACCCTGGAAAAATACGGTCTGTTTTACTCATACAATTGAGCCGGAACAGTATTATTATAGCCTGAGACTACCATCTCCCGACCGGATCGTATTCCGTCAAATGGCAGGCATCCTGATATCTTCATTCCTGCTTATTGTTATTATTCTGATTGCTTTCATTTACCTTCTTTATACTATCCTCCGGCAGAAAACGATAGAAGAACTGAAAACAGATTTCACCAACAACATGACGCATGAACTGAAAACGCCGATATCGGTAGCCTATGCCGCCAACGATGTACTGCTGAATTACAGTGACACCACTAACGAGAAGCAAAAGAAATATCTGAATATTGTACGGGAACAACTCAACCACCTATCCGGACTTGTCGAACAAATACTGACCCTTTCTGTCGAAAACAGGAATACTTTCCGCCTACGACCCGAACCGATACAGGTACCGGAACTGCTCATTCCACTTATCGAACAATTCAAACTGAAGACAGACAGGCCTATCAACCTGACGACAGATATACCGGCTAAATTAGTTGTAATAGCCGACCGGACTCATCTGTACAATATGCTCAGCAATCTGATCGGGAATGCAATCAAATACTCTGGCGAGAAGCCTTGCCATATCACAATCAGAGGAGCCGTATCACCCAAAGAAACAATTATTTCAGTTACAGACGAAGGTATCGGCATCAGCGAGGCTAACCTAAAAAGGATTTTCGACAAATTCTACCGCGTCCCAAACGGCAACTTGCATGACGTAAAAGGTTTCGGACTTGGATTATACTATGTACACGATATGATGTCCAAGCACGGTGGGAACGTGACAGTCAAAAGCCAACCGGGGAAAGGTTCCACATTCACCCTTCATTTTAAGAATTAACGACAATGGATAAGATCAGAGTATTATTGGTAGAAGACGAGCCGACACTCGCCAT
>DXRF01000291.1 GCA_019411205.1 Parabacteroides sp. | reverse complement strand
CTCAGGAACTTATAAATAAAGTTAAATCAAAGTGTTGCGGAATTAAGGTTTATTATAGTTGAAATTCAAGGTAGAACTCCATCCAAAATCTTTAGTGTCGATATTAACTGTATTTACCATGAAGTCAAGCCCCTGGTTCGCTACTTTACCAATATTATCCATTACAGAGGTAAAACCGGTTGTATGAGGAACCGGACGCTCCAACAGCAAATTAGTCGTCAACTTATAATAATAAGAAATATCAAAATTCAAACGGTTACGGAACAAGTTCAGATTAAAACCAATATCGAACTGGTTTGTCTTTTCCCATTTCAGATCCGGATTGGCCAGACGAGAAGTATTACTTACGGGAACACGGCCTCCATTCAACAGGTCATTGCCTGAAGTGATAGTTGCCAATGATTTATAAACACCAATCTCGGTATTACCTGTCACACCAAAACTGGTATGAAGCTTCAACTGGTCAACAGCAGTTGCATTTTTCATGAAATCTTCATTCGATATCAACCATCCCAAACCGACAGAAGGGAAAAACGCATATTTATTATTGTCACCGAAGCGAGAAGAACCATCGACACGGCCTGTTACAGTAGCCATATACTTGTCATTGTAAGAATACGAACCACGAAGGAAATAAGAATTCATCGCCCATGAAGAATATGCAGACGTAGGAGCAGACGGGATAGTACCAGCTCCCATATTATCGGTTCCGAAAAAATCATCTGCGAATCCTTCTGTTTTAGACTCATTCCAACGTTCCGTACGTTGCTGCCATGACAAACCGGCCATTGCATTCAAACGATGCTTTTCCCATGTCTTATTGTAAGTCAAGTATGTTTCTTCTTGCCAGTACAAGGTATTTATATTCTTGATGCGTGCATTACCATTCGGATAAGACAGATTAATAAGGTCCTTTGGAGAATAATCGCTTTCCTTATTATTATGGGCATCCAAACCTATCTGTGTTTTCAGATCCAATCCCGGAAGGATATGGAATGTCAGAGCTGCATTACCAAACATCTGTGTTCTATAGCGCATACGTTTCTGAGTTTTCAGTACATGTACAGGGTTGGACATACCTTCCAAGCCCCAACCATCCGTTCCGGTTGTTGAGTTTGACCATGAACCGTCAGGGAACTGAACGGGTAACCAAGGAACCATTTCAATCATTGAACGACGAGGCATCTGATGACCGCCTGTTTCCTCTGCTTCATTTCCCCATGTATGGTTCACCAACAAATTGACAGAAGTAGACAACCAACTCATAGGATCTGCATCATAAGCCATTTTCGCATTGATACGTTTCATATAAGAGTTAAGCATAATACCCTGCTGGTCCGTATAGTTCAAGAATGCACCCATCGAAGATTTCTTTCCACCTTGCTGAATATTCAACTGATGATTATGTGAAAAAGCCGTACGAGTAGCTTCTTTCTGCCAATCCGTATTATAGATAGGTGTTCCGTCTGCATAGAAAAGATCACGGTTAGATAAATTCATCGGCTTATTTTCGCCTGCGTACTTCATCCAATTGTCCGATGCAATTTTATAAGCTTCCATCCATTCGTTTGCATCCAACAGATCCATATACTTAGCCATCGTACCGACACTAACAGATCCACTATAGCTGACCTGTACACCTTCTTCCTTACTACCACGTTTTGTTGTTACCATGATAACACCATTAGCACCACGCGCTCCGTAGATAGCCGCGGAAGAAGCATCTTTCAACACTTCGATACGTTCGATGTCATTTGGATTGACAAACTTAAAGTCTTCCATAACAACACCATCCACCACATACAACGGATCTGTTGAAGAGTTAATAGTGCTCATACCACGAATAATCACACGGCTTGAACCACCCGGCTGACCTGAGTTTGAAAAGATATTTACACCGGCAGCTTTTCCCTTCAATCCGTCCAAAGCACTGAAAGATTGCTGTTTCAACATCTCATCTGCTTTTGTTACAGAGATAGAACCTGTCACGTCGGATTTACGTTGCACACCATAACCAACGACTACAACTTCCTCCAACGCTTGCGAATCTTCTGTCAGCATAACGGTAAATGTAGTCTGGTTTCCAACCGGAAGTTCTTTTGTCAGATAACCGATAAAGGATACCTGCAGGACTGCTCCTTCCGGAACGTTAGTAATCGTAAAGTTACCGTCCATGTCAGTCATTGTACCGTTCGTAGTACCTTTAATAATGACATTGGCACCGGCAACCGGACCCAATTCATCGTTAACAACTCCGGAGATCGTTTTACCCTCCTGGGCTACTACCGGATTTGCATTCTTTGTCAAAACGATATAATCGTTTTCAAAAGCATACTTTACATTCGAATCACCGAATGCTTCACTTAAATACTGAGCGACCGTTTTATTTCCTGATTTAACGGAAACGGCATCGTTCGTATTCACTTCATTTTTACTATAGACAAACAGATAATCCGTTTGTTTCTCTACCTGATCGATAAACTCACCGATCGTTAAATTCTTTCCACTGATATTGACTCTTGCATTTTGCGAACTTGTTTTGGCGGCAAATGAAGAGAATACGCAAAGGAAAAGAAGGAAGGCTGAAATTCTCATGACATTTAGAAATTTCGGTTCTTTTTTCATAACTTTGCTTCGTTTACTTGTTAATACTTAATTTGTTGGAATTTTGTGTTAGCTTTCGGACCGGTAGGTGCGGGAACACCTATCGGTCTTTTTATATTTTCTTCTCTCTAAATCATAGGCGATGGCGTCAAATTAAAGATTAAACATGTTTTTCTTACTTCCACGTCCGTTTAGCGAATAGTGATACAATTGTTTTTTTTCATCCTTTACAAACGAAAAATAATACACTTTCTGCAAAGTTTGAAGCACGCTCTCCACCCCGTCACGCTGACGGAACTTACCACTGAATCTATACTGATCCAGTTTCTTGTTCTTTTGTATGATTGTTATATCATAATATAGCTCAAGTTTTTTAATGATATAGCTGAAAGGCACATCATCAAAAGCATAAATCCCCTCTTTCCACAACAGGAAATCAGAATTATCGAAATAACTTTTTACCAGTTTCCCATTTGACAGGAAAACACATTCATGCGACGTAATATTCAGAGCATCCGCATCACTTTCTCCCTGGTAGACTTTCACAGACCCTTCAACCAAAGATGTGTTGAACTCCTCATGTCCCTTATAAGCAAAGACATTGAACCTCGTACCCAACACCTTGATGTTTGCTTTTTCCGTTGAAATGACAAAAGGAGCTTTTTCATTCTGTTTCACTTCAAAGAAAGCCTCTCCGTCCAATTCTACTCTCCGTTCATTTTTTCCGAAATGATTGGGATAGCGCAAAGTCGAACGGGCATTCAGCCAAACGGTCGTTCCATCGTGCAACTTCAAAAGCGCACGTTGTCCGGAAGGGGTTGAAAATTCTTCATATGCGATTACCGGCTCTTCAACTGCCGGTTGCTCTGGCTGGCGGGTAATCATCCAGGTAGAAAAAACGGCGACACAAACGGTTGCCGCATATCCTAAGATATGCTTATATGGGATCACAAATGATTTCTCCCTAAAATCCGCAAGCAATCTCAATGGCAATCTCAATTGCAGTAAAGAGCTTG
>DXRF01000290.1 GCA_019411205.1 Parabacteroides sp. | reverse complement strand
TCCAAAAGATATTGTATTTGGCCGTTTGTGCTCCGAAATTCATCGGCAGCCCAGGCTTCGATTGCTTCCATCATTTCTGCATCCATGCGCAATATGAAACTCTTGGTTGCATTTTCATTTTCCTTTTTGGCCATATCTTAGTATTACTATAATTAAGTTACTGATATAAAGTACCTGTATTGACTACAGGTTGTGCAGACTCGTCTGCGCAAAGGACTACCAGCAGATTGCTGACCATTGCTGCTTTCCGTTCTTCATCCAGCTCGACAACGCCGTCTTTCTCTAACTTTTCCAATGCCAGGTGAACCATGCTGACCGCTCCTTCCACGATCCGTTCGCGGGCGGAGATGATGGCGTCTGCCTGCTGGCGGCGTAACATCACGCTGGCGATTTCGGATGCATAAGCCAGGTAGTTGATGCGAGCTTCCACGATTTCGATTCCTGCGATGGCAAGACGACTGTTGAGTTCGTCTTCCAGGCGTTGGGTTATTTCTCCGCTTTCATCGGAACGGAGTGTGACTTTATCAATCGTCTCGTTTGTGTCGTAAGCATACATGCCTGCTACCTGCCGAAGAGCGGCGTCACTTTGTATTTGGACAAACTCTCGGATATTTCCGGATATATCGAAACTGGCTTTATAGGTGTCTTTTATTCTCCAGACGACCACGGCTCCGATCATGATCGGATTTCCGACTTTGTCGTTGACTTTGATCGGGTCGATGTTTAAGTTTAGGATGCGTAATGTTACAGTTGATTTCAGGAAAAGCGGATTTACCCAATAGAAACCATTGCTCATGACCGTTCCAGCATATCTGCCGAAAAAAGTCAATACGCGCGAATTGTTTGGCTGGATGATCATAAATCCGGGAAGCATGACAACAACGCATATCCCGCAGATGACACCGGCGATGGTACTCATTGTTTGTGGCAGCGATAGCAGATATATGGCTGTCCCAGTTAAAGCAAGCATGATATGTATAGCCGTAAAACCGGATAATTTAATGCCGTCGAAGTTCTTTTCCTGTGTTTTCATAATGATCATTGTTTGATATTATTTTGATATCACAAAATAAAGCAAAGTTCCGGACTTCTGCAAATAAATTATGAACTTTTTGTGAGTAGATATATAAAATATTCTATAGCTTTGTCTACTTAAAAATTACACGATTGGAATTTCAGTTAGATACAGATAATAAGGAGTTTCAGGATGCCCTGCAACTGATTACCCATACACGCCAGTCCGTCTTCCTGACCGGGAAGGCCGGAACGGGTAAATCCACGTTCTTGAAATACATCTGCGCACATACGAAAAAGAAATATGTCGTATTGGCACCGACAGGAATAGCGGCGATTAACGCGGAAGGGGTGACGCTTCACTCTTTTTTTAAATTACCTTTTCGCCCGATGTTGCCCGATGATCCGGACTTGAGTCTGAAGAACGGGCGTATCTTTGAGTTCTTCAAATACAGAAAAGAACATCGGAAGTTGATTTCAGAGGTTGAATTGATTATTATCGACGAGATTTCGATGGTGCGGGCAGATATCATCGATTGTGTTGACCGGATCTTGCGTGTCTTTTCCGGTAATATGCGTTTGCCGTTCGGAGGTAAGCAATTGTTGTTTGTCGGTGACGTCTTCCAATTGGAGCCGGTGGTTCCTTCCGATCAGAAGGAAATATTAAGTCTTTTTTATGCCAGCCCGTTTTTCTTTTCGGCCCGTGTCTTCAAGGATATAAATCTGGTCCCGATTGAATTGCAGAAAGTGTACCGGCAGACAGATCCGGTATTTATCAATATTTTGGACCGTATCCGTAGCAATGCTGCCCGGAAGCAAGAGTTGGATACTTTAAATGCTCGCTATTTCCCTGATTTTACACCTCGAAACGAGGATATGTACATCACGCTTGCCACCCGGCGGGATCAGGTAGATTTTATCAATGAACGGAAGTTGAGGGAATTGTCCGGTGAAGAGTTTGTCTTCCACGGTAAGATCGAAGGTGATTTTCCCGAATCGTCTTTACCGACACAATTGAACCTGTCCATCAAGGAGCAGGCCCAGGTTATCTTTATCGATAATGATTATGAACGCCGTTGGGTCAATGGTACGATCGGTATGGTGTCGGGGATCGACGAGAATGGGAATGTCTACGTCTTGTTGGAGGACGGGAGGGAATATCTGGTTGAGCCGACTTCCTGGCGTAACTATAAATATAAATACAACGAAAAGGAGAAAAAGGTCGAAGAAGAAATTGTCGGTACTTTCGAGCAGTTGCCTATTCGCCTTGCCTGGGCGATCACCGTGCATAAGAGCCAGGGGCTGACGTTCAGCCGTGTCGTGGTGGATTTGACAGGCGGCGTGTTTGCCGGTGGCCAGACATATGTCGCTCTAAGCCGTTGTACGTCCCTGGAAGGGTTGGTGCTGAAAAGCCGGATTTCTCCTCATGACATCTTTGTGCGGAAAGAAATCGTCCAGTTCAGCCAGATGTTTAATGACCGGCAGTTGATTGAAAAGAGTTTGCGTGAAAGTGAAGCGGAATTATTGTATGCACGTGCCGCCCATAGTTTTAAATCCGGCAATGTGAAAGAGACGGTCGAGGCTTTCGCGGCTGCCGTCAGTAAGCGGAATGAGCTGGAAAAGCCGGAGGTACAACGGTTGCTTCGTATGAAATTGCAAACAATGAACGCTCAACGGGTACAGATCAAGAAACTCAGAGAGGAGATACACGCTCAGCGGGAGATTCAGAAAGAATACGCCCACGAATACTATTTGATGGGGAATGAATGTATCACGAAAGCTCACGATCCGAATGCGGCTATCCGTTCTTTCGACAAGGCACTCAAACTTTATCCTGGGTTTGTGGATGCCTGGGTGCGAAAAGGAGTGACTCTTCTTGATATGGGTGACGGTTTCCAGGCGGTTACTTGCCTGAACGAAGCTGTGCGGTTGAATCCGAAATCATTTAAAGCACGTTATAATCGTGGAAAGTCCTATCTTCAACTGAAATATTATGACGAGGCTGTTTCTGATTTCATGAAAGCTGTCGACCTGAAACCGAAGCATGCAGCAGCCCATGAATATCTTGCCGAATCATTTCAGCATATAGGAGAGGAAGAGTTGGCACGGCAGCACCGGGATATTGCCGATGAACTTCGTAATGAGAATAAAGGCTGATGAGTAGTCATTGAAAGAAAAAAGCCCGCAAGTGAATTGCGAGCTTTTTGTAGTGCGTCCGGGGTTCGAACCCGAGTTTCCGCCGTGAGAGGGCGGCGTCCTAGACCACTAGACGAATGCACCGGATATTCTTTGTTTGACGTTGCGAAATTAGTAAATATTTTATTCCGGTGTATCATTTTGGAAAAAAAATTGCAATAAAATGATTATCCCCTGTCATTTTGGTCTTGAATTCTTTGTATCTCCACTAAAAGGCGTTAAAAGGGGCAGCAAATTCGTTTGTATTTCATTTGCGTTCAAGTTTATTTATTCTACCTTTGCCTTCTGTTATTGAACAATATACTATTGAACAATTACTAATACCAGTATTAAAATAACTAATATTATGGCAGAATTAAAAGAAAAACTTTTCTCAGAATTCGCACCTGTGTCTACTGAAGAGTGGATGGCG
>DXRF01000029.1:5287-18345 GCA_019411205.1 Parabacteroides sp. | reverse complement strand
TCCGGTTTTGCGAGTGCAAAGAAAGATAATATATTTGGAATATGCAAATCTTTTTCTCTCTTTTTGTTTTTGGGGAGGTTTGGAGAAGTTAGGAAAAAGAAGTTACTTTGCCATCTGTTAGCATAAACAATAAGATAATGACATATATTGAAACTGAAATTCCCGGTGTGTGGATCATTGAACCGAAAGTTTTTAGAGATGCGCGCGGTTACTTTATGGAGGCTTGGAAGAAAGCAGAGTTTGAAGAACATATCGGCAAAGTGGAATTTGTACAAGATAACGAATCCTGTTCATCGAAAGGTGTGTTGCGAGGATTGCATTACCAACTGGCTCCTTACTCACAGTCCAAATTGGTACGTGTGATAAAAGGATGTGTGTTGGATGTGGCTGTCGATCTGCGTAAAGGTTCTCCGACATTCGGAAAATATGTTGCCGTAGAGTTGTCGGACGAGAATAAACGCCAGTTTTTTATCCCGCAGGGATTCGCCCACGGTTTCCATGTCTTGAGCGAGGAAGCTGTTTTTACTTATAAGGTTGATAATCCTTATAAGCCTACCCATGAACGTGGATTGCGTTTTGATGATCCTACGGTCGGTGTGGATTGGAAGATTATGGACCCGTCTATCCTCAACTTGTCGGATAAAGACAGGAACGCTCCCTTGTTGCAGGATGCCGAATTGAATTTCGAATTATAAATCTAAAATCATAAATCATAAACATGAAGACTTATTTGGTTACCGGAGCTGCTGGTTTTATTGGCGCGAACTTCATTAAATATATGTTGGCGAAATATCCTGAAATAAAGATCGTAGTTCTGGACCTGCTGACCTACGCAGGTAATCTTGGAACGATTGCCGAAGACATTGACGGAGAGCGTTGCGAGTTTGTAAAAGGTGATATCTGCGACCGTGCGTTGATAGACGGACTTTTTGCCAAATACCAGTTCGATTATGTCGTTAATTTTGCAGCGGAAAGCCATGTGGACCGCAGTATCGAGAATCCGCAGCTTTTCCTAGTCACGAATATATTAGGTACGCAGAATCTGCTCGATTCCGCCCGTAAAGCATGGGTGACGGGCAAAGCGGCTACCGGCTATCCCGAATGGCGCGAGGGTGTCCGTTTCCATCAGGTATCAACCGATGAAGTGTATGGCAGTCTGGGTGCTGAAGGTTACTTCCATGAAACGACTCCGCTGGATCCACGCAGTCCGTACAGTGCGTCCAAGACGAGTGCCGATCTGTTTGTACAAGCCTACTCTGAAACTTATAAGATGCCGGTCAGTATCACCCGCTGTTCCAACAACTACGGTCCGTATCATTTCCCTGAAAAATTGATACCTCTGATTATTAAAAATATTCTCGAAGGTAAATCGCTTCCTGTTTATGGTGACGGAACAAATGTACGTGATTGGCTGTATGTGGAAGACCACTGCAAGGCTATCGACTTGGTGATCCATAAGGGACGGGCTGGGGAGGTCTATAACGTAGGAGGCCATAACGAGAAGCAGAATATTGAGATCGTGAAGTTGACGATCAGCACCATTCACCGATTGATGACGGAACAACCCGAATACCGCCGGATTTTGAAGAAAAAAGAGATTGGTGCGGATGGTCAGATTTCCATCGACTGGATCAACGACAGCCTGATTACTTTTGTAAAAGACCGTTTGGGCCATGACCAGCGCTATGCCATCGATCCGACAAAGATCACAAACGAATTGGGTTGGACTCCCGAAACTTCTTTCGAAACCGGTATTGTCAAAACGATCCGTTGGTATCTGGACAACCAAAAGTGGGTGGAGGATATCACAGGGGGAGATTATATGAAATATTACGAGCAGATGTATGGGAACCGTTAAGGTTTCCATACATCTGCTGTCTTTACCAAAGCTAAGTCTTTCCCTAATTCCGGCGCTGCTTCCTCGAGCTGTTTGCGTACTGCGTCGCGGATATCTTTCCGGATATTCTTGCGTGTGCTATCCAATTCCGTCTGTTTGGCTGGTTTGAATATATCCTTATATTTACATTTCGTGATCTTATACTTGAAATCATCCAGATTACCGGTGATGTCGATTCCCAGCTTGAAAGGAACGGGCGATTTGAGGACTGATAGATGGTAATTGAACGTCATATCCAGATTGTGCGTTCCACCGACAGCCACTTTGTAGCGATCCATCTCCACCAGGAATGGGAAGACTTCGATCTTATTGTTGTTGATGGCAAGGTCCACTGAAATGCTGTCTATCATATTCCGTTTTTTGTTTTTGAACATCAGAGTCTTCGATATCTCGGTAAATGTTTCTCCATCGAGCAGAACCATATTGTCCCCGTGCAGATAGCAAGATGAGTTAATGGATGGCATAATGAGAGACATGGTCGAATCCATCTTGCAAGTAGCTGTGACCTGACAATCCAAGACTCCTTCGAACGAACGGAGCATCGGGATCAATGTATCGATGGAAGGAAAGAGGGCGATCAATTTCTCTACCTTTACATCTTCCATATCAAGATCTAAACCGGCGGTTGCTTCTTGTTCGTTCTTGGCACGGTAGACCATTGTCAGGTTCCCATTCCCTATATTGGATTGTATATTGAGCTTGCTTAGGTTGATACTTTGATCGCGCAGGACAATCTCGCCAACCACGTCCTCTAATTCCAGATCCTTGAAATCGATACGTTTCGCATTCGTATGGAGAGCCATGTCGAGAAAGGCCGGAAGAACGAATAATTGGCTGGTTGTGTCGATCTCTGTTTGTGTGATACTGTCCTGCAGTGATTCGGCATTGAGTTGTGCAATATTTTCATCGCTGAGCATCAGCAGGTTCGAATTCTCCCCATATTGCATACCGTTGTTGACTGCCTGCATCAACTGGTCGCAATCGATATAGTCTGAATTTAGATTGAAATCCCCTTTCAACTTTCCTCCGCGGAGCATCGCCTTCCGGATCTGGCTGATTTCGCCGTTAAGGGTGAAATTGCTTTTGCCGAGATGCAGGCGAGCGTCTGTCAGTGTGATGTTGTTTGTGTTGAATTTCATTGTCGTCGGCTCCATCCATATCGGGAGCGGGAACATACGGCTGAACCCGCGCATTTGTTTGAAAGAGATACTGCCCCGTGCTTCCCATTTGCGGAGGAATTGGCCCTCTGTTTCGGAATTGTCGCCGACAGCGGTTTTCCCGGCCATATTCTTTCTCCTTTCTGCCTGACGTGCACGTTGCTCGTCGGTCAGTGTGTGCCGCTTCCGGTTTGCCATCTGCTGGCGGCGTGCATCCCGGTAGGGAAGGGCTTCGATCGTAAACGAACTTTCCGTGAGGGAGAGTCCTGTCTGTAAAGGCACACTGATGTATTTCAGCGTGTCGATCGAAATAACGGCGGCGGCTGTCGGGGTTAGTTTGTCGGAAGCGGACGGTTTGATACCGCCTTTCAGTTCGGAACGTCCGGCCACGATCCAGACGGAATCGGCTGTGCGGGTTCTCAGATGGTCGAAAGCCAATCGTCCGGTCATCGGTATGACGGCGGTTGTGTCGATAACAGGCGATGTTTGAGCAAGCATTTCCAATTTGCTTATGTTCGTGCTGATTTCATCTTTATATTTGATGTTCAGGCTGTCTATTCCCATTGTCATTCGCATCAGGTTTTGTGATTCGATGTAGAGACTTTTCTGATGTGTCGTGTCGATTGCCAGATAGGCGCCGGAAATGAAAATATCCATGCCGAGCGGTTGGCTGAACGCTTTCAGTTTGTCAATATTGAGTTTTCCCGAACTGTGTATCTTCCCGAACCGACTTTCAACAAGGTCATTCACAGTAAAGGTGGTTGACAGGTCAGCATCCATCACACCTTCCACCAACAGCGTGTCCGGGTTAAGGAATTCCTGCCCCAACCGGGTGAAGTCCACCTTCCCTTTCATTTCGGCTTGGACGGCCGGATTCTTGAATAGATTGGTTACTTTGGCTTGCAGATCCAATGAAGTGTTAAGTCCTTTCATCGTGAGTTGTTCGAGCGAGACGAAGGAAGAATCCGGGAATGGTCCGTTCAGGTGGACATCCAGGTCCATTTCCAGCGTGTCGATACCATGTTTGATATCCTTGATATGATAGGAACCGTTTTCTATTTTGCAACATAGGTTTACGTTAGGCACGATACTGTCCCCTAAGAAGCCGTGAATACTTCCTTCCATAAAGATCGAACCTTCCGCCAGTGTCTTGTCACGATTCAGGAAATACGCATCGGGTATGAATTTCAGCAGATCGTTCATGTCCGAGATTTTCAATCCCATATCCATATCGATACGGGTGCGCCGGTCTTCCGGAAAGTGGCGTATGGCACCATCGGCAGTGAAAGGCAGATTGTTTACCATCAATTCCGCATCTTTCAAGGTAATCGAATTATAGTGTTCGGCAAGTACTAACCTGCTTTTGAGACGAAGCGACAAGTCGTTTTTCAATGTATAAGTCGGGTTGCTGAATAAAAGGGATGAACAGCCCGTTTCAAAATCGAGTGTATTGGCTCCTCCCGCCAATGAACCGTCGAGGCGTACGAAGAAGCCTTGAATTTCGGTGAAAAGGTCCGCCTGGCGGTCGTCATACGTGAAATGTCCTCCGTAGATGCGTACCTTTTGCAAGTCGATAGGAGGCAGGGAGGACTTGCCTGCATTGTCCTCCGTTGAATCCGTCTCGCTCTCGTAGATATCCCAGTTTGCATGTCCGTTTTTATTGATGAATCCATAGAAACGCGGGTTCTCGATGGAAAAGTCCTTGATGGTGACCTTACCGCCGAAAAGGTAATCGAGCGGTTGTAGAGACAAAGTTGCCCGACTGAAAGCAAGCAGCGAATCGGAAGGAATCGTTAGTTCTTCTTCATGGGCGGTCGAATCTTCGGCTGCATGTGAAATCAGATGACCGTTCGTCAACTTCACGCCTAAATAAGGATAGGTTTCGAAATAGGTCAGTTCCACCCGTTCGCAATTCAAATGTGCATCGATGAACTTATTTGCCTGTTCGATAACCAGTGGCGTCAGTTTCTCCGGTGGCAATACTCCCCAGTTCAGAATGCTGAACCCGATAGCCGGGAGTATGAATATCAAGGTGGTAACAGCCAAGACGATGATCGTTAGTATTTTCTTTTTCCTTTTCATCTCTATTTTATGTATGCTTCTGTCAAAAATTAATATTACACAAAAGTATGAAAAAGCTGGGGATATTATAAGATTCATTCCTGTGAAATTCCAAAAACATAGGGTGGTAGTGACATTTTGATTATCTTTGCAATTGTCATGAAACATTTGTCTGATTGAGTTGTATGGAGTTACCCAAAACTAATAAATGGCATAAATGAGCGTATAGTAGATGCCTTAAAAGCAAATTGTTTCCTAAATCAGAGTTTCTCCGAGGTTGAGTTATGGTAAATTTGACAGGTATAAAACGTTAATGAGTTTGGTAAAGTAAAAAATAATATATTTATGGATTTCCGTCTGAAAGTATTTCATAGCGTAGCCACGAATTTGAGCTTTACGAAAGCATCGAAAGAACTGTTTATCAGCCAGCCGGCTATCAGTAAGCATATTCATGAATTGGAGGTGCAATATAAAACACCGCTGTTCGACCGTGTGGGAAGCCGTATCGGGTTGACTCATGCCGGCGAATTGTTGCTGTCGCATACGAAACTGTTGTTGGCAGCGTACCGGCAGATGGATTTCGAGATGAACCTATTAACAGATAATTTTGCAGGAGAGCTGCGGTTAGGAGCAAGTACGACGATATCCCAATATGTGCTGCCGCCTGTTCTCGCCTCTTTTATCAAGAAATTTCCGGAGATAAAAGTCTCTTTGTTGAACGGGAACAGTCGCGATGTCGAACAGGCGTTGCGAGAAGGAAAGATCACTCTCGGCTTGGTCGAAGGGACGGTGCACCAGAGCACACTTCACTATACGCCTTTTATGAAAGACGAACTGGTCGTCGTGACGCATACAGGCTGTTCGCTGGCAGCCTATGACGAGATTTCGCTCGAACAGCTTCGCACGTTGCCTCTTGTCTTGAGAGAAAACGGTTCGGGTACGCTCGATGTGGTGGAAGCTGCTTTGGCGGAACATCAGATAAAACTTTCGCAACTGAATGTATTGTTGCAAATGGGGAGTACGGAAAGTATAAAGCTGTTTTTGGAAAACTCCGAGGCGTTGGGAATTGTTTCTATTCGTGCTGTAACCCGCGAACTGATGTCCGGCAGACTGAAGGTGATTGAAGTGGACGGATTCCATGCCGAACGGATGTTTACCTTTGCCGAGCCGCAAGGACAGAACGGGGGAGTAGAAGAGAGTTTTATCCGATATGCTTGCCAAAATTGGCGATAACCTGATGTTATACCCTATAAAAAGATATTAGGAAAGAATAGAGGAAAAAAGCCTTACTTTTGTTGCGGTTTTAAAAAGTAGTGGATTTTAAACTTGTTTGAATATGTTTAGCGAAAAAAGGAGTAATATACTTCATGGCATTCTGTTGATCGCCCTTTTCTCTTGTTCTGCTTTCTATATTGCAGACTTTCCTTTTGTCAAAAATCTATCCTTCAGCCCTCTGATTGTCGGTATCCTGTTAGGGATGGTATATGCGAACAGTTTGCGTAACCATTTACCTGATACATGGGTACCTGGTATTTTGTTTTGTACGAAGCAGGTGCTGCGTGCCGGTATCGTGTTGTATGGTTTCAGGCTGACATTTCAAAGTGTGGTCGAGATCGGGCTTCCGGCCATACTGATCGATGTGATTATAGTAGCGGCAACCATCTTTATTGGCCTGTTTGTCGGGCGTTTGCTGAAGATGGATAGAGATCTCGCTTTGTTGACATCGACCGGTAGCGCAATCTGTGGAGCTGCCGCCGTACTGGGAGCCGAACCGGTCGTGAAAAGTGAACCGCATAAAACAGCGGTGGCTGTTTCGACGGTTGTTATTTTCGGAACTTTGTCAATGTTTATCTATCCAGCCATATATCGTGCCGGTATGTTGGATTTGACGCCTGAACAAATGGGGCTTTATACCGGATCGACTTTGCACGAGGTGGCACATGTCGTAGGAGCGGGTAATGCTATGGGAAAGGAAATTTCGGATACGGCCATTATCGTGAAAATGATTCGCGTTATGATGTTGGCTCCCGTCTTGGTGATGATGAGTTTTGCTTTGGCGCGTACTGCCGTGAAAACCGTATCCGGTGGCGTAAAAGGAACGGCTGCCGCTCCCGCAAAACGGGGCAAGATCACGATCCCTTGGTTTGCTTTCGGTTTTCTGGCTGTGATCGGTTTTAATTCTTTTGATCTGTTGCCTCATACAGTTGTGGACGGGATCAATAATATAGATACATTTATGTTGACGATGGCCATGACGGCATTGGGTACGGAAACCAGCATCGAGAAGTTTAAGAAAGCCGGAGCGAAACCTTTCATTTTGGCGGCAGTATTGTATATCTGGTTGTTAGGTGGTGGCTATTTATTGGCGAAGTATTTGGTTTAACATAAATTGCTTGATGCTGTGGTGAAGGTGTGTCTTATAAATTATTACCTTTGTACCCAAAACAAGAAAGATAGAGAAAAGTGGCTTCAAAGGTAACAAAAGGTATTATAATTTCGTTCTGGCTGCTGTTTGCCATGGCAGTAGGTGCTGTCGTTTTATTGTTTTCAGCAATAGCCAAAGGCTCGATAGGCTATATGCCACCGGTCGAACAGCTTGAAAATCCGATTGATAAATATGCTTCACAGGTCGTGTCTGCCGATGGGAAGACGCTTGCGACTTATGCTCACAGTCAGGATAATCGTATTTTTGTCAACTATAACGACCTCTCGCCTGATTTGGTGAAAGCCTTGATCGCGACCGAGGATGTCCGTTTTGCAGAACATAGCGGTATCGATGCGCAAGGTTTGTTCCGTGCGGTCGTGAAACGTGGAATCCTGATGCAGAAAAGCGGCGGTGGCGGTAGTACCATTACGCAGCAGTTGGCCAAACAGCTTTTCTCGCCGAGTGCGGACAATGTGATGGAGCGTCTGTTCCAGAAGCCGATCGAATGGGTGATTGCTGTTCAGTTGGAACGTTTCTATACGAAGGAAGAGATCATTAATATGTATCTGAACAAGTTCGATTTCCTCTATAATGCTGTCGGCATTCAATCGGCAGCCCGTGTTTATTTCGGAAAAACGCCCAAGACATTGAAGATAGAGGAAGCCGCTACGTTGGTCGGAATGTGTAAGAATCCCTCCTATTTCAATCCTGTGCGGCATAACGACCGGACGCGCGGACGCCGGAATACGGTTCTGGAGCAGATGTTGAAAGCCGGCTACATTACGCAGGCCGAATGTGATTCCCTGAAAAAATTGCCTCTTACCATACATTTCAGCCGTATGGACCATAAAGATGGCCTGGCGCCTTATTTCCGTGAGTATTTGCGCTTGACATTGACGGCGAAGAAACCCGAACGCAAGAATTATCGGGGATGGCAGATGCAGCAGTTTAAGGAAGACTCGGTCGCTTGGGAAACGAATCCTGCATACGGTTGGTGTAACAAGAACAAAAAGGCCGATGGCGAATTCTATAATTTGTATACGGATGGTTTAAAAATATATACGACTATTGATTCCCGTATGCAGAAATATGCTGAGGATGCTGTCCGTGAGCATATCGGAGGTTATCTTCAACCTGCATTTTTTAAAGAGAAGAGAGGTAAAAGTTATGCTCCGTTCTCCCGTGACTTACGTCAAGGCGAGGTTGATACGATCTTTATGCATGCTATGCACCAGACAGATCGTTACCGTGCTATGAAGAAGGCGGGAGCGAGTGAGAAAGAGATAAAGGCTGCCTTCAATGAACCGGTCGAGATGCGTGTGTTCAGTTGGGGAGGTGCTATAGACACGACAATGTCTCCGCTGGATTCGATCCGCTATCATAAGAGTTTCCTGCGTACCGGCTTCATGTCGATGGACCCGCGCACCGGTCATGTGAAAGCCTATGTAGGAGGTATTGATTATAATGATTTCCAGTATGATATGGTGAATGGGGGGCGTCGCCAGATAGGTTCCACTATTAAACCTTACCTTTATTCCCTTGCAATGATCGAAGGTATCAGTCCGTGTGACGAGATGCTGCACGTGCAACAACGCCTGACCGATGAGAACGGACGGCTCTGGGAACCCCGTAACTCGAATAAGAAACGGATCGGTGAGATGGTTTCTGTACAGTGGGGATTGCAGAATTCCGACAACTGGGTGACGGCTTGGTTGATGAGTCAATTGTCTCCCTATACGTTTGTTCGTCTGCTGCATTCGTTTGGATTAAAGAATGAAATGGATCCAGTAGTTTCGATTTGTTTAGGGACTCCAGATGTCTCGGTAGGCGAGATGGTAAGCGGTTATACGACTTTTGCCAACAAAGGCATACGGGTCGAACCTTTATATGTGACCCGCATAGAGGATTCTTACGGTAATACGATTGCGAATTTCAATTCGCAGATGAGTGAAGTATTGACGGAAGATGCTTCTTATAAGATGCTCCACATGTTGAAAAATGTGATAGACGGTGGTACAGGCGGTCGTATTCGTGCCCGTTATGGCATCAAAGCGCCGATGGGAGGAAAGACCGGTACGACGCAGAATAACTCCGACGGTTGGTTTATGGGCTTTACGCCGAGTTTGGTTTCTGGTGTCTGGGTTGGTGGTGAAGATCGTTCCATCCATTTCGACCGGATGTCGGAAGGGCAGGGGGCTAGTATGGCTCTGCCGATCTATGGACTTTACATGCAGAAAGTCTATGCCGACAAAACGTTAGGCTATTCGCAGGAAGAAGATTTCGATATCCCTGAACAATACCAGAATCCGTGTAAGATGGCCACCGAAGAGGAACGGAAGCAGACACCGACAGACGTGGGTGGCATTGATAAGATGTTTGAATAAGAAACAGGCTTGCTTTTAAGCGCAATAAAAATGCATGGTTATGGAATTTTCATTTCATGGCCATGCATTTCTTTATTATACTCGTGGGTTTCTTTTTCATGACGGTGGAACCATAATCGGAATTTATTTGTTAGATTTGTAAGTGTTAACTTTCGAAATGAAGGATATGAATTTCAGAAATAAATATGTATTGGCCATCGATCAGGGTACGACCTCTTCGAGAGCCATTCTTTTTAACCATCAGGGCAATATCATCACGCTGGCGCAGAAAACATTTCAGCAATATTTTCCTAAGCCTGGTTGGGTAGAACATGATCCGAACGAGATCTGGTACACACAATCGTCTGCCATCAAGGAGGTTATGGATAAAGCGGATGTGACAGATACGCATATTGCCTGTATCGGTATTGCCAATCAGCGTGAAACGACGATAATATGGGACCGGGAGACCGGCTTTCCTGTCTATAACGCCATTGTCTGGCAGGACAGACGTACAGCTGACTATTGCGAAGAATTGAAAGCAAATGGGTATGCCTCTTTGATCCAGCAAAAGACCGGATTGGTGATTGATGCTTATTTTTCCGCCACGAAGATACGTTGGATTCTGGATCATGTGAAAGGAGTCCGTGAGCGTGCCGAACGTGGGGAGCTTTGTTTCGGGACGGTTGATTCCTGGCTGGTTTGGAAACTGACCCGCGGAACCGAATTCATTACGGATATCACGAATGCTTCCCGTACGATGCTGTTTAATATTCATACACAGGAATGGGATAGAGAACTGCTTGACCTTTTCAAAATCCCGGCATCCATGATGCCGGAAGTGAAAAGTAGTAGCGAGGTGTATTGCGAGACTTCAACCCCTATATTTAAGACCGGTATCCCGATTTCGGGGATGGCTGGTGACCAGCAGGCTGCCCTGTTCGGACAACTGTGTACGGATATCGGTATGATTAAAACGACCTATGGGACAGGATGCTTTATGATCCTGAATACCGGAAGTAAGCCTGTTTTATCTCGAAATAATCTGTTGACGACTATTGCCTGGAAATTGGATGGGAAAGTGACGTATGCGCTGGAAGGAAGTGTTTTTGTCGGTGGTGCGGTCGTTCAATGGTTGCGTGACGAGTTAGGATTGATACAGAGTGCCGCTATCACGGAGCAGTTGGCTAATTCTGTGCCGGATAACGGAGGTGTCTATTTTGTTCCGGCACTGACCGGGTTGGGAGCTCCTTATTGGGATCAGTATGCTCGTGGTGCCATTATCGGAATCACGCGCGGAACAAGTGCAGCCCATCTGACCCGTGCCGCTTTGGAAGGTATTTGCTATCAGGTCTACGATGTCCTGATGGCAATGGAAAACGATATACATGCCAAGCCGAAAGAGATCCGCGTGGATGGTGGAGCAATTGCCAATAACTTCCTGATGCAATTCCAGGCGGATATCTGCCGTTGTCCGGTAGTCCGTCCTCGTGTTCTCGAAACAACAGCTTTGGGAGCCGCCTATCTGGCAGGACTGGCAGTCGGTTACTGGAAAGATGTGGACGAACTGAAAGAACAGTGGTCCTTGGATAATATTTTTAGTGCCGAAATGCATGAGGAAACGGCTGATGCCTTGCTTGCCGAATGGCATAAAGCGGTTGGTAGGAGCTTAAACTGGGCTGCGGATTAATTGTATGAATAATCTATAATCATATACCATGAATTTACGAAATAAAGTCTCTTTTCTTCTACTCTCTTTTGTGGCGGTTCCATTGTTTGCACAGACGCCTCAGCAGGAATTGGAACGGCTTCAACAAAATTATATCCAGTCTTTTATATCGAATGATGACCGGACGGCCTCATTGGTGAAACTCTTGTCCGGCATACAGCCTGAAACAGAAATATCTGATCAGGTCGTTGTGGAACTTCACCAGCGTTATCCTTTCAACGTGGAGAAGATAGCGGGATATATGGAAACGATCCGGGAAGATGGTTCTTGGCTGGATATTAACTATAACGACCAAAAACGATCAGGGTGGTCTGTCAAGGAACATGCCGACCGGGTCTTGGAACTTACCAAGCTGTACAAGGCCGAAGAGGGCGATTGTCATTGGGGGCCGAAACTCGAATCGGTCATTCGCCAAGCATTGGGTTACTGGTTTCGAGAGAAGCCGGTCTGTAAGAACTGGTGGTATAACCAGATCGGTATACCCAAGACATTGGGACCGGCTTTTCTCCTGATGAAAAAACATTTGAATTCGGAGGAAAAGGAGGCTGCCGTCGAAGTGATGGAAAATGCCAAGTTCGGCATGACAGGGCAGAATAAAGTTTGGCTTGCTGGGAACGTGTTGATGCGTGGGTTATTGCAGGACGACTTCGAATTGGTAAAGGCTGCCCGTGATACTATTGTTTCCGAGATTACGACCGGTATGCAAGAAGGAATCAAAAGCGACTGGAGTTTTCATCAGCACGGACCGCAGCAACAATTCGGCAACTACGGGTTGGCTTTCCTAACGGAGATGAGTTCCTATTCCGGTCTGTTTGCGGGAACCATTTTTGCTTTGAACAAGGAGCAACAGGGAATTTTGAACTCTTTTCTCCTGAACGGTTATCGCTGGATTGTCTGGAAAGGGTATATGGATGTCAATGCATTGGACCGGCAATTGTTTCATAGCGGGCAGATACATAAGGCCTTCAGTCTGGCTTTTGCCACGAATGCCTTGATGCGTGGTAGTTCCGCTGAAGATATCCGGCAGATGAATGAGTTCCTGCAAGATAACTATGCGCCCGGAAGAAAAGGAAGCGCTTTTACCGGGCATAAACATTTTTGGGATTCCGATCAGACCGTTCACCGTTCCTCCGCTTGGATGGCTTCGGTCAAGATGGCCTCCGAACGGGTGATCGGTACGGAGTTGGTGAACGAGGATAATCTAAAGGGTTTTTATATGGGCGACGGTGCTCTTTATACGTACTGTCGTGGCGACGAGTATCTGAATATTTTCCCTTTTTGGGACTGGCGGAAGATTCCGGGTATTACCGCTTATGAGAGCGAGGCTCCCGTTCCTGCCTTTTTCAATTATGGGACGCATGTGAGGAATAAGACTGCTTTTGTCGGAGGCGTGACGGATGGTGAAACCGGAATGACGGCAATGGTT
>DXRF01000029.1:0-5277 GCA_019411205.1 Parabacteroides sp. | reverse complement strand
CAGCGATTATGTCCTTTGTTTAGGTGCCGGGATTCGTTCGGACAGCATTTTGGCGGTTACCACATCCATCGACCAGCGGGTGAAACATGGCGATTTGCTCCGTTATGCAGCCAACAGTTGGGAAGTGGTTCGTGGAAAGTATGTTTCTTCTCCGGAGGAACAACGTTTCTTCCATGATAATACAGGGTATATCCTGTTGCAATCCTCCGCATGTGTGGTCTTTTCGGAAAAGCGATCCGGACGCTGGTGTGATTTTATGGGATCGTATGCTCCTAAAACGGTGGAAGGCGAGATTGTCGGCCTCTATATCGATCATGGAAAGGAGGATAACGCCGATTACCAATATCTGATCCTTCCTGCTTCTACTGCCGAAAAAACAGCAGCTTTTACAGTGCAGGATATCCGGGTGATCCGGAATGATAAATCGGTCCAGGCTGTTGCTGCCGGTAACTGTTTTTATGTGACGGCTTATGAACCGCAGGTACTGAGCCTGCAAAAAGACTTGCAGGTCGATTTCCTGACTCCGGGTATTTATATGTTCCGTCCACATGACGGAAATTGGCTGATCAAGGCTGTCGATCCGACACACAAGCAACATTTCCTGTCGCTTAGAATGAACGGGAAAGATGTAAGGATCGTCTTCCCACCCTGTCATGAACCGGGGAAAAGCATTTCTGCCGAATAAGACTTTCATATCCTGTCTTTTTCGGGAGGATTAAAACAGGGAATTTCGTATTTTTGTCATGATTAAAATAAAAGAGATATGAATAGAACACTGATAAAAAACGCTACAGTCATCAACGAAGGTCGGACCTTCACTGGTTCGGTACTGATCGAGGGTGATAAGATTGTCGCAGTATATGAAGGGACAATTCCGGCAGAGGTCGGTGATGTGACCGTGATAGATGCTATAGGCAAGTACTTGCTTCCGGGCGCTATCGATGACCAGGTGCATTTCCGTGAACCGGGATTGACACATAAAGGAGATATCGCCAGTGAAAGCCGTGCCGCTGTAGCTGGCGGAGTGACTACTTTCATGGATATGCCGAATACGAAGCCCCAAACGACGACCATTGCCGATCTGGAATGGAAATTGCAACGGGGAGCTGAAACGTCGGTCGCCAACTATTCTTTTTTCTTCGGTGGGACGAACGACAATATGGATGAGATTCGTAAACTGGACCGTAGCCGTGTACCGGGGCTGAAACTCTTCCTCGGTTCCTCCACCGGTAATATGCTGGTCGATAAGAAAGATAGCCTGGAACGTCTTTTTGGCGAAACTGGAATGCTTATCGCGATCCATGCCGAAAAGGAAGAAGTCATCAAACGGAACATCGCCCATTATACAGGTTTGTACGGTGAAGACCTGGATATCTCCTTCCATAGCAAGATCCGTAGCGAAGAAGCCTGCTATGCCTCCTCGTCCGAAGCGGTCGAACTGGCAACCCGTCTTGATTCCCGTCTGCATATTCTGCATCTTTCAACGGCAAAAGAGCTTTCTTTGTTGAGTAACAAACTTCCACTCAGTGAAAAGAAGATCACAGGTGAAGTATGTGTGCATCATCTTTGGTTTCATGATGGTGATTATGAACAGTTTGGAAATCGTATCAAATGGAACCCGTCGATCAAGACACTGGCAGACCGTACGGCGCTGCGCGAAGCTGTCAGCAACAATACGATCGATATCGTGGCGACTGACCATGCTCCGCATCTCCTTTCCGAGAAGGAGGGAAGCTGCCTGAAAGCCGCTTCCGGAGGACCGCTGATCCAGCACTCGCTTATTGTCATGCTGGAGCTGGCGATGGAAGGCCGTTTCACTTACGAGAAGGTGGTGGAAAAGATGGCGCACATGCCGGCGGAACTTTTCCGCATAGATCGCCGCGGTTATATTCGTCCGGGTTATTATGCCGACCTTGTCCTGATCGATCCGAAAGAAACTTGGACAGTGGCAAAAGAAAATATACTGTATAAATGCGGCTGGTCTCCCTTCGAAAACTATACATTCCATCATGCTGTCTGGAAAACGTTCATCAATGGGCAGCTGGCCTATGATAATGGCCGGGTGGATGATGAGGTTCGTGGGATGGAAGCCCGATATAATTGACAAGTGGCTTCGCGACCCAATAATTGTCAATTAATATTGATCAGCTTGTGGGTTTGCAAGCTGAGACGCCATTGGGGGTGGTGGAGGATATACTCTACCACCTCTTTTGTATTCCGGCAGGAGCAGGGTTGGAGGAAATGCCAGGTCGCTTTCAATCCGGCATACTCCGTTAGGTCTTGTCCCGTATAGACCACTTTGACCTCATCCATGTGTGTCAGCCGCAAAGGAGCGCCTTTTGGGGAACAGGTTATCCAGTCGATACCTTCCGGTAACGGATTTGTCCCGTTAGTCTCGATGCAAATATATTTCCCTGCCCGGTGTAGCAGATCGATAAAAGTCTGGTCGATCCAGAGTGAAGGCTCGCCTCCTGTCAGGATAACAACATTTGAAGGAAAGGCTGAAATAGCCTGTAAAATCTCTTCATCAGACATCAAAGTCCCTTCTTCGTGCCGGGTATCGCAAAAACTGCATTTTAAGTTGCATCCGGAAAAGCGGACGAAAATGGCGGGTGTGCCCGTATGGAAGCCTTCTCCTTGAAGGCTGTAGAATATCTCATTAATCTTTCTCATAGATTGCTGTGTTTCCTTCTGATTCTTGAACTTCTACTTTGTAGCAGGTAGGGAGTTGATCACATATCCACCGGGCGATATTTTCGGCTGTCGGATTAAATGGGAGCACCTCGTTGAGGTTCCGGTGATCGAGCTGATCTTTCACAACTTGTTTGATATGGGTGAAATCAATCACCATGCCGTCTGTGTTTAATTCTTTGGAACGGCAATACACAGTGATAATCCAGTTGTGACCATGCAGATATTCGCATTTGCTCGAATAGGAAAGCGACAGACTATGGGCTGCCGAAATCTCCATACGTTTGATAACAGTATACATACGATAAAACTATTTTAGAATGTTATGTCTGCACCTAATGTCACCTCGGTACGGGGTGCAAATTTACTGAAAAAATCGAGTTCCGAAGCAGTACTTGATGAATTGAAATATTAAAAATATCTGTAGCTGTTTGTATGTATTTAAAATAATGATCCGAGGAGGGTCTATCGTAAAAATGAACTTTTTTGTTGCAGAATAAAAATATTATGCATTAATTTGCTTCATAATCAAAGATATGAGGTGGTTTATATGTCTCTGAGCCGATGTTTCGACAGTATTTCTAGATTGTTAAAAAATAGAAGAAGCTGCAAATAAGTTTCGATAATCTTAAAAATGTGTTTTATAATATCTTTTTTTATTTGTTCAGTAATTTAAAATGCCTCATATTTGCAAGCAGATAACCTAAACAATCTTTTTGCCTTAAAGACTAATACCTCCTAAAATCATAAAGAGGACCTTTGAGAAAAGGTCCTCTTTATGATTTTAGGAGGTTACTCTTCTGTCTCTTCTATTTTTGACGATATTTTCCCGATCGCTTCATTGAGCTTTTCTTCCGGTGGGATCACGTTGAAGTTACCCCAGAACTTTTCATCGTAAGCAAATCGGGTTTCAGCAAAGATTGTCCGTGTTGATAACACTTCGTTACGGGTAAAGCGGTTTACTAGGTCTGTGTCTATTTTGCAGGTAACCATCTCGAACCAGGTATGCAACGGAAAAGTTCCGAACAGTTGTTTCTTTTTCTTTATTCTGAAAAAGAGGTCACCTCGGACATGGTTGATGTAATGCCGGCCGTTATAAGGTTTGTACGTTACGGTATAAATTACTTTTTGTGGAGTGATCTTCAGGTTACGGCTCTTTTTCTCCACCAGCATCCCGGTAGCCTGTTTGATATATTTCGGGTTGATTTCGAATCGGGCACGAAGCAATGCATTGTTTTCTGTGTCGATATAGAGTTCTCCTCGGTAAAGGGCGGAATTGATGTCACCTTTTTGCTCGAAATAGATCACATGGACTAACCGGTCGTCAATCACAGCGATATCGGCAGAGGTATACATATAAGATTCTATCTTTTCATCCGTCAGAAGAAAGTCAGGTAATTCTTTTATCAAGTCCAGGCTTAGACTGGCGTTGACTCCCGACTTCATCCGGGCGATGACCGTATCTTTTTCCTGTTGGCTGATGATCCGGCGCATTTTGAGCAGTTTGACCTGATCCGGTGTCGAATTAGATTTGTAGGCTGATTTATAAACTTTGAATACGGCCTCTGTCAATCCTACGAATTTATTTTTCCGTTCGATTCCTTCCCGGTAGAAAGTAGTCAGATAAGCGGGAGATTGCGGATAGTTTTTCCGGATGTTTTCTTTCATGTCGCGAAGCAGGCGGAGCGGATTGACAATGCGCACTACGACTTCTTGGATCGGGATCACTTTGGCATCGAGCGCAACCACCGTGTGTTGTCCGGTGAGGAGAGGTGCTTCAATCTTGCGGGATTCGTAACCTAAGTGGGAGAAGTAGAGTGTGGACCGGCGGAGCGAATCGGGCAGCGTGAGCCGGAACTCCCCGTTTGTATTGGTGATGCTGCCGATTGAAGTGGTAATGACTCCTATAGTACCCGCCTCGATCGGTTCTTTCGTCTGCCGATCTTGTAGGATTCCTTGGACAATAAAATGGTTGTCTGTCTTTTTCGGAGGAATGGTATCGGGAATGGTAACTTGCCTGACAGGCTGTGGTTCAGAGATCAGAATGTGACCGTCTATGACACGCAAGTTTAGCTTGTTGTTCCCTGCGATCAGATAAATTGCCTGCCGGATGGTGTAGTTGCCTTTCGGGATGCGTACCGTTTTTTCATTATCGATCAGTTTGCTGTCATAGATAAAGAGAAACCCGGTTTGTTCCGATACTTTGTCAAGCAGGCAGTAGACTGTATTTTTTTCTTTGGATAAATGAATCATGCGGGCTAGAACATCATTGCCTTCTTCTGCACATAACAGGCCTGTCGGAAGCAAAAGCATCCAAAGGTACAGAAAAAGAAAGCGAAAAATCCGAACCATTATCTTCATCCTATTACAAATAATATTTAATTGTCAATTGAATAAAAGGATCGTGTTGTCTTGCTGCGTTTTCTTTAGGTTGAGGGCAAGGCAGATTAGTTCAGCCATTGCTTCGGGAGTATTGTTGGAGAAGGTGACGGTAAGCGTCCGATTCCATAACTCCGGTGTCGTTTCCAATCGGATATCCGGATTTTGCAGATTGATTACTCGCAGGATGTTACCTAACTTTTCGTC
>DXRF01000289.1 GCA_019411205.1 Parabacteroides sp. | reverse complement strand
CCTCAATACCTATTTTCACAGAAGCTGAAGTTCCGATTGCGATATCGAATGTGATTTTTACGGTTTTCTCTGTTTCACCGGCGGCAAATTCAACCGTTTGTGGGACATTAAACTGTTCACCTTCTGCCGCAATATGGACTGTTGCAGCTTCCGTTGCCAACTGACGGCCGATTTTCACTTCGAAAACCTGTTCGTCATTGGGTAGGAATTCGAGAGATGTTGGCGTATTGAAATCTATATAAGCAGTAATCCCATCCGTCTGAACAGGAGAAGCTTCCCTTTCGCATTCGTCTGTACAAGCATTGAACACCATAGTTAAAGCACCCAATGCAACCATGCTAATGTATTTATTTATCTTTTTCATATTGATATGCATTTAATATTATTCAGCCCAAGAAGAATATACATCACTCGGATCCGGATTTTCGAATCCGACTAAAGCTGTGTTATTGTTTCCTTCGCTTCTAACGATACAGAAGTTCATATAAGCAGGACGTGTTGTCGTATTGAAACGGCTAATTGTATGGTGCATTGTTCCTGCATAACCGCGAGTCTGAGGCATGTTCAAACGTTTAATATCGAAGAAACTCTGTCCCTCACCCCAGAATTCAACACGTTTCTGAAATACGATTTCTTTTACAATATCGTCTTTGTTGGACTTTGTACATTTGTACTGCGGATCTCTGTAATTATTCATAAAATCATTCAACAGAGTAACCCCCTGTGCCGGATTTTGCTGAGCGGCTGCTTCTGCTTCGATAAAATACATTTCCTCTACACGCATCATCGGATATGAACAAGCTGATCCTACATTGAAATCAGACGTATTTCCGGAACCCGGGCGGAATTTCAAAGAGGCATATTCCGGTAAAGCAGCTCCTGCAGCTTCATCGACGTAAGTATTTTTACCTGCCAAAGCACTACCTGCCGGAGCTTTCCAAGATAATTTTCTAAAATCCGTATCTGCAATTTTGTTATAGAAGTTGACATCTACTAAAGGCATCGGTCCGGCAGCTGCATATCCGTAGGTTGTTTCATTCGACATCCAAGAAGTCCAATTGATGATACCGGATTTTACCACCTCGTCTTCCTTTTGCATGGTAGAACCGAACATCCAAGAAGAAACGGAGATGTCATTGAATCCAGAAGTGGTATTTAACCATTGTTCCTGTGTAGTCGGGATTGCCCCGCTTTCGTCAATAGCCTTACGGGCATAAATCTGTGCATTAGCATAATCTTCCATCCACATGTATAACCGCGCTTTCAATCCATACACAACGGCCAGGTCTGGTAATGTTTTAGTCGAGCGATGGAAATTGGGGATATATTCTTCGGCCTTATTTAGGTCGGCAAGGATGAATTCATACATTTCCTGGCGTTTTACACGAGGATTATTACGAGCTGATTCTTCCGTTACATCTTCCGTTACAATAGGAACTGTAAGATTCAAAACATTATTTCCACTTGCATTGGTTGAAGAAGTTCCATCATTTTCGAGAAATTCGTACATACGAGCCATATCCAGATAAATAAATGCACGATATCCATAAGCAGCCCCTAAATACCCCAACTGTGTCTCATTTGCGCTTTCTGGATCGATAGCACCAATCATATTATTGGTTGTTTGAACGAATTTCCAGAAGTAAGTCCAGATAAACTGTGTGGAAAGATAGTTCGGACCAATATACTGGTTATGTTCCCAAGCACTGTAATGGTCGTAATTACTTTCTAAAATAACCATTTCTTCTGTCATTACGTCACGGATGTGCATCAACGAAGCGTATCCATAATCATAATCACCTCCCGAAACAGTTTTATAGTTGTTGGCAAATGCCGGCATAGCCCAAAGAAGTGCCTCCGTTGCTTTGGAAGAAGAACTTAATTGCTCATCCGTAGCTTGATGAGTTGGCAAAGTTTCATCTATACATCCTGTTAAGGCGATCGCCGAAGCACAAGATATTCCTAATATAATATTCTTAAAACTTTTCATCTTCTAATTCTTTTTTCAATTAAAATGTAAGTGTTATACCTCCTGATACTGTACGAATCGGTGCATAATAAGAAGCCGTACCTTCACCTTTGATGCTTTGTCTCGGATCCAATCCTTGACGTTTTGTCCACAAGGCAACATTATCGGCAGCCAGATAAAGTCTCAATTTTTGGATACCTAACGGGCGGCAAACTTTAGTTGGCAGAGTATAGCCGAAGTTGATGTTCTGTAAACTTAAGTAAGAACCGCTTGTTAAGAAACGATCTGATGTTGCTGCAGTATAAGAATCTCCATATTGGAAACGTGGAATGTTGGACGCTGTATTTTCCGGGGTCCAAGCATTCAATATATCAGCGTGGATTACATGTCCTTTACTGCTGGCTGTAGGAGAATTCATTGCAGAAGAATAATCCCCATCGTATACTTTTCCACCAATCTGGTATGCAAAATCAATCGAGAAGTCAAATCCTTTCCAGCTTAAAGATGTTCCAAAACCACCGTATACATCTGGCAGAGAAGAACCACAAAGATACTGGGTTGCTTCGGAATAGTTTGTTGTCTTTTCGCGTGTAATATTACCTTTATCATCTTTTACATCTTTAAAATAAAGGGCTTCTCCTTGTTCATTAACACCAGCATATTTCTGCATATAGAATGTGTACAATGGAATACCTTCACCAAAGAAATGATTTCCGCTGGAGTAACCTTGTACACCTTCAGGAGTTGTCATTGTCTTACGTTCATCTGGCAAGTAACTTACCTTGTTTTTATAGTGGGTCAGATTGACGTTGATATCCCAATAGAAATCTTTTGTTTGCATAATAACGCCTTTCAAATCCAATTCGAGACCCCTGTTACGCATATCACCGATATTGGCATAATAAGATGTATAACCGTAAGAAGGAGGCAATGGGAATGAGAATAACATATCGGAAGTCTTGCGATTGAAGAACTCGAATGTACCGCTAAAACGGCTTTTAAACATTTCAAAGTCAAAACCGGCATTGAAATTTCCATTTGTTTCCCAAGTAATATCTTTGTTTCCTAATACTTTGGGAACTGAAGCAGGATGTCCGGACGAGTTAACAATGTCATACGTATTCGTATAACGAGGTGTTTCATAGATATCGGCGATGTTATCATTACCTTGTGAACCATAAGAAGCCTTAATCTTTAACATATCGATAAATTTCAAAGCATCGTTGTTCTGGAAAAAGTTTTCTTTCGAAATCAGCCAAGCGGCACCTGCTGACCAGAAATTACCCCAACGGTTGTCCGGATGGAAGCGGGAAGAGGCATCTCGACGGTAAGAAGCAGAAGCATAATATTTTTCATCAAAATTATACTGTATACGAGTAAAATAACCTTCTGTATTATAGTCTGTTGTATATGAATTGGAAGAACCGTCGGTTACAGCTCCTGCTAATTCATGGTTGCTGGGGTCGAACATATTGGATTTGCTACCATAAGTATAATAGTACTGCGTCCGATAATATTCATGACCAATCATCGCTGTGATATTATGTAATCCGATTGATTTTACATAGTTCAACAATTGCTGATAGTTTGTCGAATATCTTCTTCTGTGTGCTTTACCCAAAATACCGTTTGAAGACGCATAACTACCATAATAAGGATTCGTG
>DXRF01000288.1:2600-3637 GCA_019411205.1 Parabacteroides sp. | reverse complement strand
GATAAAGGTTTTATTTTTGTCCAATAACTGTAACGCTATTTCAGGACTAGTCAGTAAGCCTAAATAAAAAGAGAGTATCTGGAAAAAAACGGATACTCTCTTTTTTATGAATAAATAGTCTGTCTCTTAGTTCTGTTCCTTCAAGATCACGTCATGCGCTCCGCCTTCCACGATACTGGTTGAGGAAACCAATGTGATTTTGGCGTTTTTCTGCAGATCGGGGATGGTGATAGCTCCGCAACTGCACATCGTGGCGATTATTTTGCCCAGTGTGAGATTGAGGTTGTCTTTCATCTTACCGGCATAGGGAACATAGCTGTCGACGCCTTCTTCGAACTTGAGGGCTTCACTGCCGCCCATGTCATAACGCTGCCAGTTCTTGGCGCGGTTCGAACCTTCGCCCCAATATTCTTTTACGAAATTGTTGCCGATCTTCATCTTCTTCGTAGGAGATTCGTCGAAACGGGCGAAATAACGTCCCATCATCAGGAAGTCTGCACCCATTGCCAAAGCAAGAACCATGTGGTAGTCATGCACCAGACCGCCGTCGCTGCAAATAGGCACATAGATACCTGTCTTTTTCATATATTCGTCGCGTGCCTGTGCCACGTCGATCAATGCGGTAGCCTGTCCGCGGCCGATACCCTTCTGTTCACGGGTGATACAGATGGAACCGCCACCGATACCCACCTTGATGAAATCGGCTCCGGCTTCGACCAGATAATCGAAACCTTCCTTGTCGACAACATTACCGGCACCGACCAGCACTTTGTCACCATACGTTTTCTTGATCCATTGCAGTGTTGCCTGCTGCCATTCGGAATAGCCGTCGGACGAGTCGATACACAATACATCGACACCCGCTTCAACCAGAGCAGGAACGCGTTCCATATAATCGCGCGTGTTGATCCCTGCGCCTACAAGCAATTTCTTATCGCTGCCGGACAACTCTTTCGGATTGTCGCGGTGGCTGTCGTAGTCTTTGCGGAAGACGAAATATTGCAAGTTCTGTTCCTTGTCGATGATCGGCAACGTGT
>DXRF01000288.1:0-2590 GCA_019411205.1 Parabacteroides sp. | reverse complement strand
GTGTTTAGTTTGTGATCCCAGATGATCTGGTTGGCTTCGCTCAACGTCATACCCAGTTCACCGACGATCAGTTTGGAGAACGGAGTCATGAATTCTTTCACCTTCTTGTCGGGAGAATCCTTTTCGGCACGATAGTCGCGACTGGTCACCATACCCAGCAATTTACCGTTAGGAGTACCGTCGTCCGTTACACCGATCGTAGAGTGTTCGGTGCGCTGTACCAGAGCGATTACATCTGCCAGCGTATTTTCGGGCGTCAGATTGGAGTCGCTGATTACGAATCCGGCTTTGAACTTCTTTACTTTCCGAACCATTTCGGCTTGGCTGTCGATCGGTTGTGAACCGAAGATGAAAGACAGTCCTCCGTTGCGAGCCAGTTCGATGGCCAACTTGGGACCGGACACGGATTGCATGATCGCTGAAACGAAAGGAATGTTTAGTTCGATCGCAGGCTTTTCGCCCACTTTGTGTTTCACAAGCGGAGTTTTCAGCGAAACGTTGGTTGGCACACATTGTTTGGTGGTTAAACCGGGAATAAGCAAGTATTCACCGAATGTTCTTGATACATCGTTTAAGTAAACTGCCATAGTGTTTATATTTACTGGATGATTTTATTAGGGTACAAAAGTACTCAATTCTCTTATATCATGTATTACCGGAACACAAGAAAATGATGTTTTTGCCTATTTTCTTTCTTTCGTGTATGGGAAGTCCGGAATATCCGGACATCGGTGCAGGCCCGTATAAGCAACTTTTCCATAGCCGGGAGTGTTATATGGACATAATAAACAAAGGAGGATTATTTATGAAAACAGTAGTGGATAAAGCCAATACTCGAGGATATGCAAATCATGGATGGTTGAAGACTCATCATACTTTTAGTTTTGCCAATTACTACAACCCGAAACGAGTACATTTTGGCAGGCTTCGCGTCCTGAATGACGACTCTGTCGCTCCGGGAGAGGGCTTCGATACACATCCACACAAGAATATGGAAGTAATCTCTATTCCGTTGAAGGGGTATTTGCGTCATGGCGACAGTATCCGGAACATCGAAGTGATTACTCCGGGCGATATCCAAGTGATGAGTGCAGGTACGGGGATTTTCCATAGTGAGTTCAACGATAGCAGTGAAGAGCAGTTGGATTTCCTCCAGATCTGGGTGTTCCCGCGCGAGGAGAATACAGCCCCTCATTATAAGAGCTATGATATCCGCCCCGTTCTGAAGAAGAATGAGTTGGGAGTGATGATTGCGCCGGACGGCTCCGCCCCGGCTTCCATCAACCAGGATGCCTGGTTCTCGATGGGTACGTTGGATGCGGGACTGGTGAAGGAATACAAACTGCATGGCAAGGAGAACGGCGTTTACCTGTTCGTGATCGAAGGCGAAGTAGAGGTAGCCAACACTGTCCTTTCCAAACGTGACGGTGCCGGCTTCTGGGGCACCGACAGCATTGCCATAGAGGTATTGAAACATGCGACCGTGCTTTTGATGGAAGTTCCGATGGAATGATCCTTGTCAAAATGACAAAACGTCAAACTGCCCCCGATTTCTATTGCCTATAGCCGGGATAAGGATCGGATGGCTGTGATTATCGTCTTCTCGCAGAGATAAGGATTTCCGTTCTGCTAGCGGAATGGAGCTATATGAATCTTTTTGTCTGTTGAAAGAATCTCAATAAGCTTATGTCTGCCAGCCGTGATAGGAATAGTTGAGGATAGCAAGCAAAATGATTATCCGGAACCATCCGTCCGGCAAATGCTTACAGACAAAGATAGAACGTTTCCGATAATGTTTAAAGATAAAATAGGGGATTTGATCTTATAAAAGTGCCGACCTTCATGCAAGAAAGTCGGCACTTTTGTTGTAAAAGGTCCTTATCTTTCTGTTCGTACGTGCCTATGTATACTTGAATACATGCTAATGAAACCTGGAATATATACTTATGGAGTAGGGAATACATGCAAATGTAGCTTGATTTACCTTGCGAGAGAGTCTGTAAGGGCGAACTTGCAGTATTGAAGTGTTAGCCCAATTGTTTGATCAGTGATAAAATGTCCGGTAAGATAGAGATTGGATGTTATTCTGATTTATCAGAATACTTGTGAGGGAAGAAGTATAGAAAAGTCTTTTTCATCCCTTTATAAAAAATCAATCGGAGAAACTTCTTGTTGGAAAGAAAAGAACTACAGTCTTAATAGAACTACGGTATTTGTTTTCGGATTTTATGATATGGTTTGAATATTAACAGAAGCGGATATAGGTCTTACTTTTCATCTCCTCAAACGAAGTTTTTCAAACAAATAGTATATCTACAGTAGTACATTATAAGCAGTTTGAGAACTTTCCAATGTCTCTCCCTTTGAAACTTTTTGGAAACCCTTCTTTTTATTTGGATATTTTTGTTTAATTTTACGCCCAACTGAATGGTATTGTTAAAACATATCCGAAATAAGAGTTTGGTAATGTGTTTTTAATGAATTTTCAATTACAATACACGATAGGTTTGTAAAAATACCGTAGTTCTATTAAGACTACCTAAAATCCGCAAGCAATCTCAATGGCAATCTCAATTGCAGTAAAGAGCTT
>DXRF01000287.1 GCA_019411205.1 Parabacteroides sp. | reverse complement strand
TGTCCGCATTACTCAGTCCGTTGGTGTTGTCCAACAATTCAGTGATATGCAGATCCACTTCGAGGATAGTGCTGTCTGTCGCTTTTTTCTTAATGATCGTTTGGGGAGCACGGCGGTCTTCGCGTACTTTTTGTTGCATGGCTTCTTGCAATTCGGCAGCAGAAATTAGTAGCTCTTTCTCGGGGATATCTTGGCGTACGATAGGATAGACCATTGCATCTTCATCGAAGAAGTCGTTTTCCATAAAGCAGTGTTGCTTATAGAATTTGACCGTATCGAGATGGAGTTCTACCGAAATGGCATTCTTTAATGAATAAGGTTTGCCTTTTTTGAAAGCGATCAGCTGTACGCAGATACGTTCCAAGTCGTTCAGTTCTTCTTTGCCAAATTCTTCCAGGAAGATCTGTGTATTCGGCTCCACAATGCCATTATAGCGGCTGATCCAGCTATTGTTCTGGCGGTTCATATAATTGAAGAACAGATAGTAATTGCTGTCATTGATGAAATAGGTTTCATAGCCACTTCCTTGCATCACTTTGGCGGGCTCTATCGGGAGGTAAGCCAAGTAGATGTTCAGCCGTTCACCCTCTACGGTTTCCGTTACCTTTTCGACTTCGGGTTGAGGTTCCGGTTTCTTTGGTTGTGGGGCTGGAACCTGTGACATGGAAGGTAGCGGTGAACGCCGGGAACTGTGTACCTGCATCTCGCTGTCTCCTACGACTACACATTCGCGGATCAGCGCAGGCACTTCGAACCCGTCTTCATCTTCCACCAAAACCTGGTCTTTCCCTTTGAAACTGCGAACGACACCTCCACCTGTGCTGTTCAGGAAGCGCACTTTGTCTCCTACTTTTATGTTACTCATAATTCGATTTACTTTTGTTATTTGCCACAAAAGTAGTAAAATTCAGCGATTAATCTGGTTTTGGCCGGTTGATTTGCCAACTATGTCTTTTGTAGGAAATTCCAGCATATCGTTTTGTCATCTTTGTAATATAAAACATGATATGAAGAAGTGTTAAAGAATATTATTCGTGATGCTGATTCCAAATAGATGCACTGTTAATCCGATATTATATGAGGGGAGTTGCATTTTGATAAATTCAGAAGCCGGATTCTTGTTTGTGTTTTCTGATGCTTTTTACCTATAAATTTGTACTTTTGTAGTCTGGTTCGATTAAAAGAGCTTGTAATAGCAAAAGTCATGATAATACAGACGCAACAGATACGTATCGAAGATTTTGATTATCCGCTGCCTGACGAGCGGATCGCCAAATTCCCGTTACCCAAACGGGATGAATCGAAACTTTTATTATATAAGGGAGGAAAAGTCAGCGAAAGTATATTCAAGCATATTACGGATTACTTGCCGGATGGTTCTCTGATGGTATTCAATAATACACGTGTGATCCAAGCGCGTCTTCTGTTTAAGAAAGAGACAGGTGCAAGGATTGAGATTTTCTGCCTGGAACCGGTAGAGCCGCATGATTATGCTTTGGTCTTCCAGCAGACCGAGCGTTGCCGCTGGACTTGTCTGGTCGGTAACTTGAAGAAATGGAAAGAAGGACTTTTGAAGAAGGAGGTGCAGTTTGACGGTGAGACTGTCATACTGAAAGCTGAAAAATTGCAGACCTGTGGGGATAGCCATCTCATTGAGTTCACATGGGATCACCCGACTTGCACATTTGCCGACCTGTTGGATGCAGCGGGTGTATTGCCGATTCCTCCATACTTGAACCGCGAAACCGAGAAAAGTGATTTGCAGACTTATCAGACGGTTTACTCTAAGATTAAAGGTTCGGTGGCTGCCCCGACAGCGGGTTTGCATTTTACGCCGGAAGTTCTGGCCGCTATCGATGCACGGGGGATCGGACGGGAGGAATTGACGCTCCATGTCGGAGCCGGGACATTCAAGCCTGTGAAAAGCGAGACAATCGAAGGGCATGAGATGCATACGGAATTTATCTCCGTACGCCGGAGTTCGATCGAACGGATTAAAAATAACCTCGGTAAGGTTATTGCTGTTGGTACAACTTCGGTCCGTACGCTTGAAAGTCTCTACTATATGGGGGTTACATTGGCTTCGAATCCGGATGCTACGGCTGAGGAATTGATCGTTAAGCAGTGGATGCCTTACGAAGAAACGAATAACAGGTTGACGGCTGATGAAGCTTTGCAAAATATCTTGGATTATCTGGACCGACATCAGGCGGACAAGTTGGTGACGGCTACCCGGATCATCATCGCTCCGGGCTATGAGTTTAAGATCGTGCGTGGAATTGTGACCAATTTCCATCAGCCGAAAAGCACGTTGTTGTTGCTGATATCCGCTTTTGTGAAAGGGGATTGGAAAACTATTTATGATTATGCCTTAGGACATGATTTCCGTTTTTTGAGTTACGGGGACAGTTCGTTGTTGTTATAATGCTCATACAATAAATCGTACGTAATCCTGTTTATATTAAACACAGATTATAGCAAATGAAACAATTTACCCCATATTTGTTCCTGTTGCTGGTTGCGTCTTTCCTGTATTCCTGTAAATCAGCGAAACTGAGCGATGCGGAAGAAAAGCAGCGTATCGGCGAATATTTTGAAGCAGCAGCCATTTATCGGAAAGTATATACGAAGACTCCTCCTGCCAAGCGTGATCTGCGCGGATATATCGCTTTCAGGATGGCGGAATGTAACCGCTTGATCAACAATACGCCGCGTGCGACCAGCGCGTATATGAATGCACTCAGGTATAAATATCCGGATAGTATTGTGAATCTTCGTCTGGGACAGATGTACCAGAAGAGCGGACGTTATGGGGAGGCAATCAAGTATTACAACGATTACCTGCTGGCGGAACCGGGCAGTGTGCTGGCCTTTAATGGTGTGACCGGTTGCGAGGAGGCCGTAAAATGGAAACAGTCACCGACCCGCTATACGGTGAAGCGGATGGATAAGTTTAACTCCCGCCGTTCTGAATTCAGCCCGATGCTGTATGGCGAAAAGTATGACCAGTTATATTTTGCTTCCACTCGTACGCCTAAGGGAGCCGGAAAAGATAAGGAAGAGACAAACAGCGCGATTACTGGTCAGCGGAACAATGATTTTTTCTTGGTGAAGCAGGATGAAAATGGGGCTTGGTTGACTCCGGTCGAACTGGAAGACGAGGTGAATACCGAGTTCGACGAGGGAACACCTTCTTTCTCTAAAGACGGGAATACGATGTATTATACCTATTGCGCGCAGGACCCGGAAGGACCGCGTACTTCTGAAATCTATATATCTTCCCGCAGCAGTGCCAAATGGGGAAAAGGAACCAGGGCGAATATTGTGAAAGATTCGGTGACAGCTCTCGGTCACCCCTCGATATCGCCGGATGGCAAGTATCTGTATTTTGTCTCGGATGCCGTAGGTGGTTATGGAGGCAAAGACCTGTTTCGGGCGCGTGTCGTGGGCAGTGACTTCGGACCGATGGAAAATCTGGGGCCTGATATTAATACGCCTGGTGATGAGATGTTTCCTTATGTGCGGGACTCCGTAACGCTTTATTTTGCTTCCGATGGACATCCGGGAATGGGTGGGTTGGATATTTTCAAAGCGACCTTGGACAGCACGGGTAAGTGGAATGTCTGTCTCTTATACACATCTGACGCTGCC
>DXRF01000286.1:3076-3654 GCA_019411205.1 Parabacteroides sp. | reverse complement strand
CTGCCGGAAGCGATTATACGGAAGAGGACTGGAAGAAAGCCGATAAAAAGTTTGAAACCTTTACCGGTGACCGTTATGAGAAGTTCAGTTCCGAACTGACAATAGACGAGCAGGTGGAGATCACCAAACTGAAAGCAGCCTATGCAACCCGTAGAGGGCTTTCGAACTTGAAGAACGGAGTTGACAAGCTCCTCGACAGTGATCTGCTCAAAATGGAAAAGAACAATAAATAACGTTGGTAAAGGCTGATATCATGAAACTTAAATTATCTGTTTTAGCCCTTTTTCTCTTGGGCGCCATATCGGTGAAGGGGGCGGTTGTCGATACATTGGCTGTTTACAGCGAGGCAATGAAAAAGAATGTCCAAGTTGTTGTCGTCTCTCCGGAGAATAACCGTGTGCCGAAACCGGTCGTCTACCTGTTGCACGGATATGGAGGAAATGAGAAAACCTGGATTTCCATGAAGCCGGAGTTGAAAGATATTGCAGACCGTGACGGTCTGATCTTTGTCTGTCCCGATGGCAAGAACAGTTGGTATTGGGACAGCCCGAAAGATCCGTCCTACCGTTATGAGACAT
>DXRF01000286.1:0-3066 GCA_019411205.1 Parabacteroides sp. | reverse complement strand
GGGCTCGGAGATGTGTATAAGAGACAGGTTATGAGACATTCGTTTCCACTGAATTAGTCAAATATATCGATTCCGAATATCCGACAGTGAAAGACCGTTTTGGTCGTGCCATTACCGGGTTGAGCATGGGCGGACACGGAGCCATGTGGCTGTCTTTCCGCCATAAGGATGTGTTTGGCGCAGCCGGCAGTACGAGCGGCGGAGTCGATATCCGTCCGTTTCCCAACAACTGGGAGATGAGTAAGCAGCTCGGAAACGAGAGCGACAATCAGGAGGTCTGGAACCGCCATACGGCAATCACGCAAATTGACCGTATCAGAAACGGCGAACTGGCTATTGTCATTGATTGCGGCTACAGCGATTTCTTTTTCGAAGTGAATAACGATTTCCACAAGAAACTGCTGAAATATAAGATCGACCATGATTTCCTGGTTCGTCCCGGATCGCATAACGGCGAATACTGGAAGAATTCGATCGACTATCAGATCATGTTCTTTAAGAAATTCTTCGATAAGAACAAAGGAAAGAATTAGGCAGGTAGGCCTCTGGTGGCAAAGTCCTATGTTTCAAAATCAAAACACCGGTGATTTGTTTTCAAAACACCGGTGTTTTGCATATATAAGAGAAGATGGCGGCTTGCCTTTTAGCTTAACCCTTCGATCACACCGTTCTCAATGTCGATGCGTTTTGCCTGCGGGTCTTTCGGCAGTCCCGGCATACGCATGATCTCGCCCATGATGACAACGATCATCTCTGCACCGTTGTTGATGATGATGTCGCGCACTTTCAGCTCGAAGTTCTTGGCCACCCCGTAGGCTTTCGGGTCGGAAGAGAACGAATACTGCGTCTTGGCAATACAGATCGGGTAGTGGGAGATTCCGAGGCTTTCGATCTGTTTGATTTTCTTGTCTGCCAATGTCGTGTAGGTGACAGAGGCTGCCCCGTAGATCTGTTCGGACACCTTTTTGATCTTGCTGCGGATCGGTTCGTCGTCCTCGTAGATGTATGTAAGCGGGGCAGAAGGTTTCTTTTCGATCGTGTCGACCACCAGTTTCGCCAGCTCGACGCCTCCTTCGCCACCGGCAGCGAATACGTTGTTCATGCAGAAACCTACGCCTATCTCGCGGCAGTGTTCAGCCACCAGTGCGATCTCTTCGTCCGTATCGGATGCATACCTGTTGAAGGTCACGACTACTTCCTGACCGAAACGTTTCATGTTCTCGACATGCTTGTCCAGATTCCCGAATCCGTTCCTCCGTCCTTCGACCTTCTGTTCCTTGCTCTCGTCTCCCGGTCCGCCCCCATGCAGTTTCAAGCTCTGGGCCGTCGCCACGATAACCGTCAGTTTCGGTGTCAGTCCGGCTTTGCGGCATTTGATGTCGAAAAACTTTTCAGCTCCTAAGTCGGCACCGAAGCCGGCCTCCGTAATGACATAATCGCCATACGTCAGCGCCATCTTGGTCGCCAGGACGGAGTTGCAGCCGTGTGCGATGTTGGCGAACGGGCCTCCGTGTACGAATGCGGCCGTGTTTTCGGTTGTCTGCACCAGGTTGGGCAGGAGGGCGTCTTTCAGCAATACCGTGATCGCTCCGGCCACTCCAAGGTCGTTTACGGTGAAGGGGTTGCCGTCGTTCGTATATCCCAACAGGATGTTGCCGATACGTCGTTTCAGGTCCTCGATGTCTGTTGCCAGGCAAAGGATCGCCATGATTTCCGAAGCGGGTGTGATGTCGAAGCCGGTCTCTGTCGGTACGCCGTTGGCCGATCCGCCCAGGCCGGAAACGATGTTGCGCAAGCTGCGGTCGTTCACGTCCAGCACGCGTTTCCATTTGATCTCTTTCAGGCCTTCACAAGTATTACGCGTCTGGTAGATGTAGTTGTCCAGCAATGCCGTGATCATATTGTGGGCGGAAGTGACCGCATGGAAATCTCCCGTAAAATGCAGGTTGATGTTTTCCATCGGCAACACCTGCGAATAACCGCCTCCGGCAGCTCCGCCCTTCATACCGAAGCACGGGCCCAATGATGGTTCGCGCAAGGCGACGACCGCTTTTTTACCGATCTTGTTCAATCCCAAAGCCAACCCGATCGAAACGGTCGTCTTGCCGATACCCGCTTTCGTAGGAGTGATGGCTGTAACCAGGATAAGGTTGTGTTGTTTGATCTTCTCTTCATCGATCAGATGGAGAGGTATTTTGGCGATGTATCTGCCGTAATTCTGAACTTCTTCGCGCGGGATACCTAATCCGGCCGCGACTTCTTTTATCTTGCACAGAGAGACCTCTCTTGCAATTTCTATGTCCGATTTCATGTTTTATGTAAGTTTAAGTGGAGAACAAAAGTAAATATATTTTTATATAATAACAAAACGAAAAGTCGGGTAGTTTAGAAAGTGAGGAAAATTGCGGAACTTTCCGAATCCGCATTCCACAATTGTGGGGATAATTTCCACACTTCCCTTCCTGCAGCCTGCTTCATGCCCTTTGGCATATAATTTGTATTTAATGGAGGTGATTAGAAAAAAGGTAAATAGATTGTTTAAAATTTCAGGTTATGAAAAAGTTTGTTTGGATGATGACTATGGTGGTTTCGTGTGTCTGTATGGTTCAGAACGGTTATGCACAGGTAGGGCAGGACGGGAATACGGATATCGATATGTTGAGTATGAAAAATTTCTATACGGTCGATATCGTCGATGTGGATCTTGCCGCACAGGAGGCGATTTACAATGCCTATGAGAATTGCCTGATCAAGGAGGTGTACAAATCGAATGGCAGCAGCGGCAGTCCTATCCAGTACAAGGTTTCTCTTGAAACGACCGATCAGCGGAATCTGGTTGTCGCTTTCGACGAGAGCGGCCATGTGCTGAAAGTCATGCCGGAAGACGAATATCTGGCAGCTTGTAAGAAAAAATGATTTGTCTTTGTTGATGTCGTTGTGCGCCGCATCTGTCTGACAAAAAAGTCTAAAAGGAAAAACTTTTCCCGCTTCGTTTGTTGTTTCTATCAAACGAACAATAGAGTCTTCGGAGATGCAATTGATACATCATCCTATGCCCTCCGGAAC
>DXRF01000285.1:2969-3670 GCA_019411205.1 Parabacteroides sp. | reverse complement strand
CTACTTAGCCAAACGATATAACACTTTTCGGTCAAAAAGCAAGATTTTTTATATGTTTTATTGCATGAATAGAACGAAAATAGTATGTTTTGCAGCATATCATTAATCTTATTTCACATATACTCGCCTGTCGATAAACCAGCGTTTATGGCTGTACGAAATCGGAAACCAGCAGGTCGGCCTTTTGGTTCTGCCTGTCCTACTGAAATAAATCCGATTTTTTTTATACATTTGCCCTCATTAATAGGATTAGTCAATGCTTAAATATATTGTTGCATTTGCAGGAGCCTCTTTGTTTGCTGTTTCTTTGCCGGCAAAGGCTCAGGAGCAACGCGATATCGTTGCGCTCTCCTCTGAAGAAATAAGGACTCCTTCAGATACCGTGCCTCGAAAGGAAGTTGTCATCGTAGACGGAGTGGAATTGAACGAAAAACAGTTGAAACGCTACTACCGCCAATTGCGTAAAGATTCCATCCGGGCTAACAAAGATGTATGGTGGTCCGTACTGGGCGGCCCTTCATATACGCCGGAAGCTTCGTTTGGTGTAGGCGGTGCTGTCCTTGCCAGCTTCCGGATGAATAAACAGGACACGATTTCACAACGTTCTTTCCTGCCTGCCGGTTTAAACCTGTCTATAAACGGAACCATTGTCGTCGCAGGTGCCGGAACGTTTTTCTTCAATGAGAACCGTTTCCGTATCT
>DXRF01000285.1:0-2959 GCA_019411205.1 Parabacteroides sp. | reverse complement strand
TCCGTATCTATATGAATTATGGTTATCGGAACGAGCCTTCCCACTATTACGGGAAAGGATTTGACAAGGCGGAGAATCTCGAAAGGGGCGATTCCACTACCCGGTTTCATCGAAGCTATTTTCAATTGTATCCCCGATTCGTATGGGAAGTCCGCCCGCATTTCTATTTAGGCGGCTTGTTTGACTTGAACTACACAAAGGTTTCGGAGGTTAATCCGGTGATGGAAGAAGATCCTTATTTCCGACAGTTCAAAAGGAAATACTTCAACGTCGGTATTGGCGGACTTATCCAATATGACACTCGCGATGATGTGGCGACACCTACACGCGGCATGTTGCTAGGAGCCAATTTCAAATTGTTCGGAAAATATTTGGGAGGTGCTTACAACTATGAGATTATCGAGCTTGAATACCGACAGTTTAAAAACGTATTCCGTCCGCGCAGCACACTTGCCTGGATTGCCAAAAGCCAGATCGGCTTAGGGGACATTCCTTTTACGGAACTCCCGACTTTCGGTTCTCCTTTCGACCTTCGTGGTTATTATATGGGCAAGTACCGGGACAAGTCGATGGCATACGGAATCGTTGAATACCGTCATATGTTCGGCTCTCCGGCCAAATACAAAAGCGGAAACTTTTGGGCAAAATGTGGTTTTGTAGCATGGGTTGGAACCGGGACGATCGGGGAAACTCCTTTTGATTGGAATAAATGGAAACTCAACTTCGGAGCCGGCCTCCGCTTTCAGATGCAGCCGGGAAAGAACTTCAGACTGGATATAGGTAAAGAACCCGGCCAACCGGGCATGCAGGTGTATATGAATATGACAGAAGCTTTCTAAGAAGGAAATAAATCCGGACTTTCTAATAAATATAGAATTCAGGCACGGATTTCATGGGGTTTTCGTGAAATCCGTGCCTGAAAAACCATGATGTCAGAATGACATCCGCATCATAAACCGAATACCTTTCGTCTGAATGCCCGGATGATCGCGATAGTTCAAACGCCATACGTAATCAAGGCGAAGAAACTTAAAGATGTTTTCAATGCCGACACTGGCTTCCATATAAGGAGCTTTGCCCAAAGTGTACGAACCGTTAGGGAAAAGATACAGCCCCTCTCCCCCATTCATCGGATTGTTCTTGTCGGTCAGATGTCCCCATAAGCCGCGGAAACAAAATACTTCTCTCCATTTCAACTTCTTGATAAGCGGCAGGCGGTTCAGCAAATTTCCGTTCATATAATATGTCAAATCCCAGGAGGCATATTCATCGCTGATGAACTCCATCGCATTCATGTTCGTATAAGATTCCGGCTGGATCGTATATGAAAGATTGGCATTCGGCAGGATCAACAAAGGATACGGAACCTTGTTCCATACTTTTCCCGCTTTCGTGATAAGATCGACATAACCGAAAGCCGAAAACCAGAAACGCTTCTGAACGCCGATATCCGTACGGTGATAATCATACGACGAACCCAGCAAATCTTTCTTTGCCATCACATGGCTGAAATTGAAGATCAGCGCATCGAAAGTGATCGGATAACGGAGGTTGCGTGTCTGGTAGAACTTTTCATCCTTGGCATAACGGAACTTCAATTCCAGTTCCGTCATATCATAACTCTTGACTGGGCTAATGGTTCCATCCGGTCCGATCCGGTCAAATACCGCATATTCGGTTGCATATTCGCGACGGTTACGGACGACAGCCCCATAGGCCAGACCATTATAATGTTCGTGATAGTAGGTCAGTTCGGCTTGCCGCAGATAAGTGGCCCGCGTATCTTTCTGGCGTTTCCAGGCCAAAAACATATTATCCTTGCTGGCATACATGTATTGCTGTCCCAACTGGTTGATATCGTACATATATTCCAGGCGGATCGAGTTCAGCGGAAACTCCTTACGGTATTCTTTACGATCATTGAACGAATACTCGACAAGAGCATCATATTTCAGCTTTTCATCTTTTGTACCATACGCCATATATCCGTCAAAAAACAGATTCTTGCTAAATGCCGTCGTCGTTGTTCCTCCCACACGGAAACGGGCCCCTTCGATCGCATTGCCGCTGATTGCCGTGTTCATGGGGCCGAACTCGAATTTACTTTTCAACGGGTCCTTATTTGTCGGGATATAACCGGACACGAGGACCGAAACCACCTTCTCCGTTATATAAAAGATCGGAACGGAACGGAATTTAGCCATCAGCTTTTCGACCGAGTTCGGATTCTTCTTTATCGCCTCTTCCGGACGGTTACTTGTCCAGAAATCCTCCGATTGCTGATAAGCGTCTTTTAGCGTGATGACGGGTGCACTTTCCTTAAACACAAGCGCCCGTTCGGCATCGGGTTCATCAAAAGAATGGTTGCTGTAGATATTCAATCGCCGCGCATACATACCTTTCGATTTCTCGCTCAATTTGAAGTTGACGTTGATGTCGTCCTTCGTAATGATCCGGGTACTGTCGGGCGTACGTTCGAATGTCTGTTCGATTGTCATTCCGGAAACGAAGTTCAGGTTGATGTCTTTGGGGACATTCAGAATTGCCTTCTGTACAAAGAACGTAGAATCAAGCGTAACAAACAGATGGCCGGTGAAACCGAATGTTTCCGAGTTGAAAGGAACAAAACCCAAATCCACACATTTCTGTCCGTTCACATTTAACGTATCGAGCAAGTAATACTTGTAATAATTCGGTCCGATAGTGGACAGCGGACTGACAAACCGCTGTAAAAACAAAGGAATATCATTCTTGAAAATGTCGACTTCCCGAAAAACCTCATTCAAGAACTGCTGGATACCATCACGCGAGAATATCTCATCCACGCCGGAAGACTTGTTTCCTTTCACGATACGCTTCTCCGATTTCGGATCTTTACGGTAATAGACAGATTCCACCTTTTCCTTTTCCGATACCGGAAGGATAGTCGTACCGACATCAAGCGTATCGACAAAATCAA
>DXRF01000284.1 GCA_019411205.1 Parabacteroides sp. | reverse complement strand
CCTAAAAGACTAAAGAAAGGGTCGTATCATTACTCCATACAGAGCTTGATACGACCCTTTTAAGTGTTATACGTTACAATCTGTAACTTTTAGAAGTTGTCATTTCTGTTTTGACACACCCTCTTGCGATGTTGGAATGTGGTTCATGATCTCTTAATGAACCAACATCTCAGGAGTGATTTTGACAAATTTATCGGTGTCGGCTTTGCGGAGTTTCACACTGCCGTCGTTCCAATTTGAAGGCCAGCCACCAATGATATGTCCCAGGAATACTACCTTGATCTCATGTAAGCCTTTTGACAATGCAGCCGAACTGTCGTGGCGAGAGAAGCGTTTCACTTCACCACCGTTGTTTACTAACAATTTGCCGTCGATCCATACTTCTTCATTGTCGGAAGAAATGTAGTAAACACCATCTTCAGGGATGTTGACATAACCGGTTGCTATGGCAGCATATTGCTTGACACCGCGCATAGATTCGCTTGATTTGACGACGCTGGTGATTTCACGCAAATCCTTGATAACCGATTTCTTCCATTCTTTTACGTCTTCCAGTTTGGATGAATTTAGGAACATGCCGTCAGTCACCAGCATTTCCAATCCCGGAGTAGTCTTGGTAACTTCCTTAGCAGGAGCTAAAACTTGCTTTTCAACCGTGATTGTACGAGTCTTACTCATCTTGCCGGAAGGTAATACGGAACGAATCTTCAGAACGCCAGATTCCGTGAATTCGATCGGAGTGGAATAGATTGTTGATTCTGAAGTCGGTTCGGTTCCGTCAATTGTATAAACCATCTTAACCGGACGGGTAGTCTTGAATTCCAGAGAAGCCTTGTCGGTGAAAGCAACGAAATTGCATGAGCCGTTCGGTTGCTCCGGTTGCGGAATATGGTAGTTGATATCGAGCGCGTCCAAACGGACCAATGCATTATCCAAACGACGTTCAAAATCTTTATAATCCTTGCGTGTCAATGGAGTCCAGCCTATTTCAGCTAATGCCAGCACACGTGGGTAGGCACGGTATTCCAATAGGTCTGTGTTATACATATATTCGGACCACAAATTTGTTTGTACCCCCTTGATCAAGTTTGCTTTTCCGGTGGCAACCAAAGTATCGGGTGTCGGATTGTATGCATACACTCTTGACAATGGATCATAACCACCGATAGAAACCGGTTCGATCTTTGGATCACCTTGGAACTGGTCAATATACATACCGCCGCTTCCTGGGGTCATGATCGCTTCATGTCCCATGTTTGCAGCAGCGATACCGCCTTCTTCACCACGCCAAGACATAACGGTTGCAGAGGGAGCGAGGCCGCCTTCGAGGATTTCATCCCATCCGATGATCTTTTTACCATGTTTATCGGACAGGTATTTCTCCATGCGCTGAACGAAATAGCTCTGCAACTTTTCTTCGGCAGAATGGTTCTTGTCGGCTTTCAGACCTTCCTCACGAATACGCTTCTGGCAGAGTGGACATTCTTTCCAGCTTGATTTTGGGCATTCATCACCGCCGATGTGAATGTATTCGCCAGGAAAGAGAGGTGCGACTTCATCGAAAACATCCTGCAGGAATTCGAAAGGTTTTTCCTTCCCGGCACACAATACGATGTCTTCCACACCCCAGATAATACGCGGGGTAGTCGGTTCGCCCTTACAAGACAATTCGGGATATGCGGAGATTGCGGCTAACTCGTGTCCCGGAAGTTCAATTTCAGGGACGATTGTGATAAAACGATCTGCTGCGTATTTTACCACTTCCTTGATCTGCTCTTGCGTGTAGAAACCACTATATTCCGTTCCTTCACCATCTATACGCTTGGAACCGACTTCTGTCAGTTTCGGATATTTCTTGATCTCGATACGCCAGCCCTGATCGTCCGTCAGATGCCAATGCATGCGGTTGATCTTGAACAATGCCAGTACGTCGAGATGTTTTTTTACGTTCTCTACCGGGATGAAATGACGACAAGGATCCAGCATGATACCGCGATATTCGAAACGCGGTTCGTCTTTCACTGTTACGCAGGGAGTAGTCCAGGCAATACCGTTCACGACAGTCTGGCTTTCGATTTCGGCAGGAAGCAATTGCATGAATGTCTGCATGCCGTAAAATAAGCCTTGTGGGGTTTTAGCCTTAACCGTCACGCCTTGTGGAGTTGCATCCAACGTATAGCCTTCGTCGTTTGTATCCAGTGTTTCGTCGATTGTCAGTGTAATACCGTTTGAAGTGGCCTTGTCACTGACTGTTATCTGATAGCCGGTGGCAAGATTCATTTGGGCGGCAAAATATTCGGCAATGGTTTTAGCTTCCGGAGTGGAGGCGGAGAAGGCTGTGTTTTTGCTTAATTTAAAACTTCCCTCGTTTTGGACGAGGCTTACAGGCATTGGAATTACATTGATACCCTGATTATAAGGCATCTGTTTAGTAGGCGCTTCACTGCATGACGCAAGAATACAAAGTGCTGCGCCTGCACAAAGTGATAAAAGTGTTTTCATAAATTATTTATGTAATTTGATTGATTTAGAAAAAGAAGAAAGAGATGTATGATTTATGATTTATGATTTATTTCTGTGACGCATAAATCATAAATCAAAAATCATAAATCTATAATATTACCAAGCGAAAATTGGATATTCCTTCATGATGCTGTTTACTTTTTCGCGAACAGCAGTGATAGTCTTGTCGCATTCAGGTGCAGTCAGTACGGTATCAATCAATTCGACGATTTCGACCATCAGCGGTTCTTTAGCGCCGCGAGTTGTGATAGCCGGAGTTCCGACACGAATACCGGAAGTCTGGAAAGCCGAACGGCTGTCGAATGGAACCATATTCTTGTTTACGGTGATATCGGCGGCAACAAGTGCTTTTTCAGCCACCTTACCAGTCAGTTCAGGGAACTTCTTGCGCAGGTCAATCAACATGCTATGGTTGTCCGTACCATCGGAGATGATCTTGTAACCTTTGTCCATAAAGGCTTTTGCCATGGCAGCCGCATTTGCTTTTACCTGGGCTTGATAAGTCTTATATTCCGGTTCCAATGCTTCGCCGAAAGCTACGGCTTTGGCTGCGATCACATGTTCCAGAGGACCTCCTTGAATACCGGGGAATACGGCGGAATCCAATAATTGGGACATCTTTTTGATCTCTCCCTTCGGTGTCTTCTTACCCCAGGGATTTTCGAAATCCTTACCCAGCAGGATAATACCACCACGCGGACCACGCAAAGTTTTATGGGTCGTGGAAGTCACGATATGAGCATATTCCAGCGGGTTATTCAGTAGTCCGGCAGCGATCAGTCCAGCAGGATGGGCCATATCGATCATCAGAAGAGCACCAACCTTGTCGGCAATCTCACGCATCCGTTTGTAATCCCACTCACGGGAATAAGCGGAACCGCCACCTACGATCAATTTCGGTTTTTCACGTAAGGCGACTTCTTCCATCTGGTCGTAGTCTACACGACCGGTGTCTTCTTTTACGTTATATTCTGTAGCGCGATATAAGATACCGGAACTGTTTACAGGAGAACCGTGAGAAAGGTGGCCACCGTGTGCCAGGTTTAGGCCGAGGAATGTATCACCAGGATTCAGAACCGCCAAAAATACGGCAGCATTAGCCTGTGCTCCGGAGTGAGGTTGTACATTAGCCCATTCTGCATTGAAAATCTGTTTCAACCGTTCGATAGCGATGGTTTCGCTCTGGTCTACTAC
>DXRF01000283.1 GCA_019411205.1 Parabacteroides sp. | reverse complement strand
GTCTAATAGAATAAGTTATTTGTTTGCAAAGATACTATTCTTTTGAAAAAACGAACCCCTAATGATATGCGAATATAACCGAAGTTTGCTTTTGTGTACAGCTTTCGTTCCATTATCAAAATGACACGACTATCCTTCCTGCTTTGAATAAATGGGGCTTCTTTCGAATATTACCCGTAAGGGTGATTTCTTTAACATTAAATATCCTTGTGGGGTTGTCGGAATGATAAAATGTGAGTTCGGATAGGGGTTGGTGGAAGACTGTCAGGTCTAAGATGAGTTATCGTTACATAAAAAAGTCTTCTTGTTTGCTGTTTATGTGGTTAAAAGCATTACATTTGTGGTTCATAATTAGTTGAAAAGAAAAAGAATGGATAAAATTAGTTACGCACTTGGCTTAAGTATCGGGAATAATTTCCAGAACTCAGGCATTAATAATCTTCAGGTTGAGGATTTTGTAAAAGGTTTGAAGGATGTGCTCGGCGGAGCAGAGCCTGAAATCAGTTACGATGAAGCAAAGCAGGTTATCAACGATTACTTCATGAATCTTCAGAAAGAAAGACTGGAGCTTAATAAGAAAGCTGGGGAGGAATTCCTGAATATCAATAAGGGAAAAGCCGGAGTCGTTACGTTACCCAGCGGTTTGCAGTATCAGGTGTTGAAGCAAGGCGAAGGTGCCAAACCGACAGCTTCCGACAAAGTAAAATGTCATTATCATGGTACATTGATCAACGGAACAGTATTCGACAGTTCCGTACAGCGCGGTGAACCCGCCGTGTTTGGTGTGTCGCAGGTGATCCCGGGATGGGTGGAAGCGCTGCAGTTGATGCCGGTAGGCTCTAAATGGCGTCTTTTCATACCTTCCAACCTGGCTTATGGCGAGCATGGTGCGGGAGAGGCGATCGAACCGAACAGCGCATTGGTTTTCGACGTTGAATTATTGGATATAGTAAAATAATATAATAGAGAAAAATGAAAAAAATTAGTGTATTGGTTGCTACAGCGATTGTAGCTATGGGGATTACATCATGTGGTGATTCACACAAGAGTGCCTCTCTGAAGACTGCCGCAGATAGCGTGAGCTATGCCATCGGTATCAGTACAGGTGCAGGTTACAAAGAAAATTTGAAGACTTTACCGGGTGATCCTGCTAACGTTGATGATCTGATCGCCGGCTTTATCCAGGCTATCAAGGGTGATTCTTCTGCCATGAAGATGACTCCGCAGGCTGCTCAGGCTTATGTTCAGACTTATTTCATGGAAGCTTCTGCAAGAGATGCTAAGAAAACGAAAGAAGAAGGCGAAAAGTTCCTGGCTGAAAATAAATCGAAGAAAGACGTTATCACAACTGAAAGCGGTTTGCAGTATCAGGTTGTTACGGAAGGTAAAGGGGCAAAGCCGACTGCCGACGATAAGGTGAAAGTTCACTACACTGGTACTTTACTGGACGGAACTAAATTCGACAGCACGATGGATCGTGGCGGCGAACCGGCAGAATTTCCGGTTGGCGGCGTAATCAAAGGCTGGACGGAAGTGCTGCAGTTGATGCCGGTAGGTTCCAAATATATCGTTTGGGTTCCTTCTGATCTGGCTTACGGCGAACGTGGCGCAGGGCAGGACATCAAGCCGAACAGCACATTGAAATTCGAAATCGAATTGCTGGAAATCGTAAAAGACAAGAAATAATAGACTATCGTTTTATACGGTAATTGACGGGCGAAATATGTTAAATAGCATTTTTCGCCCGCTTTTATTATTTATTTGATACTTTTTTCTTTCACAATGATATAGTATTGAAATTAATTATATACTTTTGATACATTAAATCTAAAAAAGGAAAGTAAAGTAAGCAAACAATGGAGAAGATAGACAAACTGGACCGGCAGATATTGAACATTATTTCAAAAAATGCCAGGATTCCTTTCAAGGATGTTGCCGAAGAATGTGGAGTTTCGCGCGCTGCCATTCATCAACGGGTACAACGCATGATTGATATGAATGTGATCGTTGGGTCAGGCTATCATATTAATCCGAAGATTTTAGGTTACAACACTTGTACTTATATCGGTGTAAAACTGGAGCGCGGTTCGATGTACAAAGACGTGGTTCCTGAATTTGAGAAGATTCCGGAAGTGGTCGAATGTCATTTTACGACTGGACCGTACACGATGTTGATTAAGTTATACGCACGCGACAATGAACACCTGATGGAGTTACTGAATACGCAGATACAGGAAATATCGGGTGTGACTGCTACGGAAACACTTATCTCTTTGCGTCAGAGTGTAAAACGCGAAATCCCTATTTGTGATATTTCCGAATAAGAAAAATAGAACGTATGGGCCCGGCCTCGAATGAGTTGCCGGGCTTTTTTATATGCCATACAATTTATATTTTTGCAGAAAAAGATAAAGCAACGATGTCAAGATATTTGTCCATACTCTTTCTTTGTTGTCTTCCTGCCTGGTTATGGGCTGGGGAGAATTATCGTTTTCGCGTCTATTTGAAAGATAAAGGCAACGACGGTTACCGGGTAGAGGAACCTGAAGCCTATCTTTCCAAACGGGCGATCGAGCGGAGAGCTAAAAATGATATCGCCGTGACGGATGCCGACTTTCCCATATCCCGGTCGTATATCGACATGTTGTCTGAAACAGGTGCGACTCCGATTGTGCAGAGCAAGTGGTTTGCGACCGTCGTGGTGGAAAGTCCCGATAGTACGGTGGCCGAACAATTGCGGCAGTTAGCAATTGTCGATTCCGTCAAATGGATTTGGAAAGGGAATCTGCGGGTGCCGGATGAGGAAAAAGAAGAAGACCGTTTTGTGTCGGAGGATGAACCTCTGCGTAATGAGTATGGTTATGCTCATAAACAGATCAAGATGTTGAACGGAACTAAATTGCATGAAGCCGGTTTTCAAGGCGAAGGCATGCGGGTGGCCGTGATCGATGCCGGTTTTATGAATGCGGACCGGATGTCGGCTTTTGATTCGCTTAGGTTGTTAGGGACGCACAATGTCGTTTTTCCTGGTAAAAGCGTGTTTGTCGGGGACGATCACGGGACGAAAGTCCTTTCCTGTCTTGCCGCTGATATTCCGGGTGTGATGATCGGGACTGCTCCGAGAGCTTCTTACCTGTTGCTTAAGAGTGAGGACGGCGATTCCGAATATCCCGTTGAGGAAGATTATTGGACTGCCGCTGTCGAATATGCAGATAGTGCCGGTGTGGACGTGATCTCCTCGTCGCTCGGATATTTTGCTTTTGATACGGATGAACTGTCGTACGACCAAGCAGCCTTGGATGGTAAGACTGCTATGATCAGCCGGGCGGCTCATCTGGCTGCCGATAAAGGGATACTTGTCTTTTGCAGTGCTGGTAATGAAGGGAACGGCGATTGGGAAAAGATTACGTTTCCCTCGGATGCGGCCGGAATCTTTACGGTCGGTGCGATAGATGAAGATAAAAAGAAAAGCGGTTTCAGTTCCGTTGGCTTTACTGCCGACGGGCGTGTGAAACCGGATGCCGTGGCGTTAGGTACGAGTAGCTGTGTGATAGGGCCGGACGGCAGTGTCAGGTATGCGAACGGGACCTCTTTTGCTACGCCTATCCTTGCCGGAATGGGAGTTTGTCTTTGGCAATCATTGCCCTGGTTGAATAACAGGGAGATGATTGAACTGTTGCATCGCTCGTCCAGTCAATACGAGCATCCGGATACGGAGTTAGGATACGGTATTCCCGATT
>DXRF01000282.1 GCA_019411205.1 Parabacteroides sp. | reverse complement strand
GTCCAGATATGGTCGAACTTACCGTCCGCCCCATAAACAACGATTTTATTTTTCCAACCGGGAAAACTCAATTTGCCAGTATATGGATTCTGCCATCCCCCGTGAACATTCGAATAGCCTTCGGGATCTTCGCCCACATGCCCTACCGAACGGATAAAACGTCCTGTCTTCTTATCGAACAATTGGCAACGGTCTCGCCCGGACGTTACGACAATCCAATCATTCAGGACGATTGCATGCGCTCCCTGTCCCACCAGGCAACTATCTGTCGTTTCCAATGCGACATAACGTATTTTCTTAAAACAATCGGAAGTCTTCAACTCCGTCTGATTGTCGAAAGCAGCTCCCAAAGGGATTACTTCAAGTTTTGCCACCTTCGTCTCACCTCCACTGCAAGCGGCAAGAAAAAGACATGCCGAGATTGCAAACTGATATACACGATTCTTCATTTTCTTCTTTATTTTATTGACACTCGCTTTGTTGTGATTAGGATCACCCCTCCGACCGCTTTACTTCCATACATCTTTGTCGCACTTCCATCTTTCAGTACACTGATCGATTCTATTTCGTCGGTATTGATTTTATCCAGAGTTCCCGTATATTCAACACCGTCAAGTATAACAAGCGGGTCCGGCTTGGCATATTCGGCACTTTTGGCAGGACGCATATTCGACTTAAATTCCAGAGGGTGCAGAAGAGGCCGGTCTTTTTTTACGATGTCAAAAACCTTTCCATCCTGCTGCTTCATCAGTCCGTAGCCAATAACAACCACCTCCTCGCGAGGCTCCTGGTTGACTGTCATCTCGATTTGAGACTTATCTTTGCGTGCCTGCTTTTTATCTTCGCGAACTTCGCTACGGACTTCCTTTTGTTTCTCTGCCTGCACCATTTTTTTGTCTTGTTGGGACGTGAGGACTTCGACAAGCTCCACATCGGACACTTTTTCCAACTGCCGGGATATTTCAGGATGGGCGAATGCAGCAACGGTAACGGCTGCAAGAGGAAGCACATAAAGAAACTTCAAGCGAGCCCAAGGGTTCGATTTCTGTTTTAACATCATAGTAATTCGCTTTTTAAGTTTACTGTGGTCGAAGCTGTTGGCTACAGAGGTAAAACGCTGTGCTCCGACCGCCTTCTTTATTAATAATAATTGATAATGCTTTGCATCCACACCCTGTGCGATCACACTCTCGTCCGCCTCATATTCATGCACGTTCTGCAACTCCTGCTTGAGCAGCCAGACGGCGGGATTGAACCAATGCAGGACGGCACAGCATCCGGCAAGCCACATATCCAACGAATGGCAGGCCCTGATATGCGCCTGTTCATGCGTCAGGATTTCAGCTCCGCTCTCTTCCATATCAATGCGGGAGATAACAATATATTTCATCCAACTGAAAGGCGGGACCGTCCGGTCGGTCACGACAAGCCGCGTCCCGTCCTCCAATACGGTTGCCTCTCCCGAACGGATCAGACGTACGATCTGGCAAACGGAACAGAGGAACCGTCCTGCAAAAAAGAGGCATCCGCCAATATAGGTCATAAACAAGGCCGTCAACCAAAACGGGAAGCTACTCTCTTCCTCCACAGGCGTCTCGGCCATTTGCAACAATCGTTCGAAACCCGACATCGCAGTTTGTGCGGTGACCGGCTCATCGGTAGCAAGCCGTATAAAAGGGATGGCAATCGAAAAGACTATCACGCTAAGAAGTGCCATCCGGTTGAAACGGTGGAACGTATCCCGGCTCAAAAGCAGACGATAAAACAGATAGAACACCGCCAGGCAGCAAGTAGATTTTATTATGAATACTAAAAATGTTCCCACGTTGAAAGAATTAAAGATTAATAATAGAGAATCCTCCACACCCGCTTAATTGTCACTTGTCAATTGTCCATTATCAATTGATTCTATCAACTCCTTCAGTTCCTCCACCGAAATCTCCTCCTCCTTCACCAGCGAAGAGATAACACCAAGGTAGGAATTGTTGAAATACTTGGCAATGACGTTTTTCAACGTACCCCGACTATAGTCGGCTTCCGTCACCGCGGCATAATATTGGTAGGTATTACCAAACGTATGATGTGCCAAAAAGCCTTTATCCTCCAATCCGCGTACGATCGTGGAAAGGGTATTGAAATGCGGCCTCGGCTCATCGTAAAATTCGAGCAGTTGCTTAACGAACAAAGGGCCTTTCGTCCAGAAATAGCCCATGATTTCTTCTTCTCTTGCAGTCAGTCGTTTCATGATATTTTATTTGTTCGGGGCAAATATAACTAAAAAATTTAGTTTGCAAACTATTCCAATTAGTTTATAAACTATTTTTTCTAGTGAGACAGGATATATAAAAAGTAAAAAGTTCCGTCCGAAGTTCGGACAGCACCTCAAGAGTTCTAAAAACGCCGCCCGAATTCCGGATTACATTTCAAAAATTCCAAAAGCCTCCTCCGGGCTTCGGACAAAGAAGCCGAAGGTCCTTGAGATACGGTCCGGACTTCGGGTCATATTTCAAGAAGATTTTAAGTCCCCTCCGAAGTCCGGAGCCTATTTTTCAAGTTTTTCAAATCTTTTTCGAACTAAAGGATATTATTCGATATATTATGAAAATTAATGACTATCTTTCGAATCAATTAATTGGAATCAATAATAGAACAACATGAAAAAAATCATCCGGATTTTAAATTTAGACATTCATTCCCTGAACAATGCCGAATACAAAAACTTCACAGAGCGCTTCTTCAAACTGATCCCACTCAAGGCAGAAGATGAAGAACAACGCCCCGGCGAACTCAGTCTTCTGAGTGAAGAAGAAAACATGACATCGGATTTCGTAGGGATCACCGACGAGGACAAAGCGCTATTCAATGCCGACATGCTCCTCCTGACAGATGTCGTCAACCAGTCGCGCACAAACGACAACACGGCTCTGCTACTCAACCTCGACAAACGTCGTGATCCGCTGGTTTCATTCATCATCAACACAACCTCCATCGGACGTAAAAGTTCGAACCCTACATATGCACAGGCATGCATCAGCCTGTATAACACCTTAAAACCGTATCGTGGCATACAAAACATCCCGATGCAACAGGAAACCGCACAGATCAAAGGCATGCTTTACGATCTCGACAAACCGGAAAACAAGCAGAAAACGACGCTTCTCCATCTCGATGACACCATCTCCGAATTACGCGAGGTGAATGACGAATTCGATGCATTGTCCAACGACAGAACCAACGAACGGGCGGCCAATGCAGTCGGGACGGCAAAGGAAATCCGCCAACGCCTCGACTCGCAATACGATTATATCACCACCACCATCTTTGCCTATAGTATTGCGGCTCCATCAGACAAGGCAACGCTTTTCATCACGCAACTTAACCAACTGATCGATGAAACCCGCACCGCCTACAACCTGCGCAAAGGTATCGCCGCATCCAATAAGAACAAAGGGCAGGGCGGCAATGACGAACGTCCAGGCGAACTTTAAACCCTCGCATCCCTTCCGCACCAGAGAACCCATACAAGCACGAACCGACACAGTTTACAACAGTAATCCATGTCGATCCGTGCTTATTTTCACCCTTTTTACATGCCTCCGAAGAATCATTTCATGATAAGAATTATTAAAATACTTATTGATAACATTTTTTAATAGGTACAAAATATTCCTTTTTTCCAAGTTGTTTACCTCCATATCTTCTCTCCATCCATCCTCTAAATAACATCGGAATGTAGTCCTTTCTCATCCAATTGCAAATCCAAGGGGGATGA
>DXRF01000281.1 GCA_019411205.1 Parabacteroides sp. | reverse complement strand
GTAATATCTAATTAATAAATTGTAGAAGAAAAACATGAAGATCAGACATCTTTTTTTGCTATGTCTAATAGTGATATCAGCAACGCTGAATGCGAATGGAAAAACTGTAATTCCAATTACGACTGATGACGTTAGCCTTATTTATAAGGTTGATGATAAAAATGGTCGCCTGTATCAATCTTATCTGGGACAAAAACTGTCATTTGATTCGGATATCGCACAATTACCTTTCGGAAATGAAGCCTATCTGACACATGGTATGGAAGATTATTTCGAGCCGGCTATCCGTGTTTTGCATAATGACGGCAACCCGTCCCTGCTCCTGAAATATGTCTCTCACGAAAGCAAACAGCTTCAACCGGGAGTGAACGAGACGGTAATTCTTTTGAAAGATGATAGATATCCGGTCGAAGTGAAGTTGCATTTCATCGCTTATCCAAAGGAAAACATCATCAAGGAATATGCAGAGATCTCACATCAGGAAAAGAAGCCTGTCACCCTTTATAACTATGCTTCCTCTTTGTTGCATCTGAACGGGAGCAAGTATTTCCTGACCGAATTTGCAGGAGATTGGGCCCATGAAGTCAATATGAAGGAAACTGAACTGACTTTCGGTAAAAAGATGTTGGACACCAAGTTGGGAAGCCGTTCCAATATGTTTTGTTCCCCGTTCTTTTTGCTTGCCCTGGACAGGAAAGCAGAGGAGAATACCGGAGATGTATTATTCGGAACTATCGGATGGACAGGTAATTACCGTTTCACGTTCGAAGTGGACAACGAGAATGGCCTTCGTATTCTTTCCGGTATCAACCCGTATGCATCGGAATACTCGTTGAAACCGAACGAAGTGTTTCGCACACCGGAATTTATTTTCACCTACAGTGCCGAAGGAAAAGGCAAAGCCAGCCGCGATTTCCAGCGTTGGGCACGCAAATATCAGTTGAAAGACGGTGAAAAATCCCGCATGACATTGCTGAACAACTGGGAAGCGACCTATTTTGACTTTAATGAAGACAAGTTGGTGAATATTATGGATGAAGCCGTTGCATTGGGAGTCGACATGTTCCTGCTTGACGATGGCTGGTTTGCCAATAAGTATCCCCGCAGCAGTGACCGTCAGGGATTGGGAGACTGGGAAGAAACCGTTACCAAGTTGCCTAACGGTATCGGAAAGCTGGTGAAAGAAGCAACGGATAGAGGCATTAAGTTTGGTTTGTGGATCGAACCGGAAATGGTAAGTCCGAAAAGCGAACTGTATGAGAAGCATAAAGACTGGGTGATCCATTTGCCGAATCGTGACGAGTATTACTTTAGAAACCAGATGGTTTTGGATTTGACTAATCCGAAAGTCCAGGATTATGTATATGGCGTGGTAGACAATCTGATGACGAAATATCCGGGTATCGCTTATTTCAAATGGGATTGCAACAGCCCGATAACGAATATCTACTCTCCGTATCTGAAAGACCAGCAGTCCCATTTGTACGTCGAGTATGTTCGCGGTCTGTATAATGTGCTGGAGCGGATCAAACAGAAATATCCGAACCTGCCGATGATGTTGTGTTCCGGTGGTGGTGGCCGTTGCGACTATGAAGCGTTGAAGTATTTCACCGAGTTCTGGCCGAGCGATAATACGGATGCCGTAGAGCGTATCTATATCCAGTGGGGATATTCTCACTTCTTCCCTGCTAAAAGCATGGCTGCCCACGTAACGAGTTGGGGAAAACAGCCTGTCAAATTCCGTACGGACGTAGCCAGCATGTGCAAGTTAGGTTTCGATATCCGTGTCCATGAAATGAGTCAGGCGGACCAGCAATACTGCAAGGAAGCGGTAGCAAACTTCAAACGCCTGGGCGATGTTATTCTGGACGGTGACCAATACCGTTTACAGTCGCCTTATGAAAGCCAGCACGCTGCTGTTATGTATGCCAACAGCAATGCGGACAAGGCGGTTCTGTTTGCTTTCGATATCCATCCGAGATACGCAGAACCGATGCAGCCTCTTCGTCTACAGGGATTGAAAAAGGACGCCCGATATGAACTGAAGGAAATCAATTTGGTTCCGGGTACGCAATCCAGATTGGCCTGCAACGGCAAAACGTTCTCTGGAGAGTTTCTGATGAATGTCGGTATTCCTGTGTTTTCAAGCCGGCCGACAAATAGTCATGTGATTGAAATAACAGAAGTCAAGTAATCAAACAAATCGCTATATTTGTGTGTTACTAAAGCGATAAGTATGTTAGAACAGATAAACGACATATTACAAAACACGGTTATTACCCCTTATACGGCAACTGTAAAGCTGTTGATCAGTTTCCTTTTGGGAGCTGTCATCGGGATAGAGCGGCAGTTCAGAAGACGGGAGGCGGGAATGCGTACCTTTACATTGATTTGTATGGGGTCGACTGCTGCCATGCTGGTCTCTATCTGGATTCCGCAATGCTACCCTAATTTCTTGAATGGCGATCCGGGACGTATTGCGGCGCAAGTGCTTTCGGGTATCGGTTTTCTTGGAGCGGGAGCAATTATCCAAAGTCACGGAAGCGTGCATGGACTGACGACGGCGGCTTGTATCTGGGTCATGGCGGTAATAGGTTTGGCTGTGGGAGCCGGAATGTATATTCCGGCTGCTATTGCAACTGTCATAACACTTTTCATTCTGGTCAGTCTGGAACGTCTGGAGAAAAGAATGTTCCTGAACGGTGTCAACAAGATACTGACGATCACCTGCTCTACGGCGACACCCGATTTAAAGGCTGTTCGTAAAATATTGGAAAGTAAGGGCGTTTTTATCGTGAGTGTCTCTTTCGAGACATTTTATAAAGAGGATCGGTCCGTTATCACATACAAAGTGAATGTAAAGGCAATCTCTTCCTATACGAATTTATTCAATGAAATACGGAGTTTAGGTATTGTTACACAAATCAGATTGATGGCATAAGCCATCAATCCAATTCACCTTTCAGCATTCTTCCTGCAATACGGGCCGAATCTTCAACGAATCTTCCGCAGGGGCGCTTCTGATAATATTCTTGCGTACGGGCGGCAGGTGCCGGTGTCGTAGCTGCTGCATCTTCAGGAGGCAAAAGGTTGCGACAGATGATTGTCCCGTTTTTCTCCTTGAATATGTCAGCCATTTTCTGTACCATTGCATAATTTCTGGTGCGAGCTTCCTGATCGGTAATATCCTGAACCGGATATTTAAACCCTGCCAGCATAGCCATTGCACTGACTGTTCCGCAAATTTCACGCATACGGCCTACACCTCCTCCGAAAGAGACAGACATTTTCTTGGCTGTCTCCATATCCAACTCAAAGACATCCGAATAAGCCAGAAAGACAGATTGTGCACAATTATAACCTGCTTCAAAATTCCGAACTGCACGGTTTACTCGCTCTTCAATATCAAAGTCTTTCATGATACTCTTCGTTTGTTAATATTCATAATCGACACACGCCCTGTCTGCTTTGACGGGACCGATGATGCCTTTGGATACGGCTACATGTTCGGGATGGTTGGCATACGTGCCGACATCCTCAAGTGTGTCCAGCTCCGTAGTCAGGATGATATCCCATGTCTCTGCCGGATTCACGTTAAAATCTACGCGGATCATACGTAACACGTCAATCTTGTCGATCAGTGCTTCTAATCCCGTTTTGATTTCCTGCATTTTAGCCTGCTTGTCGGCCGGAGTTGCAAACTCCTTCAATTTAAACATTACGATGTGTCTGATCATTTTACTATTTATGATTTATGATTTATGATTTATGATTTATGATTTATGATTTATGATTTATGA
>DXRF01000280.1 GCA_019411205.1 Parabacteroides sp. | reverse complement strand
CGGGAAGTTTTTCAAATGGACGAAGGTCGAATGCATAATGTCGGCCCCTTCCTGTTGAAGTTCCCCGAATTCTACCATCTTCTTTCCGAGAGGACTGTCGGAAAAGAAACTTTCCCATTCCGGGTTCATCTCATTTCCTGTCAAATCTTCAGGGGTAAGTTCGTTGAGATTGATCTTTTTGCTGAGCTTCGGACTCAATTTCAGCATCTCTGGTATGATTTCATCCTGTAGTTTGCGGGTGATCTTCTCTGTCTCGCGGGCTAAGATGAAACGCAGGATGATGGTGCGGATCGTCTTGGTGAATCCTGGAGTTTCGGCCAAAACCGCTAGCCTATTGGCTATCTGCGGGTATAACTGCGTCCGTTTTCTATATGTATATAAAGTGATCAGGATTGAAATCAATGCTCTGACTTTGATTTCTTCGTCCGGATGGCTGGCTGCGTCAAACAGTAAAAGTATCTTTTCTTTGTCGAATGCCTCTTGCAATCCTAACATCAAAGCAGAAACAATCTGGCTGCCGGTTGTAAAAGGCAGTGCATTGTCCTGAAGCATGCTGCGGATATCTTCGGCTTCTTCTCTCTTTAGAAAAGAGGATACCCATATTTTATTGAAGATGAGAATATTGAAAGCATCGCTCTCTTTGTGCTTCCCAGCTTCATATTCTAGCAACAGTTGGTCATGCAGCTGTTTGTAAGTGAGAGGCGGTTGTATGTTCAGGCTTCTTCGGCGGCTGTAATAGGATAAAGGAGATTCTACTGCCAATGCTTTCTGCTTGACAGAATCGGCCAATTCATAGGTCGAAGCCTGTAAATTGTTGTATATCTGTTCCTGCATCGGGTCTTTCGCTCCTTCAATCCGGTAGCGCAGCATATACTTGTAGGTATCTTGCAGTTCGTTCAGCTTATCCTGAAAAGAATATTCATGGCTTCCTGCAATAAGAGCCTGTAAGGAATCGAAGGCGTTCTTTAATTCTTTACTGTCCAATGAACCGACTATGCGGTTGTATGCTTTGTTTATTTCTTGTAGTGTCATATACTATTAACAACAAATGGTATGCCAAATGTATAACAATTTAGCCTAAATTCACTATCTTTGCACACCTAAATAAGTTTAGCAGATGAAGAATATCCGCAATTTCTGTATTATTGCCCATATTGACCATGGTAAAAGTACTTTGGCCGACCGTTTGCTTGAGTATACCAAGACAGTAGAAGGTAAAGATTTGCAGGCACAGGTTCTGGACGATATGGACCTGGAGCGTGAACGAGGCATTACGATCAAGAGTCATGCCATTCAGATGAAGTATAATTATAAAGGAGAAGAATATATCCTGAATTTGATCGATACTCCGGGACATGTTGACTTTTCATATGAAGTTTCCCGTTCGATTGCAGCTTGTGAAGGAGCCTTACTGATTGTTGACGCAGCTCAGGGCATTCAGGCACAGACTATTTCCAATCTGTATATGGCAATAGAGAATGATCTGGAGATTATTCCGATCATGAACAAGATAGACCTTCCGAGTGCTATGCCGGATGAGGTGGAAGACCAGATTGTTGAACTGCTGGGGTGTCCGCGGGAAGATATTCTCCGGGCCAGTGGTAAGACGGGAGAAGGGGTCTACGATATTTTAAATACGATTGTCGAAAAAGTGCCGGCTCCGAAAGGTGATCCGGAAGCTCCGTTGCAGTGCCTGATTTTTGACTCTGTGTTTAATCCCTTCCGTGGTATCATTGCTTACTTCAAAGTCGTAAACGGGGTGATCCGTAAAGGAGACCATGTCAAGTTTATTGCAACCGGTAAGGAGTATGATGCTGATGAGGTTGGTGTATTGAAACTTACGATGTCTCCCCGTGATGAGATCCGTACCGGGGATGTCGGTTATATTATTTCCGGAATTAAAACTTCCCGCGAGGTCCGGGTCGGAGATACCATCACCCACGTGGCCCGTCCGGCAAAGGACGCAATTGCTGGATTCGAAGAAGTGAAACCAATGGTCTTTGCCGGTGTTTATCCGATCGAAAGCGAGGATTTCGAAAATTTGCGCGCTTCTTTGGAAAAACTCCAGTTGAACGATGCCTCTCTGACTTTCCAGCCGGAAAGCTCGGCCGCATTGGGCTTTGGTTTCCGTTGTGGTTTCTTGGGGTTGTTGCATATGGAGATCGTGCAGGAGCGTCTGGACCGTGAGTTCAATATGGATGTGATCACAACCGTACCTAATGTGTCTTATAGGGTTTACGATAAGAAAGGTAACTGTACGGAAGTACATAATCCGAGCGGCTTGCCTGATCCTACGCTGATTGATCATATCGATGAGCCGTATATCCGCGCATCTGTCATTACCAATACGACTTTCATCGGTCCGATCATGACACTTTGTCTGGGTAAGCGTGGTATATTAATCAAGCAGGAATACATTTCCGGTGATCGTGTCGAGATTCATTATGATATGCCTTTGGGTGAGATCGTAATCGATTTCTATGACAAGTTGAAAAGTATTTCTAAGGGGTATGCCTCTTTTGACTATCATATCCATGATTTCCGTCCGAGCAAGCTGGTTAAATTGGACATTCTTCTGAATGGAGAACCGGTGGATGCTCTTTCGACACTGACTCATGTGGACAACAGTGTTGCCTTCGGTCGGCGTATGTGCGAAAAGTTGAAAGAATTGATTCCTCGGCAACAGTTCGATATTGCTATCCAGGCGGCTATCGGGGCTAAGATCATTGCCCGAGAAACAATAAAGGCGGTTCGTAAAGATGTTACGGCCAAATGTTATGGTGGTGATATCTCCCGTAAACGTAAGTTGCTTGAAAAGCAGAAAGAAGGAAAGAAGCGAATGAAACAGATCGGTACGGTTGAGGTTCCGCAGAAAGCTTTCTTGGCTGTATTGAAATTGGATTAAAAAGGAATATTCAGAATAAAACACAAAGAAGCCAGCTAATTTATAATAAATCAGCTGGCTTCTTTGTGTTTTATTGGGGTACCAATCAGAGTATGGTTAAGCCTCTTCTTTCGTTTCTTCAACTGAAGTTTCTTCCGTTGCCGGTTCTTCCGGTGTGAATTCTGTGAGGCCGGCGCCGATCAGTATGTTATACCAGGAGATCAATTTTTTGATATCACTCGGATATACGCGTTCACGATCGAAATTGGGGAGAATCTCTGCGAAATAAGCACGCAGTTCGTCTGGTTTGGCAGATGTGGAAACAGATGCTTGCTGCCCGTTTTCTTTATTTTTGACGCTGGTCAGAACTTCATGCAAAGGAACTTCTGCTTCATTTGTGTAAATAGCGATGTCTCCCAGAGAAATTACTTTATCTTTTGCGTATGCAGGAACTCTTTTCTTGTCTGCTAACGACTCAACAATCAGCATATTTTTCCCGTGGGAAACCAATTTAAACAATCCCGGTTTACCCGAGATAGACAAAATCGTCTTCAACATAATACTTTGTTTTTCTAATAGTGTTTAACTTTTGTGCTGCAAATGTAGTATAACTGTCGGGAATTTCCGGCAGTTTTGAACATATTTTCTTGTTTCTAATGATTATTCACTAAGCGCAAAGATCTTTTTCGATCGGGTATCTTTATTTTTATGTTTGTTATAAAATTGAAAATCAATGTTTTTATATCTTTAGTTCGGCAAGGAAAGCTGTTATTTGCGGGAGTAAAGCCTGCTTGTCGTCATTGAAGATCACGTAGTCCGATTTCTCCATTTTCACTTCGTCCGACAACTGGCTTTCGATGCGACGTATGATTTCTTCGCGGGAAACGGCGTCGCGTTCGAGTACTCGTCTGATACGT
>DXRF01000028.1 GCA_019411205.1 Parabacteroides sp. | reverse complement strand
CCCCTCGTTCATGCACAAACAGTAAAACTATCTCTGAATAAGCAGAATGCAACATATGAAGAAATATTCAATGAGATAGAAGAAAAGACCGGATATAAATTCGTTTATAACACATCCGAAATCGACCGAAACGAAAGAACCTCTATCCAAGAAACAAATATGGATCTAAACGAGTTGCTGCGAAACTTATTCCGCAGCAAAAGAAATATTTCTTTTCGTATATCGAATAAACACATTGCTTTGTTCAAAGCACAGATCAAAACTATTTCCGGAACAGTCATCGACACACAAGGAGAATCTGTCATCGGAGCTAACGTCTTAGTAAAAGGTAGCACAAACGGCACTATTACCGATGTCGACGGCAAATTCAGCCTGGAAGCAAGCGAGGGAGATATTTTGCAAATATCTTATATCGGCTACAACACACAAGAAATCACAATTGACAGAAAATCCATATTAAAAGTCGTTTTGCAAGAAGATCAACAAGCCTTGGAGGAAGTTGTAGTAATCGGCTACGGAGCTGTTAAGAAAAAAGACCTTACCGGGGCCATCGCTCAGGTAAAAGCCGATAAATATGCCACTCAGCAAAGTACAAATGTATTGGATATGCTAAATGGAACTGTTGCCGGTTTTAACTCCAACATCGGAACTTCCGCTTCTGGAGCAAGTGAAATGGAAATACGAGGTCCCGCTTCACTCTCAGCCAATAATTCACCCCTAATTGTCTTAGATGGGGTTATCTTCAATGGTTCTATCAATGATATCAATCCATCGGATATCGAAACCATAGACGTATTGAAAGATGCCAGCTCTGCTGCCGTTTACGGTTCACGGTCTGCCGCTGGCGTAGTCATTATCAATACCAAACAAGGCAAAGGGGAAAAGATGAGTATAAATTTCTCCGCACAACTGGGTTTAACAGACTTTACCAACGAAATCAAACCGAATGATTTATCTGGATTCATCCAACGCAGACAAGATTTCCAACGCAGAATAAATCCAGACAAGCCGGAAGGATATTACAACAATCCTAATCAATTACCGGAAGGCATTGATGTTGATACCTGGCAAAAATACGATGCGTCATACCAGTCCGATCCGATTTTGACCTGGATGACACGTCTGAATTTGCGTGATATTGAACAACAAAACTATCTGAATGGGAATACCTATGATTGGTATGGCGAAGCTACACGTCCCGGATTAAGGCAAAACTACAATGTCAACATATCCGGAGGTATTGGCAAAACTAAATATTATTGGTCATTAGGCTATACAGACAATCAAGGTTATATAAAGGGAGATGAGTATAAAACTATCCGCTCTCGTATTAATGCAGATACTAAAGTAGCCGAATTCTTGACTGTAGGAATCAATGCTCAATTTAGCAACAAAGACGAAAGTAATGAAGCCATCAAATTATCAAATATAAGCCGCCAAAGTCCTTTGGGACAACCTTATGATGAAAACGGAGAACTAAAATGGTATCCTCATGACGATTCTGGAATTGAACAAAATCCATTTCTCCTATACAAAAAACGGGACAAATTCAATGTCACCCAAAATCTGTTTGCCACCATGTATGCTGATCTAAAATTGCCATTCGGTTTTAGTTACAAAGTTTCTTATATCAATCGCTATGATTGGCAAAAAAATTATTACTATGATCCGTCAAGCATCCCAAGCGGCAACAAGACAGGAGGCTTCGGACGACGTATCAATTATTCGCTTTACGAATGGCAAATAGACAACATCGTTTCATGGAAAAAAACGTTTGGAGTTCATGATTTTTATGCAACGTTCTTATACAATGCAGAAAAGAAACAAACATGGAAAGATACCGGTGAAAATGTAAATTTCACCCCCAGTGAAGCATTAGGATTCCATCAATTAGGGACAGGAGGATCACCAACTATTAAAAACGAAGATACCTATTCGACCGGTACCGCAATAATGGGCCGCCTGAATTACACACTCATGAATCGCTATTTCCTGACTCTATCTATTCGTAGAGACGGATATTCGGCTTTTGGTATGGAAAATCCTTACGCAACTTTTCCATCCGGAGCTTTAGCCTGGAATTTATCAGACGAATCGTTCTTCAATATCAAATGGATAAATAATCTCAAGGTCAGAGCCTCTTACGGAATAAACGGTAACCGGGATATAGGAATTTATGATGCATTGGCAAAACTTGAAACAAACAAATATCTGACTGGAAGCACATTGATCTCAGGTATATACAGCAGTTCATTGGCAAACCAATATCTAAAATGGGAAAAGACTAAAGCTTTAAACTTAGGTCTGGACTTTTCCGTCTTAAACAGCCGGTTAAATGGTTCGGTTGATTATTATAGCATGATTACAAATGACTTGTTGTTAAAACGTAGCTTACCGACAATTATTGGATACGACAATGTAATGTCTAATATGGGAGAATTGCAAAACAAAGGATTTGAAATGACTCTTAATAGCTACAATATCCAAAATAAGGATTTCAGCTGGAACTCAACATTGACGTTCTCATTTAATAGAAACAAGATCAAACATCTCTATGGAGAAATAATCAACATTTTAGACGAAAATGGCAATGTAATTGGCCAAAGAGAAGGTGATGATATCGACAATGGATGGTTTATCGGACAATCAATAGATCGGATATGGGATTACAAATTCCTTGGTATTTACCAGCTCGGAGAAGAAGAATTGGCCAAATCATTTGGAAAAGCTCCTGGCGATGTCAAATTATACGATCCTAATGGAGACGGAGTGTCTACTCAGGAAGATAAAGTATTTCAAGGTTATACGAAGCCACGCTTCCGTTTAGGACTTAGAAATGACTTTACTCTTTTCAAAAATTTCCAGATTTCTTGTTTCATACGTGCAGATTTAGGACATTGGAGAGCGAACAGTCTATTGAGCAACACGTCTAATGTCGAGGATAGAGCCAACAGTTATGCATTACCCTACTGGACTCCTGAAACCCCGACAAACAAATATACACGGTTAAATACAGTAAACACACCAGGATATAACATTTATGAAAAGAGTAGTTTTGTACGTTTACAAGACTTATCCATAGCATACAATATCCCAGAAAATATTCTCAAAAACCTAAAAGTAGGACATTGTAAAGTGTATTTGAGCGGACGTAACCTGCTAACTTTCACAAAATGGTCTGGTTGGGATCCTGAATCCGGGAATACTCCTATGCCACGAATCTTTACATTTGGAATTGATGTCACATTATAAATAAACAAGTTATGAAAAACTGGATAAAATATATCATTTGTGCGTCTCTATTTACAACTGTTTCATGTGGAGACGATTTCTTGGAGATAAAGCCCCTTTCTATCTTCACACCAGAATCTATTTATACCGATAAGGCCGGATTTGACGGAATATTGGTTAACCTCCGCAAAAACTTACGTCCCGATTTTTATGGAGAAGGAGGTGGCCTGGCTTCTGAATTAATCGCCTCAGATATTGCAATCAGTGCCAATAAAGCAGCCAATGCCATACATAATTTTGATACTCAAGTTTTACCTACAGGAACCGGTACAACCTATGACTTCCATGAGATCTGGACAAGAGGATATAACCAGATACGAAATGCGAATGTCATTCTGTCGCGTATCGACAATGGCAAATTCGACACAGAAGAAATCAAAAATGCAATTATTGCCGAAGCATATTTTCATAGAGCCTATTGGTATTATAGATTAGTCCATTTATATGGAGATGTCCCCTTTTTGAACATAGAACATACGGCTCCTAAAATCGATTTCTATACGCATTCAAGAAAAACGATACTTGCAAAAATAGAAGAAGATTTAGCATGGGCCGTCCAGTGGTTACCTAAAACAGCTGTTCCCGGAGCAGTTTCTAAGGCTGCCGGCAACCATTTACTTACAAAAATATATCTGTCAAATGGAAAATTCACAGAAGCTGTCGATGCCTCTTCTGCAGTCATTAACGACGGGATTCACTTTTTAATGACTGATCGCTTCGGGGTAGATGCTTCCGATCCTCAGTTTAATACGATCTGGGATCTCCATCAAAAAGACAATAAAAGCTCATCTTCAAATAAAGAAGGCATTCTTGTCGTACAGGAACGCTACGGATTTCCGGAAGCAGAAATAAGTGGAGGTACCCAAGCCATGCGTCGTTATGTTCCATCCTGGTGGAATTCATCCTACATGAAAGATCCCGATGGAAAAAGAGGAACTATCGACACACAAGGGAACGAGTTTGTCATAAAAATCGGAAGAGGAGTTGGCTATGTCCGGCCTTGCAGTTATTACAATTATGAAATATGGAATAACTGTAATAAGGATTTAAGGCATGATAATCGAGTAAACTGGTTCTCCGTCGATAAATTCATTTACAACAATCCATCTTCCAAATATTTCGGACAACCCGTACAGATACAATACACAAATCCAAAAGACACTATCCATTGCTGGTATCCTTTCCCTTATTATAAGGTATATGTCGAAGATGAAGAAAGACCCGATCAGCCATACGGAGGACATTCGGACTGGTATTTATTCAGGCTGGCCGAAACTTATCTTTTAAGGGCAGAAGCCTACTATTGGTTGAACCAAACAGATAAAGCCGCCGCTGATATAAACTCGGTTAGAGTACGTGCAAAAGCCGATCCTATTGTTGCTTCACAAGTTTCAATAGACTATATATTAGATGAAAGAGCCAGAGAACTTTTCGCAGAAGAATTCAGAAAAACGGAACTAACCAGAATCGCCTTTATCATGGCTGAAAAAGGGTTAAACGGCTATTCCTTAGAAAATTTTTCAGAAAAAAATTTCTGGTATGACCGGACTGTTGCCAAAAATGAATTTTATAAAGCAGGTGATATCTTATGGGGAACAAACGTATTCAAAATAAGCCCATTCCACGTCCTTTGGCCCATCCCGGCAAATGCCATCGATAGCAACCAAGGAGGAACCATTAATCAGAATAAAGGTTATATCGGATACGAAAAAAATATTCCTCCATTAACAGTCATAGACGATCAACAATAATTTCTAAACCTACCGGTTATTATCGACCGGTAGGCTATATTTGTAAATCACTTGTATTCACATTCAATTTAGATATCATGAAAAAGAATTATCCTTTGCTATCGGTTTGTTTGCTGGTATTGCCTTTTCAAGGCTATGCACAAAAAAAAACAAACGAGACAAAACCCAATATACTTTTTATCTGCGTAGACGACCTTCGCCGTGAATTAGGAGCTTATGGGTCTGTTGTGAAAACTCCTAACATTGATCGCCTGGCATCACAAGGCAGTTTATTTTTCCAACATTATGTACAAGTCCCGACAAGCGGAGCGTCACGAGCCAGCATGTTGACTGGACATTTTCCTAAAGACAAATCAGACCTTTCCAACGAAGCATGCCGCACAAGACTGTCAGATAAGCCGGAAGGAGAAATCCCAGAAACCATGTTCCATCATTTACGCAGAAATGGCTATTATACTGTCGGCATCGGAAAGATAAGCCACTATGTCGACGGTTGCCTGTATGGCTATGAAGCTCCGAAAACCAATAAGCCGGAACTACCTTATAGTTGGGATGAAATGCTTTTCGATGCAGGAAAATGGGGAAACGGTTGGAATGCCTTTTTCGGATATGCAGATGGAAGTAACCGACAAAGTCGTAAAAAACAAGTAAAGCCATACGAATGTGCAGACGTCACCGATGAAGGTTACCCAGACGGGCTAACAGCAAATCTGGCGGTCAAAAAACTAAACGAGCTAACAGCTAAAAATGAGCCGTTCTGCCTAGCTGTCGGTTTTTTCAAACCTCATTTACCTTTCACATCCCCTAAAAAATATTGGGATATGTATGATGAAGCCTCTATTCCTATTTCACCTATGCCCGATATTCCAGAAGGATGTAACCCTGTAGGCCTACATGAAAGCGCGGAGTTCAAGAGCTATCAATTAGGAGACGAAATGCCTTCCATCGAAAATAGAGTTTCCGACGAGTATGCACGCAAACTCCGTCACGCCTATTTTGCCTGCGTAAGTTATATGGACGCTCAAGTAGGAAAAGTGTTGGATGCTCTCGAAGCCAGCGGAAAAATGGACAATACGATTATTATTCTATGGGGAGATCATGGATGGCACTTAGGAGATCTTCGTGTTTGGGGGAAACATACACTACACGAAACATCATTAAGCAGTGCACTCGTAATAAAAGCCCCCAAGTGCAAACCAGGAATTAAAAACAACCGGATTGTCAGCTCTATCGATATTTATCCGACTCTTATGGAACTTTGCAAAATCCCCTTACCCAAAGGACTGGACGGACATAGTTTTGCAACCTTGCTCAACAATCCTGATACCCCAAAATGGACAGACGCCGCTTACAGCTACTACCGGAATTGTATTACACTCCGAATTCCGGAATATCGTTTTACACGTTATAATAAAAAAGGGGAAACAATCACCGAACTTTATCAATACGGACCGGACCGTATCGAGCGTAAAAATATAGCACAAGAAAACCCACACATTGTAAAAAAGCTACTGCCTCTCTTGGAAAAAGGCGTTAGATTTGATTTTTAGCTAAATACCCAAAGAGAGTATGTGTCCAATTGTACTTCCGGCACATACTCTCTCACTTTATCTCGATATATCTATCATTTCTTCGCCTTCGCCATATCCAGCGCCGAAGTGGTCGTGTAGTACTTAGCCAGCATATTAGGTACTTCCCACTCCGGCAGTTTGCCGTTCTTCAGATAGTCAAGGAAATGTTCCGTTACCTGGCCGAAATGAGCTTCATGGCCTACACGGTATTTTGCAGGGATTTCGACTTGCCATACGCCGTCGCCCACCTTATTCAAGGCTACACCAGGATAGTCGGCTGAAACCTTTTCCATCGAAGCGGTCAGGTCCTTTTCGTAAGCGGCCAGATCCATGCCTTTCACTGCTTCGACAAACAGTTCCGGCTGGTAGTTCTGCTCCTTGCCCTGGCGGATAACCAAGTCGGCCTTGCTACCCTTCATGACAGAGAAATGGGTATCGCCGACACCTTTGGGGAAAGTATAATTCCAGATCACCGAAACCTTGGCACAAATGCCTTTCAGCCTATATGTGATATCGCCATTACAATACACTTTGAGCGTATCGTTTTCTACATCCTTTTGCAGGAAATCAGGATAAGTATCCGCACCCGTTACCTGAGTAAATTCGGCAGGGCTGATAGAAGTAGTCCAACGGTTGGCATCCAAAAGCTCGATATCTTTCTTATAGTCGATGACCTGATCCGGAAAAGCCTCCCATTGCACAAGGTCGACCAGGTGAGTCGTCACATCGACTATACCTTCTCCCTGTTGATTCACATCAAAAAACCAAGCTGGACGTTTCAGAGGATTCCCAGAAACGACTTTAAAGAAATGATGCACACTTTCCTTTACGATTGCCGGCTCTTCGGGAGTTCCCTGCAATTGCTCGCCATAAACAGCCGGAATGCAGGACAGTTCGCGCTGCAAAATTGTTGTTATCTCATGACGTTCCGTCATAATATCGTACAACAAGATACCTTTCTGACGGGCAATATCAAAACATTCTTTGAGCAGACCGAAATTCTCGCTGTTTATGGCCATCGGCTTATCCGCCAAGACATGAATGCCGGCCATAAGCGTCTGTTTGATATACTCTGTCTTCTTCCCGTTGTTGCCAGCCGTAACCATTACATTCCCTTTCTTTTCCGAAAGCATCTTTTCCAGGAAGTCCGGTCCCAAATAAACAACTTCTTTCCATTTGGTAGGAGAATCGGTACGTGTATTATAGCCATTGATCTTATTCAGATGTTCCTTCACATCGTCTCCTTCCGGAGCATACACATATACTTCGTCCGCGACTTGCTCATAAGAGTTCTTTTGTACAAGAGCTGCATGGAAATGACCTGGATCGAGCGTAATCAACCTGACCTCTCCCGAAGCTCCGTTCAGTTCGCCCGGCTTCTCTTTCTTTGTCGAACAGGAAGGCATCAACAAAAGCGATGCCACCGTAAAAATCAAATACTTCTTCATCTTATCACACATCTAATTTATTTTATCCGGATTCTCGATCAAAAAACGTTCTATTCCGGCTTGCAAACCATCTATTTCGGCAAGTCCCTTCAAACGACCGATCAAAGGATATCCCGGGTTGGCACTCCTGGCATAATCGTCCAATATCCGTAAGCCGTGATCGGGCCGGAAAGGCAACCTTATATCCTTGCGTCCAGCCTTTTTCCGCCTGATCTGTTCTTCCAGCAGCACCTTCACCACTGCAAACATATCGACACTACCTTTCAAATGACCGGATTCATAAAAGCCATGATCCGGTAAAAATGCCGTATTTCGCAAATGTACGAAATGAATGCGAGAAGCAAACTCTTTCACCATTAAAACCAGATCATTATCAGGACGTGCCGACAAAGAACCAGTACAAAAGGTAAGACCGTTAGCAACAGATTCGCATTGGCTGAATATCCACCGGAGATCTTCGACCGTTCCGGCTATCCTCGGCAATCCCAACAAAGGGAAAGGAGGATCGTCCGGATGAATACAAAGGTTCACCCCAACTTCTTCCGCGACCGGAACCACATCGTCCAAAAACAGGACAAGATTACGGCGCAACTGTTCTTTCCCTATCCGATCATAGGTTTTCAAATAATCAAGGAACTGTTTCTTATAATCTTCCCCTTCCCCCACTACACCATGAATGAATGCCTGCGTCACAATGATAATATTATGCGCCAACTCTTCCTGCTGTTCCGAGGATAGTCCGGCAATTATCCCGGCAGCTTTTTCCTGAATATCCTCAGGATAGCTTTCACGCGCTCCCTCCCGCTTGAGAATATAAATATCGAAAGCGGCAAAAGTCGGATAATCGAACAGCATGGATTCGGCTCCATTCGCATTTTTATAGTGCAAATCCGTCCGTGCCCAATCCAGCACGGGCATAAAATTATAGCATACGGTATCGATACCGCAGGCTCCCAAATTGCGCAAAGACTGCCGGTAGTTTTCAATCAGGCGGGAACGGTCGGCAGAACAAATTTTGATTCCTTCAGAGACAGGGAGACTCTCCACCACACTCCACCTCATACCATGATTTTCTATCTCCTGCTTAACAGCCAAGATCTCCTCTACCGGCCAAACTTCGCCAGCCGGAATATGATGAAGGGACGTAACGACTCCCTCTACTCCCATCTGCTTTAAATCGGCAAGTCCGACAGAATCTTTCCTGCCGAACCACCTCCATGTCTTCTCCAACGCCATATCTTAGACTCCGCTAAATGAACTGAATCCACCATCGACCGGAATAACGGTTCCGGTAATGAAGCTGGCATGTTCGGAACATAAGAAATGAACAATGCCATTCAGTTCCTTGATATCTCCAAAACGCCCCATCGGAGTACGTGCCAACACTTTACGGCTACGTTCCGTATAAGTCCCATCCGGATTAATCAACACTGCCCGATTTTGGTCACCGATAAAGAACCCAGGAGCTAAAGCATTCACACGTATCTTTTCATTGAACTTCAGTGCCATTTCCATTGCCAGCCATTGTGTAAAAATACTAACACCGCTCTTCGCCACGGAATAACCCGGCACACGGGTTATGGCCGACAATGCCGCCATAGAAGAGATATTGATAATGCTACCTGCTCCCTGGTCTGCCATAGCCTTACCGAAAACCAAACAAGGATAGACCGTCCCGTTCATATTCAGATCAGTCACCCGATTGAAATCCTCGATTTTCATATCAAACACGGTTTGATCTTCCCGCAATGTGGCTCCAGGCAAGTTACCGCCTGCTGTATTAACCAAGATGTCGATACTGCCCCATTCGGCAAGCAGTCTTTCACGGGCTGCTTCCAAGCTGTCTTTGTCGAGCACATTACAAGGTATTCCGATCACTTCTCCAAACGGGTTCAACTCTTTTACCCGAGCCTCCAACTTGTCTTGGCGGATATCCATGATCGCCACCTTTACTCCATTTTCAACCAAACTACGGGCAATACTTCCTCCCAAGACGCCACCGCCACCGGTGACTATGGCAACTTTACCTTTTAAATTCAATTCCATAACTTATTCATTCTTATACTGTTCGAACAACTGCGCCACATTGGCCTCTTCCACATCTCCCGCATGTACGGCCACCCGGTAACGCAAATTAATCTTTTCACCTTTTTTCAAATTCGACTCTTTCCCGTTTTCCGGCCAAAACATAGGCGTCGGAGACATAAATCCATAATCGCGGGTAAACCAGGGAGAAGGGAACCAACGATTGGACGGATGCTGCATGATCGCAATGCCTTCCACCCCTGTCTGTCTCTTGCCGTAGCAATCAATCCAAGCCGATCCGACACCGAACGTGCCTTTTTCACCCTTTTTACCTTCCGAGTTGATCATCACTCCCCCCTGTTTAACAGTCAGGTCTTCATCCACACGTGCACTAAACAGGGAATGGTTGGTTTTCAAAATCGTCACGTCCATCAACATCTCCATTTCGATATCGAAATCCAACAGATACAAATCTTTGGAAGGAGAAGAAATCGTGATCTTCCGGCGGTCGATAACCGGAGCCTGGGCATCCGGACGTTTCCAGATACATTCGTCTTCAATCACGACCCGTTCCCCCTTAGACTCGACGATACGGGCACCTATCGACACGATTTGTCCACGTTCAAGCCCTTCCTGCCAATAGTTACCTCCATTCACACGGTCACAGCCGAAGTACAGGGAACTATGATGCGGATATACACCGTTGCGCATAGAGGTCACGGTTCCGCCCGATACCGGCCCATTCACAGGAAAAAAGAACGGATATTTCTCATCCGGCTGGAAACGATAACTCGTAAAGAATTTATTACCGATCAAAACATCAATCCGGTTACCGATCTTTGTTGCTGAAACTTCTTGTTTTTGGGCCATGATATGCCCGGCCATTAAAAATGCGGCTATTGCCAATACGATCTTATTCATTATCCTATCACTTTAATCATTATTTCTTAACCGTCACCTTTGGCGGATATGCAAAATCATTCCACAACCGGTCAGCCCGTTCACGTGTCATCTCGCCATCATACGAAAAGACACGATAGCGCAAGGTATAATGCTTACCCGGCATCAATTTCCAGTCTTTGTTTTTTGTCGGGGCGAAATTGACAAAGGCATCTCCCCTTCCCCCGTTCGCACCTTCATTCCAGATACGAAGTGGTTCGGGTGAATTGTAATTATCAGGATGTCCCAAGAACAACATACCGGAACGCCCTCCACGGCATTGTCCGGTGGTATAAATCCAGCGTGCCGTCGTACCGTCTATTTCCTGGCGTGTTTTTCCTTCGGACGTAAACATCTCGCAGTTTTCTTTCGTCCATTCTTCCGTCGCACGCCATCCGAATCCAGCATAACGATAAGCTTTGATCAAGACAGGCAGTTCGGTCGCCGGCTCCAAACCGGATTCAAAATCCCACAAGAAACCTCCGCCGACATTCCATGCCTTGACTGTCCATGATTCATTCATAATCACCTTTTCGCCTGAAGGCGTAAAAATATAATGATCCAATCCGGCTTTATAACCGGCACAGACATCGCCTTGATAAGTTTGCTTGATATCACGCGCACGGACAGTCCCTTTTTTATCCCTCAGATTCCATAGATCATACTCTTTCCCGTCATACTCCATACGTGTCCACGGATTCCATATGCCATAATGATGATAATGGTCTTTAGGCTGTATCGCCGTCAACACATTCCCCGAAGGAGAATAGGCGGGATGGATGAAACCGCTACGCTGATAAGACAAATCCACACCTGCAGGCGGGAAAACGGTCGCATAGTTGTATTGCAATATCTCACTGCCATTCTGCTTCAAGACCAATGCTTTCCCCGTATCCTCGACCTTCATCGCTCCTGCATCGGCAGCACCTTTTTTCAGTCGGACAACAAATTCACGGGACTCACCGGCAGGAGTAATCCCATCCAGCACCCAATATAACACAGGAGTTGTATCGTCTTTCCAAATCAACTGGCACTTGACAGGTTTCTTTTTCCTACCCACCTTTTCAAACATAACCACTCCCGATTCCCGATCTGCATCCAAGCCAGGCACAGCAACGGAAACAACACAGTCTTGTCTTTCAAAATCACCGGCTTCAACAACCACTTTCAATGATCTGGCGGCAAAGAGCGGCAAAGAGAAAAAGACACACAGTAAACCAATCAAAATCCGTTTCATAGCGATCAGAAATTATAAGGAGGACGATGCGGACGGGCAATCATCGAATTAGCTTCATCATCATTTTTGAAACGTTCCAATATAGGGTCCCAATAGAGCTTACGGTTCAATTTCATTGCAATATGCTGCAACAAACAAGCCGAACAAGAACGGTGAGCAACCTCAGCCGGCGTAATGTTTTGCTTTCTTGTACGAACACTTTCCAACCAGTTACCGTGATGGTCTTTGCTCTTGTAGAGATGCACTTCATTTTCTCCGATCACCGAAGTCAGTATCTTAGAATCCGACGCCTGCAAGGCTTTCGATTTTCCGGCCGTGGCAGGGTCATTGGCCGAAGCCTGGTATGCACCGCGGCTCACAAATATCCAGCCTTCCGTCCCGGTAAACAAGACACCGTTCGGTTTCTCATCCGTATTGGTAGTACCTCGGACAATCACGCCATTATCATACAACATTTCTGTCTCAAAATCATCGCCATGCACATCCCACAAACCACCAGAGGCAAAGGTGGCGCGTCCTGATATTTCAATCGGGCCCGAATATTCCTTATCCATTGCCCAGTGGGCTATATCGAAATGGTGTGCTCCCCATCCTGTAATCATCCCGGCTCCGAATTGCTCACAACGCAACCATCCCGGACGGCCATATCCGACCTGCGGATGCACACGGTCGATCATATAAGGCACATACGGAGTCTGCCCTAACCAGAGGTCATAGTTGAATCCTTTCGGGACAGGCACAACTTCCATCTTGCCTCCGGAAGGATCTCCCGGCAAACGAACTTCGATCTCCTTCAGCTGCCCGATACGCCCATTACGCACCAGCTCGCAAGCATAACGGAATTGTTCCATAGAACGCTGTTGGCTGCCGATCTGCAAAATACGTCCTGTAGCATTGACAGCATCGCTCATTTTACGTCCCTCTTCGATAGTCAAAGAGGTCGGTTTCTGCAAATAGACATCCTTGCCTGCCCGAACCGCATCTATCGCTATTTTGGCATGCCAATGGTCCGGCGTACTGACTAAAACCGCATCAACATCTTTATTGGCCAAAAGATCTTTATAATTTTCATAGGTCGTCACCCCCGTATAGGGTTTCCCTAATTTTTTCGAATAATACCCTTCCACCAGTTTCTTTGCGTCTGCCACACGGTTGGCATCCGGGTCTGCTGCTGCAATAATCCGCACATCGTCATATTTCCAGACTCCGGGCATATCATGATCCCGTGAAATACGTCCGGTCCCGATCGCCCCGATATTGATGCGGTTGGATGGTGCATTGGGGCCAAAAACAGAGGCTGGGACAATCGTCGGTGCGATAAACATACCGACACCGGCCGTAATCGATCTTTTCAGAAATTCTCTTCGTGTTGTACTCATGATAATAGAATTTAGATTTTTTTCCTTTTGACAAAGATACGGAGATTGAACCTCGCAGATATATCTTTTTTTTGCAGATAATTGCACTATCTTGGGAAATAGGGTTAATGACTGTTTGTTTTGAAAAAGAAATAAAGGAAAAAACTATATTTGTTCCCTGAACAAGAACGATACGGGATATGGGAAACAAATTAATGCATGAGCAGTTGACAATATATGCAGGGACTCCGATAATAGCCAGGCATTACGACTATGATAAGTTCACCTTTCCCTGGCATGTCCACAAGGAATTTGAAATCATATATGTAAAGGAGAGCTCCGGAGAGCGGTTTGTGGCCGACAGCATGGAAATCTTCCACCCATATGACCTGACTCTTGTCGGGCATAGCGTACCCCATTATATGAAAAGCGCAGCCGAATACGAGATCGGAGACATGTCGAAACGGGTGAAAGGAACAATTATCCAGTTCGAAGAGGAGTTCATGTCGCATGCCATCAACAACTACGCCGACCTGACCCACATCAAAAAGCTGCTTGATGAATCCGAACGGGGAATCCATTTCCCCTACCCCGCCAACCAGGAGATCATCACTTGCGTAGAACAACTCCCCGACAGCAAAGGGACAATGAGAATCATCAACCTATTGCATCTGTTAGACCTTATGGCCCGTTTCAAGGAGAAACGTTACCTGGGAAGCATGCACTTCTGCCAGTCCATATCGTTGACAATGGACCAGCGGATGGAAAAGATACTGACCTACCTTTCCGGCCATTTCAAGGAGGATATAGACCTGAATGAGATCTCTTCTCTGGTTGCCATGAATGCCTCTTCTTTCTGCCGCTATTTTAAAGAAAAATCGGGAAAAACGTTTACGGAATATATGCTGGATCTCCGTATTGGCTATGCTTGCAAGCTACTGGTTGAAAACACGCTGGATGTGATCCAGATCAGTATCGAATGCGGTTTCAACACGATAGCCCATTTCAACCGCATCTTCAAACGTAACACCGGCCTTACCCCCACCGAATACAGGAAACAATTCTTAAAATAAACAGCCATATATCTATGATTATTCTTATTGCAGGAGACACCCATACGGGGAAGACCTTACTGGCACAAAGGCTGTTGGAAAAATATAAATACCCTTATTTGTCGATAGACCATTTGAAAATGGGACTTATCAGAAGCGGACTGTGCAGCCTTCCCGCCGATAGTAACGATGCGGAACTGACGGAATATTTATGGCCGATTGTCCGGGAAATGATCACAACTTGTCTTGAAAATTCCCAAAACCTAATTGTCGAGGGATGCTATATTCCATTTGGCTGGGAAAAAGATTTCTCTCTCGAAGAGTTGCGGCAAATCAAGTATGTTTGCTTAATATTCAGTAGAAAATATATAGAAAATCATTTTGATGATATTCTGCGATTTGAAAGAATCATAGAAAAACGGTTGTCTTCTGATGTAATTTTGGAAGAGATAATAAAGACAAACGAGTATAATTTAGAACAATGTGTGTCACGCAACTATAACCACATTCTGATTAATGATACCTATCAAATTGACATTGACAGCATATAGTTTCTTGACGAAGATATGGTAGCATTGAATATTTGTCCTAACTTTGCACATAGGAGAGTTATTTGGCAGCACAGCAACACCAAACGCTGAAATTCGTACGGTTGCCAAACCGTTATACATCTACTTTTCAAATACTCTGCTAAAAATTAATCCTTCAATCGGTTGAGTCAAACCAATAAAAATCCAAAATAAACAGACAATCATACGTTCATATGGTCAGACAACCGTACGAACGGGAAGAGGTTCAATTTCTCAACCGCAGGAAAAACAAGGTAATCATTTATTCTAAAAATTACGACAATAGATATATAGCAATTATGGAAAATACAAATTATTATATTTTTACAGGCGGACCGGGCAGCGGTAAATCTACCGTACTGAATATACTGGAAAACATGGGATATATGACGGTACGGGAAGTGGCAAGAGATATTATCAAAAATCAGGTTAGGACAAACGGCGATGCTGTCCCATGGAATAATACTGTCAGATATTCCAATTTGATGCTGCTACGATCCATCGTTGATTTTGAAGAATTTATACACATGGATAAACCCTGTTTTTTTGACAGGGGCATTATTGATACATTAGGCTATGCACGATTGATTGGAATTCCGATAACAAGCGGAATGGCAGATGCAGCACACAAATACCGCTATAACATCAAAGTGTTCGTATTTCCCTTCTGGAAAGAGATCTATGTTAATGATCCGGAACGCAAACAGGATATAGACGAAGCGGAAAGAACATTTTGGGCATTGAAAAAAGAGTATGAAAAATTTGGCTATAACACTGTCGATGTCCCATTTTTAACTCCACAAGAACGTGCAGAATGGATTTTGGAACATTTATGACAGTGTCCCTTCCATTCACTTTTCGTTGAAAATCTAAAATAAATTTCCAAGCAGAAAGTAAAATCGGGCAGAGTGCAGCGAATTAGCTGATAGGGCGTTCGTTACACTCTGTTTTGCTTTGTATTGCGACAAGCGAAAAAACAGAATTAAGCAAAACACGCCACCAAGCTGAAAAACGCCTATCTCGGAATCGGAGTAAAACAGGAAAGTGATAAGACCACATATCAAACCGTATTCCGAGGAAGAGCTGAACGCAATGGTTGTCAAATCTGCAAGAAAATCAATTAGAGCGATATATCCCGGAACTATTTTCCGGCTCGTTATTATTGCCGTGATTGTTTTCCTTATCGTAACATTGCTTTTTCAAAAGCAATCCACAGATAAAATGTTTATAGACATCAGTGCCTTAGTTGTAATATCCATTTCTTATTTCTTCTGGGAACGCTCCTCATACAAGATGCGAAAATATACCAATGGCAAGTCTGTAAAAGAATGGCTGGAGTATCGAATCAAGGAAATTGAAAAAAGTATAAGATTTAATACAAAATATGATTTGGCCATATATGCGTGTTCTTTTCTCTTTGCGATAGGTTTTTATGTTTTATATCAAATAGTGGCAAATGTAACTCCACACATATTAACCGTTATCATTATTCCGCTCGGACTTATCATTTACCTTTTGATAGCAAGACGTTCCTTAAACCGAAATTATCAAAAAACCCTTCGTGAACTTAAAGTTCTCTATGAACAATTTGAAGATTCAAACGAATAAATACGCTTATATGAAGGATTTAGTCAGCCAAAAATAAATCCTGCACCATACCTTTACAGGCTTGATGCAGGATTCGATCTGAATTTATAGGTAAAAGAAAGTTTTTTTCTTATTTAGTCTTCGCCTTCGCCATATCCAGCGCTGAAGTGGTTGTGTAGTACTTAGCCAGCATATTAGGCACTTCCCACTCCGGCAGTTTGCCGTCCTTCAGATAGTCAAGGAAATGTTCCGTTACCTGGCCGAAATGAGCTTCATGGCCTACACGGTATTTTGCAGGGATTTCGACTTGCCATACGCCGTCGCCCACCTTATTCAAGGCTACACCAGGATAGTCGGCTGAAACCTTTTCCATCGAAGCGGTCAGGTCCTTTTCGTAAGCGGCCAGATCCATGCCTTTCACTGCTTCGACAAACAGTTCCGGCTGGTAGTTCTGCTCCTTGCCCTGGCGGATAACCAAGTCGGCCTTGCTACCCTTCATGACAGAGAAATGGGTATCGCCGCCACCTTTGGGGAAAGTATAATTCCAGATCACCGAAACTTTGGCTGTCACACCTTTGATCTTATACACGATATCGCCGTTGCAATAGACTTTCAACGTATCGTTTTCGACATCTTTCTTCAAGAAATCGGGATAAGCATCCGTCCCTGTCACCTGTTTGAATTCTTCCGGGCTGATAGAGGTAGTCCAGCGGTTGGCATCTATCAGTTCGATATCTTTCTTATAGTCGATGATCTGATCCGGGAAGGCTTCCCACTGCACCAAGTCGACCAGGTGAGTCGTCACATCGACAATACCTTCTCCCTGCTGGTTCACATCCAGATACCATACCGGACGCGTCAACGGCTTGTTGTCGACCAGCTTGAACAGATGGTGCACACTTTCCTTCACGATAGCCGGTTCTTCGGGAGAACCCTTCAGCTGCTCGCCATAAACAGCCGGGATAGTAGAAAGCTCGCGCTGCAACATCGTAGTGATCTCATTCCGTTCGGTCATGATGTCATACAGCATGATGTTTTTCTGTTTGGCGATAGCGAAACATTCTTCCAGCATTTTAAAGCTCTGGCTGTTGATCGCCATCGGTTTGTCGGAAAGCACATTGATACCGGCCTCAAGCGTCTTCTTGATATATTCGGTCTTCTTGCCGTTGTTTCCAGCCTGGATCATCACGTTACCCTTCTTTTCGGCCAGCATCTTTTCCAGGTAATCATCTCCCGTATAAACGATTTCATTCCAAGCCGTCGGGTTCTCCGCACGTGTGTTGAATCCCTGGATACGTTTCAAGTGCTCGTCCACGTCGAAACCGGTGGGTGCGTACACATGAACATCTTTAGAAACTTGCGGATAAGACACTTTCTGCACTAATGCAGCATGGAAATGTCCGGGGTCGAGCGTGATCAGTTTCACTTCTCCCGGTGCGCCGGTAAAGCCTTCAGCCGCCTTCTCCTGCTTTGTGTTACAAGAAGCTCCGACCAACAGAGCCGCCATAGAAAATACAAGATAGTTTTTCATACTTTTATAATAAATTATTGATAAGCTTTCACATCAGACTGTTTGCGGCAACAAAGATAATATAAAAACAAAATCATCTCTATGACTTCTTTATAAT
>DXRF01000279.1:3223-3818 GCA_019411205.1 Parabacteroides sp. | reverse complement strand
GCGTACGGGAGATATCTTTTTCCCGCGTGACTGGGTACGGGCTTTACTGAGCGGACATACTTCGCCGGAAGCCCGGAAAGAAGTGGACGATTTCTTTGCCGCCCATCCGGACTATCCGGTCTTGCTCTCAAATAAAATTCGTCAGCAGGCGGATCATTTGTACAAATGATCGGATTTATCGGGGTGAAATTGGTCTCATAATAAAAAAATCACCCCGCTTGGCTAATCTTTTGTAAGTTTTATTTGCTAATTCAATTATTATTGTAACTTTGCGGCGTAATAATAATAACAAATGAAAAGTTTAGTTCTGCATCTTCACCATCATCATTACAACGGGCAATAGTTCGGTGGGCTGTGTGGTATGTAGGAACATATGATATAAATGAAAAAGGCTTGCCGTTTACGGTGAGCCTTTTTTTGTTTTTGGAATAATATATATATAAACGAAATAAACATGTTACGAATCGCAGTACAATCAAAAGGTCGTCTTTACGATGAAACAATGCTTCTCTTGGAAGAAGCCGGTATTAAACTGAACAGAGGAAAACGTATTTTGCTGTTGTCGGCAAAAGGATTCCCGGTAGAAGTCTTATTC
>DXRF01000279.1:0-3213 GCA_019411205.1 Parabacteroides sp. | reverse complement strand
GGGTTGCCGACATAGGTATCGTTGGCGAAAACGAATACGTAGAAAAAGGACAGGAGGCTAAGTTGGTCAAACGTCTGGGATTCAGTAAATGCCGTCTTTCTCTCGCCATCCCGAAAGATGAAGATTACCAGGGAGTAGAATGGTTCTCTGGAAAGACGATCGCAACTTCCTATCCGGAAATACTGAAGGCTTATCTGGCTGAAAAGGGAGTGAAAGCAGACCTTCACGTAATCAGCGGCTCTGTGGAAATTGCTCCGGGCATCGGTCTTGCGGATGCGATTTTCGACATTGTCAGCTCCGGCAGTACACTGGTGAGCAATCAGCTCAAAGAGGTGGAAGTGATTATGCAAAGCGAAGCCCTGTTGATTGCCAATAACAATCTGTCGAATGAAAAACAGGCTATCCTGGATGAACTGCTGTTCCGTTTCGAAGCGATCCAGGTAGCGGAAGGCAAGAAATATGTATTACTGAATGCTCCGAAAGACAAAATGGACGAAATCATAGAAGTGCTGCCGGGTATGAAGAGCCCGACCATTACGCCGCTTGCCGACGGAAACTGGGTGTCTGTCCAATCTGTTATAGCAGAGAAACATTTCTGGGAAATCATCGGTAAACTGAAATCGTTGGGAGCGGAAGGTATATTGGTGTTACCGATCGAGAAAATGTTCTTATAAATTGACAATTGTCAGAATGTCAATTAAATAGTTATGGAAGTAATCAAATATCCGTCAAGAGAAGAATGGGCTTCATTAGCCCAGCGTCCGGCACTGGATGTCACGACACTGTTCGATACGGTTCGTACGGTGCTGGATGAAGTCCGGGAGGGAGGAGATGCCGCCGTTATCCGGTATGAGGAAAAGTTCGATAAAATAGATCCTGCTACTTTTAAAGGATTGCAGGTTTCAGAACAGGAATTAGCGGAAGCGAAAGAACTTGTTCCCGAAGACCTGAAGCGGGCTATCCGCCAAGCGAAGCACAATATAGAGATATTTCACGCCTCACAACGTTTTACGGGAAAGAAGGTGGAAACGACGCCGGGTGTCACCTGCTGGCAGAAAGCAGTCGCGATAGAAAAGGTGGGATTATATATTCCCGGCGGAACGGCCCCTCTTTTCTCTACTGTCCTGATGTTGGCTGTCCCGGCCCGTATTGCCGGCTGTAAGGAAATCGTGCTTTGTACGCCTCCGAACAAGGAAGGAAAGGTACACCCAGCCATCCTCTTTGCCGCAGAAACGGCAGGTGTCAGCAAGATATTCAAGGCTGGGGGAATCCAGGCCATAGCGGCGATGGCTTATGGAACGGAATCAGTTCCGAAGGTCTATAAGATATTCGGTCCCGGCAACCAGTATGTGACGGTGGCCAAGCAGTTGGTCAGCCTGAAAGAGGTGGCCATCGATATGCCCGCTGGTCCTTCTGAAGTGGAAGTGATTGCAGATGAATCGGCCAATCCTGCCTTTATCGCTGCCGATTTCCTTTCCCAGGCGGAACATGGAGTGGACAGCCAGGCCATGCTGGTGACTGCATCCGAAAGCATTGTCGAACCGGTCATGCGAGCAATCCGGGAACAACTGGACCGGCTGCCCCGTAAGGAGATCACGGAAAAATCGTTGAGTCACAGCCGTCTTATCGTACTGAAGGATAAACAGGAAGTGATCGATTTTACCAATTTATACGCTCCGGAACACCTGATTATCCAGACCGCCGATTATGTTGATATTGCCGGACAAATAGAGAATGCAGGCAGTGTCTTTATGGGACCCTATACGCCGGAAAGCGCCGGCGACTACGCTTCCGGGACGAACCATACATTACCGACCAACGGATATGCAAAAGCCTACAGTGGTGTGAATTTGGACAGCTTTATCAAAAAGATCACGTTCCAGGAGATCACGGCCGACGGTATCAAGCAGTTGGGGGAAACGATCCGGACAATGGCGGCCAACGAGCAGTTGGACGCGCACAAGAATGCAGTAACAATCAGATTGAACACATTATGAAAGACTTAAAAGATTTAGTCAGACCCAATGTCTGGAATATGAAGCCGTACTCGTCCGCCAGAGACGAGTTTCAAGGCAATGCCTCTGTTTTTCTGGATGCAAACGAAAATCCATTTAACAGACCGTACAACCGCTATCCCGATCCTTTGCAATGGGAACTGAAGAAGAAGATTGCGGAGATCAAAGGGGTGAAACGCGAGTCTATCTTCCTGGGGAACGGGAGTGACGAACCGATCGATCTGATTATCCGTGCATTTTGCGAACCGTCTATCGACAGCGTCGTAAGCATCGACCCTTCCTACGGTATGTATGAAGTAGCAGCCAATGTCAATAACGTAGAGTTCAGGAAGATCAAGCTGGACGAAAAGTTTGACCTGGATACGGACAGCCTTCTGGAAGCGGCAGATGATTGGGTGAAAGTGATATTCTTGTGTTCTCCCAACAACCCGACGGGAAATAACCTGAGCCGTGATCGCCTTTATAAAGTATTGAATACTTTCCAGGGAATCGTTGTGATTGACGAAGCTTATGTCGATTTCTCCATCGAACCTTCTTTCTTAGGCGAACTGGACAAATTCCCGAACCTGATTGTCCTGCAGACCATGTCGAAAGCCTGGGGTGCTGCCGGAATCCGGTTGGGGATGGCTTTTGCTTCACCCGAAATCATTGCGATCCTCAATAAGATCAAATATCCGTACAATGTAAATCTGCTGACTCAGGAACGCGCCTTGTATATGCTTGAAAATAAGGAACAGATGGAAAAACAGCTTCGTTCGATTCTTTCCGAGCGGATTCGTCTGCAGGCTGCATTGCCGGAGTTGAACTGCGTACGCAAGATTTATCCGACAGATGCAAACTTTATTCTGGTTGAAGTGGCGAATGCTGATACGGTCTATAAAAACCTGGTTAAACAGGGTATCATCGTCCGCAACCGGACAAACGTAACTATGTGTAACGGCTGCCTTCGCATTACAGTCGGCAAGCCGGATGAAAACGATGCTTTGATTAATGCACTTAAAAGAATGTAAGGATTTATGATTTGAGATTTATGATTTATGCAATGACACGTCATAAATCTCAAATCATAAATCATAAATTATAAATCATAAATGAAAAGAGCTTTATTTATAGACAGAGACGGAACGCTTGTGATAGAGCCGCCGGTGGATTATCAGTTGGACAGTCTGGAGAAACTGGAGTTCTACCCGAAGGTTTT
>DXRF01000278.1 GCA_019411205.1 Parabacteroides sp. | reverse complement strand
CGCGGATGATGTTCCGTAACCCGATCATGTTTATCGTGGAGGTGGTGACATTCGTTATGTTGTTCGTAACAATTTGGGCGGCAGCCACCGGTGATACGGCACAGGGATCTTTCGGTTACAATATCTTAGTGTTTATTATATTGTTCGCTACGTTGCTCTTTGCCAACTTTGCAGAGGCGATCGCCGAGGCACGCGGTAAGGCGCAGGCTGACAGTTTGCGTAAGACCCGTGAAGAGACTCCTGCCAGATTGTGTGTCGGCAACAAGATTGAAACGGTCAGCTCTTCCCGGTTGAAAAAGGGTGATATCTTTATTTGTGAAGCCGGAGACACGATTCCTTCTGACGGTGAAATCATTGAAGGCCTGGCATCTATCGACGAAAGTGCCATCACGGGTGAATCAGCTCCGGTTATTCGTGAAGCCGGCGGCGACAAGAGTTCTGTTACAGGCGGTACGAAAGTATTGTCCGATCAGATCAAGGTGAAAGTAACGACCGAGCCGGGCGAGAGTTTTCTGGACAAGATGATTGCGTTGGTGGAAGGTGCATCCCGCCAGAAGACACCAAATGAAATCGCTTTGACGATCCTACTGGCAGGTTTCACATTGGTATTCGTAGTGGTTTGCGGTACGTTGAAACCGTTTGCCGACTATTCCAACACGACGATTACGATCGCAGCCTTTATCTCTTTATTCGTCTGCCTGATCCCGACGACTATCGGTGGTCTGTTATCTGCGATCGGTATCGCCGGTATGGACCGTGCCTTGTGCGCCAATGTGATTACCAAATCCGGTAAGGCTGTTGAAACGGCAGGTGATATCGATACTTTGCTGCTGGACAAGACAGGCACGATTACGATCGGAAACCGTAAAGCCACTCAGTTCTATCCGGTTTCTGGTATTGATGAACAATCTTTCGTACAGGCTTGTTTGCTGTCTTCTTTGTCAGACGATACGCCGGAAGGTAAATCTATAGTTGAACTGGGGCGCGAAAAGGGTGTGCGTGTACATGATTTGAATACATCCGGTTCGAAGATGATCAAGTTTACGGCTGAAACCAAATGTTCCGGTGTGGATTTGGCAAACGGTACTCGTATTCGTAAAGGTGCGTTCGAGGCCATCCGCAAAATGAGTGAAGCTGCCGGAAACCAATATCCGAAAGAAGTGGCCGATTTGGTTCAGAAAATCACAAGCAACGGTGGTACTCCGCTGGTCGTTTCGCAGGATGATTTTATCATAGGTGTGATTGAATTACAGGATATCATCAAACCAGGTATTCAAGAACGTTTTGAACGTCTGCGTAAGATGGGGGTGAAGACCGTAATGGTAACCGGCGATAACCCACTGACCGCAAAATATATTGCGGAGAAAGCCGGGGTTGACGATTATATCGCCGAAGCGAAACCGGAAGACAAGATGAACTACATTCGCAAGGAACAGGAAAATGGTAAACTGGTTGCCATGATGGGCGACGGCACGAACGACGCGCCAGCTTTGGCACAGGCTAACGTAGGTGTGGCAATGAACAGTGGTACGCAGGCTGCTAAGGAAGCCGGTAACATGGTAGACTTGGATAACGACCCGACAAAATTGATCGAAATTGTCGAAATCGGTAAGCAGTTGTTGATGACTCGCGGTACACTGACGACTTTCAGTATTGCCAACGACGTGGCTAAATATTTTGCTATCGTTCCTGCTTTGTTCATGGTAACAATCCCGGCATTGGCTCCGATGAACATCATGCACTTGCACAGTCCGGAATCGGCTATCCTGAGTGCGATCATCTTCAATGCGATCATCATCCCGATCTTGATCCCGTTGGCATTACGTGGTGTGGCTTATAAACCGATTGGCGCTTCCGCACTGCTTCGTCGCAACTTGTTGATCTACGGTTTGGGTGGTGTGATTGCCCCGTTCATTGGTATCAAGTTGATCGATATGATTGTAAGTTTATTCATGTAAAAGTCAAATCAATAATTAAAGACCTTCCTCTTTCTGCTTGAACAGAAGAGGAAGATCAAGAAAATAAAATAACAATTCATTATGATATCCAATCTTTTAAAATCATTAAAACTGACAATCGCATTTTGTTTGTTTTTCAGTGTTTTCTATATTTTCGTTTTGTGGTTGTTTGCCCAAGTGGCAGGACCGAATAAAGGAAATGCCGAACTGGTTACATTGAATGGAAAAGTGGTTGGAGCCGCTAACGTCGGTCAGAATTTCACGCAAGATATTTATTTCTGGGGTCGTCCTTCCCATGCCGGTGATGGTTACGATGCTTCCAGTTCTGCAGGTAGCAATAAAGGACCTTCGAACGAAGAACATTTGGCATTGCTGGAAGAGCGCATCGATACATTCCTGGTTCATCATCCGTATTTAAGTCGCGAAGAAGTGCCGGCCGAAATCATCACAGCAAGTGCATCCGGTCTGGATCCCCACATTTCACCGAAAGCTGCTTATGTGCAGGCAAGACGTGTAGCTGAAGCTCGTGGTTGGTCGGAAGACAAAGTGATGGCAATCGTAGGGGCACACGTTGAGAAACCGTTGCTGGGTATGTTCGGTACGGAAAAAGTGAATGTCTTGAAATTAAATGTAGCGCTTGATGAAGCCGCTCAAAACAAATAACAAATAGTTAATTAGGTGAGAAAGATTTAGGTTATGAAATCATTTGTAAAAAAAGTCGCTGCTTTGGCAGTTGTTTTCTCTATGGCTTCTTCCACACTGGTAAATGCGCAAGAAGAGGAGGATAGTAAAGTAAGTTTCTCCGTACAGGGAGATTTGGTAAGTTCCTATATTTGGCGTGGTTTCTACCAGACGGGTGCCAGTTTCCAGCCGACCTTGTTTTTGGGGGTAGGTAATTTCTCTTTGACTGCATGGGGATCGACCGATTTTCAGGGAGCAAACTCCACGTCTGCTGCGGCTGCCAAAGAGATTGACTTGACAGCTGCTTATACATTCGGATCAGCAGGTCCTACACTGTCAGTCGCTAGCTTGTGGTGGGCAGGACAGGGGGCAGGCCACTATTTCAACTTCAAGAGCCATGAAACGGCCCATCACTTTGATCTTGGTTTGGCTTATACTTTGCCGATCGAGAAATTTCCTTTGTCTATTGCTTGGAACTTGATGTTTGCCGGAGCAGACAAAAACGATAAAGGCGAACAGAATTATTCCTCTTATGTGGAATTGAATTTCCCTTTCACAGTGAAGGGTGTCGACCTGAATGCCACATGCGGCATGCTTCCGTATGATGCGGGTGTGACGACCTATGGCGATGTCAACAACGGGTTTGCAGTGACTAATGTTGCTCTGAAAGCAACGAAAGAAATTAAGATTACAGATTCATTTTCTTTACCGATATTTACACAAGCCATTTGGAATCCTTGTATGGAGGATGCCCATTTGGTATTGGGAATTTCTTTGAGGCCCTGATATAATATATACTAAGCATGGATCGAGAACAAAGTGTACAACATTTTTTAGAATTGTTGAAAAAGTCTCGTCGTGGCAATTTTAAAATCTACATCGGCATGAGTGCCGGTGTAGGTAAATCGTATCGGATGCTATCGGAAGCTCACCAATTACTGGAAAGCGGTATCGATGTCAAGATCGGTTATATTGAAACACATGGGCGAGTCGAGACAGAGGCATTGGTGGAAGGATTGCCTATTATTCCCCGTCGCAAGATATTTTATAAAGGGAAAGAGATCGAAGAGATGGACGTGCAGTCGATACTCAGTATCCATCCAGAGGTAGTCATTGTTGACGAATTGGCACATACCAATGTCGAAGGCAGTAAGAACGAAAAGCGTTGGCAGGATGTCATGGAT
>DXRF01000277.1 GCA_019411205.1 Parabacteroides sp. | reverse complement strand
ACAAGCTCCGCTTGCCTCACTGGAAGAAGCCGTCGTAAAAGGTCTTGCCGGTGACAAAGGTTTATATATGCCGGAACACATCCGGCCTTTGGACAAGGATACGCTCTCCGATCTTAAAAACAAATCGTTCCATGAAATAGCCTGTACGGCAGCACGGGCTTTCTTCGGAGAAGACATAGAACCGGAAACGCTCGATGCAATCGTCCGGGACACATTGTCGTTCGAAACACCGGTCGTCCCTGTACACGGCAATATCTACAGCCTTGAACTGTTCCACGGCCCGACTTTGGCATTCAAGGATGTAGGAGGACGTTTTATGGCCCGTCTGTTAGGTTATTTCATCAAAAAAGAGGGATTGAAGCAAGTAAACGTATTGGTAGCTACTTCCGGTGATACGGGGAGTGCTGTTGCAAACGGTTTTCTCGGCGTACCGGGGATTCACGTATACGTGCTCTATCCAAAAGGAAAAGTAAGTCCGATCCAGGAATGCCAATTCACGACGCTTGGACAAAACATCACGGCGCTGGAAGTAGACGGGACCTTCGATGACTGCCAGGCTTTGGTCAAGTCTGCCTTTATGGACGGAGAGTTGAACCACCACATGAAGCTGACATCGGCCAACTCCATCAACGTGGCACGCTTTCTGCCGCAATCTTTTTACTACTTCAATGCGTATGCGCAGCTGGATAAAATCGGTAAAGCGGACCAACTGGTCGTCTCCGTCCCCAGCGGTAATTTCGGCAATATCACAGCCGGTTTGTTCGCACACCGGATGGGATTACCAATCAAACGCTTCGTAGCCGCCAACAACCGCAACGATGTATTCCTGGAATATCTGCGTACAGGTGTTTACACACCACGTCCTTCCGTTCCGACCATCGCCAATGCTATGGATGTCGGTGATCCGAGCAACTTCGCCCGTATCCTGGACTTGTACGGCAAGAACGGCAACCCGCACGCGGAAATCAGCCAACTGATCAGCGGTTACCGTTTCACGGACGAAGAGATCGGGGCAACCATGAAGCAGGTTTACAACGAAACAGGTTATATACTGGACCCGCACGGCGCTTGCGGCTATCAGGCATTGATCGAGAACGGACTGGCTCCGGACGAAACAGGTCTGTTCCTTGAAACAGCCCATCCAGCGAAGTTCAAAGGGACGGTAGACCAAATACTGGATGCCGACATCGAAATCCCCGCCAAACTGAAAGCCTTCATGCAAGGAGAAAAGCAAAGCGTCGGTATGGGAAAGGACTTCGAAAGTTTCAAATCATATCTGATGGAACAATAATCAGTCTATATCAAGACTACCTTGTTCCCGAGCTTGACTCAGGATCGCATAAAAACTGGCCGCATAAATATCCGATTGATAAGGTCTGTCTTTTGTGGCTCCCGCGTCAAGCACGGGTACAGTATCCACCTCATCGCAAACACGTTTCAAATTAATCTATACCATATCCTTTTCTAATTCATATCTCCATTTTCTGATACAAACAATGTCTACCGGCAAATAGTCATCCCTTCCAAAATAAACATAATTAGCATTCGGTTTCTAAACTTTCGGGAAAGAGAAACTGTTTAAAACACAGAAACAAGAAACACAAAATAGATTCACTATGAGTACAACAACAGTAAAAAAATCTGAGAAGAAACAGAGTATGACAAATTATTCAAACATGGAGATCGCAACATTTATCGGAGAACTTTTTTCCTTTAACAGTAGCTTAAAACTGTATCACTGGAGTGTTACCGGCCCCGGCAGTTATGCCAAACATATGGCGTTGGACGAAGCAATCGCTTCCCTTTTGGATGTTATCGACAGAATCACCGAAACGACTTATGCCTTAGTCGGCGATTTGCACATTTCCATCCCTGAAACAAAGACTCCGGACAATATCGCCAAACATGCTTCCGAGTTCTACAACTATGTAGAAAAACATAGAGACCTTTTCCCGGAAGCCTTCTCGCAGTCCATCATCGACGACTACCAGGAAGCTCTCCAGCAGTTGATATACAGGCTGGTTAGATTAGAATAGACAATATCTGATCTTTTTTTCACATATAGCAAAGGGACTGTTTCGACACCGGGACGGTCCCTTGATTTTTTCCCTACGGGCAAGACATCATTCAATGGCCCATTCCTTCATCTCATACATATCCAGGTATTCCTCCCATTCGGGGTCCACCTCCGTATAGATAGAGAGCGGCAACATTTCAAACGGAGCCAAGGCATCGTTCAACCGTTCACCAAAAACACGGACGGTACGGGTATAATAGACCCATATCCTCTCTCCGCCTCCGGTATAAACGCCGGTCAGGATCGACAGTTTGTCTTTTTCCATCGCCTTACGCAGAACTTCCTGTACCTCCTCCATCTTTTCGGCAAGCGCTTCGGAAGGCATTCCTTTGTCGTCACCTTCATATTTCCAGGTGATTTCCACCCGTTCCTTGAACTTGCCCGACTGAATAAATTCAGTTAATTCATCACGACCGGAAACGGTGACCAGTTGTCCGGATTCATTCTCTGAAAGAGCGGTAAACCACTCGTTGCTTAATCTCATATCAATATCAATTATTCTACAAAAATACAGATTATTTTCCTTCTAATACATTATTTTTGCGGCAAGAATACAAGATAAAAGGGATATGATCAGACAAGTGGAGCTCCAGGATGCAAAGGCGATCACAGATATTTACAACGAATATGTGTTGCACAGCGTGGCTACTTTCGATACGAAGCCGGTGCAGGAAGAGGAGATGCGTGCCCGAATTGCAGAAATATCGTCCCGCTTTCCTTATTTCGTCTACGAAGAAGACAAAGAAATCACTGGCTATTGTTATGCCCATACATGGAAAGAGCGTTCAGCTTACCGCTATACGCTGGAAACGACTGTTTACCTGTCTCCCGGACATACCGGAAAGGGTATCGGAATGCTCCTGATGCAAAAATTGATTGAAGCATGTCGTGAAAATGGCTACCGTGCTTTGATCGCCTGCATCACGGAGGGGAACGAAGCCAGTAATATCTTGCATGAAAAGCTGGGATTCAAACAGGTTTCCCACTTCAAAAAGGTCGGCTTGAAGTTCGACCGCTGGCTGGATGTTGCAGACTACGAACTTCTGCTGCTCCCGACTTGCGGCTGAAAAACTCCACATTCATCGCCATTTCCTTTAAATATGATAGAATCTCCCGTGCAATCAACTTTCTGATTTCAAATTCCAGATGGAGAAGAAATAGGATCATTCTTCCTCTTCTTCCACAACTGGTAGCTATTGAAAATATTTTGCCACATATTATACATACAGCATAATATAACTCTGATTATCAAAGCAAAAGCCCACCTATTACTAATAGTGGGTAACAAAATAGTAACAAAAAAACGAAGAAATCGCTTTGCGGTGGGCTTCATGTGCAAAGGTAACAAAAGCTCTCTAACCATAAAAGCAAAACTGGCGAAAAGAAGAATACTGTTTTTCTTTTCGCCAGCATATATAATTTGCTGTCAATAGAAATTAGTTTAGTCCGTTTTGGATATATAGACAAAAACACAAACTAAACTTGTGTTTATAATAACTTTTTCAACTTATCTATGACATATCTTCCAATGCAGAGAACTTTGAATGATTTAGGCAACAGATATTTGGATGTTTTAATTAGAATGTCCCTTTTTTACACCTAATATCTATCTAAGAAATCTTACTTTTGTTTGATAATTAAAACAGAATGGAGAAAATTCAAGTAATACAACCTACCAAATTGCTCGCTCCTTATATAAAGCAATATTGGTTTTTAAGGATAGATGATGTAAAGCAAGGCTTTCAACGTTCTATCCCGGCAGGTTGTGTAGCACTTGTTTTTCATAAAGG
>DXRF01000276.1 GCA_019411205.1 Parabacteroides sp. | reverse complement strand
TGTATTTATGATTTATAATTTGTGATTTATGAAATTGTCTATTCTCAGTTATCGATTGCTACCGTTTTCCCTTCGCTCAATCGAAGTACTTTTTCATGTTCTCCAACAATCCATACAATGTCACCCTCTTCAAAAATGGTTGAAGGAGATGGGTTTTTGATGGAAGAGGTACCTCGCTCGATACCGATGACCAAGCAGGCTGACTTGTCTCGTATGCCGGATTCCAGAATTGTACGTCCGATCAGATGAGATCCTTCGGCAATGGTGAATTGTTCCATATTGACTTCATGTGTCGTCTGTTCCTTGTCGGTTTGGGCCTTTTTATACCGCTCGACCAGATATTGGCGGAAATGTTCGAGATCGTCATCTGCACCGACTACTACTAATTTGTCGAATGGATAGAGACGTTCTTCTCCTCCGGGAATATTAATCCGTTGTTCTCCCCGGATAATCGTCACGATGTTGACATTGCATTTCTGGCGGAAGTTAAGTTCCTTCAAAGTTTTTCCCATACTGGGAGAGTTCTGCTTCACCTCGAAATCGGCTAAATGAAGGTCGCGTTCCAGCAGGTGGTTGGCAAACCGTTGGTTGATAGGAGCTTTTCGTTCGTTTTCCAATTCGCGTGCGGAGAGGTTACTGAAGAAATGCCGTTCCATCAAGATGGATTGCCTTTTCAACCGTTTGGATAAAATGACAATGACTATGACAGTCGCTGCGATCGCCAGTACGATACCGACTGCGGCATTCAGCAAACGGGCGACGGGCAGCATGACCAGACCGATACATAATATAATACGCAAAATGACCAATGAAACCAATGGCCCCCGGTTGTACTTGCTGTCCAGCCATAATTGTTGGAATTCGACGGAATGGTTCTTCTTCATCATGATTGCACGCAACATGGGAGCTATCAGTAGCAGGATCAGAACGAGTGAGATACCTGCTCCCCGTATACCCGGAAGTTCCTTCATGATAAAAGGGGCTATGAACTGAAGCCAGATAAAAATCAGGACAAGGGTAACGGCTGTATAAGTGCCGACTATGCGAATCAGTGCCTTCAACAGTTTATTCCAGGCACTTTTCTGATGTATGGTATTGGAACCGGAAGAATAGCGTTCGAGAAATTTCATCCAGGACTTCGGTATAATCCGGTCGGCAACCTGGCATGCAGGCTCTGCCATACGAATCATGTAAGGTGTAAAGAAAGTTGTAACAACTGAAACCGCCACGACAATAGGATAAAGGTAATTATCGGTTACCCCTAACGAGAGCCCCAACGATGCAATGATAAAAGCGAATTCGCCTATTTGGGCGAGAGAGAAACCGGATTGTATGGCTATCTTGACCGGTTGTCCGGAGAGCAATACTCCGAAGCCGGCAAATAATATTTGTCCGGCCATTACGACCAGTGTAAGGATCAGGATCGGAATTTTATATTCCCACAGCAGTGCCGGATCAATTAACATTCCGACAGAGACAAAGAATATAGCTCCGAAAAGGTCTTTTACCGGTTTGATAATATGTTCGATATGTTCTGCATCGGTAGTTTCGGCCAGAATAGATCCCATAACGAAAGCTCCCAAGGCTGAAGAAAAACCGGCTTTCGTGGCAATGATAACCATTCCGAGACATAGTCCCAGACTGACAATCAACAAGGTTTCGTCGTTCAGGAAAGTCTTGGCTTTTTTCAGAAAAGAGGGAATCAGATAAATGCCGATAACGAAACAGAACAGCAGAAAGACTCCCAGTTTGACTACGTTGTTGAGTAACTCCATCCCCTCCACCTGTTTGCTGACTGCCAATGTTGACAGTAAAACCATCAGTAAAACGGCAAACAGGTCTTCGACAACAAGGATTCCGAAAACCACTCCGGCAAACCGTTGGTTACGCAGTCCCATATCGTCGAACGCTTTGAAGATAATCGTAGTAGATGACATGGAAAGCATTCCTCCGAGGAAAAGGCTGTTCATGTGTCCCCAGCCTAAAGACAATCCGGTAGTATAGCCGAGTGTCATCATGCCTATCACGACAGTAATAGCCCCGATTACTGCTGTTCCGCCGACTTTCATCAGCTTTTTGAAACTAAAGTCGAGTCCTAAAGCGAATAGAAGGAAGATTACACCTATATCAGCCCAAATGCGAATGCTTTCTACATCCGTGACAGTCGGTATTTGTGTGATGGAAGGACCGGCAAGAATTCCGGCTACGATATATCCGAGTACGACCGGTTGCTTTAATCTTTTGAAAAGCAAGGTTACCAATCCTGCTGAAATCAGTATGACAGCAAGATCCGATATAAGAGATGGTATTTGAGACATGCTTTCGTTGTTTTTCCGTTGGCAAAGTTATGTATTTATTTTAATTTTGTCGGTCTAAAAAATTGCCAAAATGAAGAAGATACATCCGATAGAAGCGTTGATAGAGCAAGGGGAACACCAACAACTTGATTTTAAATTCGAGGTGAGCGACAGTAAGAAGATTGCGCGTACGCTGAGTGCTTTTGCCAATACTGACGGTGGGCGTCTCTTGATCGGTGTGAAAGATAACGGGAATATCTCCGGTGTCCGAAGTGAAGAAGAATATTATATGATTGAGGCAGCTTCCAGAATGTATACCCGTCCAGAAGTTCCCTTTGAGGCGACCCGTTGGGAGATGAACGGCAAGACGGTTCTTGAAGTATATATCGCCCCCAGTCCGGATAAACCGCATACGGCTCCCGATAAGGATGATAAGTTTAAAGCCTATATAAGGGTCGCCGATGAAAATATATTGGCCAATGAAGTGTTGGTGCTTGCCTGGCAGAAAAAGCATAAATCAGACGGGACTTTATTGAAGATAAGCAAACCCGTAGAACGTTTGTTTGCTTATCTGGATGAGCACCCCCATATCAATGTCAGTCAGTTTTGCCGGATCGGGCGGATCAATTATTATACAGCGAAGAATATCCTGAGTGACCTCTTGGCCATGAATGCCCTGCAATATATTGTAATCGACAAGCATATCTTATATCAGCGCGTCCCTGTATAAGGGCGCTTTTATGGCTTCCCTGCTGTATTAAAGGCTTTCTACATATACTTGTGCATTCTCGAAACGGACCACCTTGACACTGTTCCCTTTCTCTATAAAGCCGGATTCGGAAACCCCGTCATAAAATTCTCCGTCGACCGCTACTTTTCCGGAAGGACGCAATACGGTAGCGGCTATTCCCTCTTTTCCAACCAGTGAAGATAAGTCAGGGGATGATATCGCATCCTTCAAATCCGTATTCAGTGCGACTTTCCGGAACATACCCCGGTGTCCGATCTTATTGGAGAGCCAGATCATCAGGCTGAAACCTGCCACTAATCCGACCAGGACCGTCAATGTTGCTTCTCCGATCTCTTTTCCGCTGACTTCTTCGAAATTGAAATTATCGTTGTTCAGCAACCCCATGACCAAGCCGCCGATAATCAATATGATACCGCTTATTCCTGCAACTCCGAATCCTGGGATGATGAAGATTTCTACCGCGAGCAATAGAATGCCGATGATGAAGATCAGAATTTCCCAATTTGCCGCTAACCCGTCTATATAGAGTGGCGCAAAATAGAGGATGGCTGCCAGTAGGGCGACTGCAGAGGGAAAGCCTAACCCTGGAGTTTGCATTTCAAAGTAAATACCGCCGATGATAATAATAATCAGAATAGATTGAAAAACAGGGTTCATCAAAAAACCTTTTAAATCATCCTGCCAACTGGGGGTATAACTTTTTATTTCGTAGTTTTTATATCCCAAATATTGCGTGATAACTTCATCCGGATTTTCTGCTATACCGTCGCAATACCCCCACTTTTGAGCTTCCTGTGCTGTGAAAGTAAGAACTTTTCCCGTATCTA
>DXRF01000275.1:3084-3885 GCA_019411205.1 Parabacteroides sp. | reverse complement strand
GGTATGGAGGAAAAAACCAATTCATCGGAGTAGGAATCTAGACATAATTATTGCTATAGGGAATTGGAAATTATAAATTCACGCCCTTATTAAATTCTCAAAACCTGCGAATAAATAAGAGCTTTTTTAATGAAATGAATCGGGTTTTTCATATATGTTTCCTATCTTTGTCGTAGTAATTGAACCTTGAAGCGTCAAGGAAACATTATTTTATGATTTATATAAAAAGCGTTTTGGTTTATCCTTAAGTAGAAATCTAGACAATTTCAAGCCATAGAAGGATCATAAACAAAAATGCTCATGTTCTGATTATATACCCAATGTATATAGCATAAGGGCGTGAGCAGACTGTTGTATAGTACTGCATGGCGGGTTGTCTAGAACCTCTACTTAAGTCCGAACGACAGTCCTCACGCTTTTTTATTTTATAATGCGCCCGATTTCGGAGGACTACCGGACAATTTAACAAAAATGCCTATGAATCAATAAGACAATATTTTTCTACAATAAGCGATTTAGTATTATCCCTAAGTAGAAATCTAGACAATTTCAAGCCATCCGGGAGAAGTAGCTAAACAATCAGTTCCTTACGTTTTATCGTATCTGTTAAGCGTGGGCTATGTTTATACTAATCAGGATTAGCGATAGTATTAAAGACAACAGTCCCGCGCTTTTTCATCTTAGACAAATCCACCCGGGGACAGGGTACGGAAAGAAAAACAATAACGATAAAACAACTATTATATGGCTACAAAAAGAGCTCTAATCAAGGAGTTGGCGCAACGGATGGAATGTACGGAC
>DXRF01000275.1:0-3074 GCA_019411205.1 Parabacteroides sp. | reverse complement strand
GCGAAAAAGTTTCTGAATTCATACATCGAACTAATAACCGAAAAACTTGCAGAAGGTGAAGGGGTGAACATTCATTATTTTGGTAAACTAGTTCCTCATTACCAAACAGAGCGTCCGGGACGTAACCTTCGTACAGGTGAAGAATGTAAGATACGCGCCCGCACATCAGTAAAATTTAAAGCCAGTGAAATCTTGATTCAAAAACTGAATCCTGGAAAATAAAATAAAAAGAGTGCACCGAAATCCGGCGCACTCTTTTTGTATTATCGTTTCGGAATATCTACCGATGTTTCCTGTTCACCCAGCAAATGGCGGGAGAAATAGTCGACCATACGCCAGTAGAAATATTCGTCCATATCACCGAAGCCATGCCGTTGTTGCGGCAAAAGCAACATGTCGAAACGTTTTCCGGCCCGGATCAAGGCATCTGCCACACGCAGCGTATTGCCCGGATGGACGTTGTTGTCGATGTCACCATGTACAAGCATCAAGTGGCCTTTCAGCCTTCCTGCGATCTCTTCATTCGTCTTGATGTTGTAAACGAAAGTCGTATCACCCTTTTCACTGATCACTTCCTTCACACCATGATGCGTTTCGCTCCACCAACGGTTATAGATACGGTTATCATGGTTTCCGGCACACGAGACGGCAGCCTTGAAGAAATCAGGATATTGCAGGATGGCAGCCGTAGACATAAAGCCGCCACCCGAATGGCCATGAATACCGACACGGTTGATGTCGATAAATGAATAGCGGTTGGCCAATTGCTCGATTGCCGCTTTCTGATCCGCCAACCCATAATCGCGCAAGTTGCCATAACCGAAGTTATGATACCATTTCGAACGGCTCGGATGTCCGCCCCGGTTCCCGACCGTGATCACGATAAAGCCAGCCTGTGCCAGGCGATCCGTGCGCACACTCATACGGCTGAACGGATAAACGGTAGCTTCGACTTGCGGGCCCGGATATACATAATCGATGATCGGATACAGGGCCGTCGAATCGAAATTGAACGGTTTATACATCACACCATAGAGGTCGGTCACGCCATCTGCTGCCTTCACCTTGAAAGGTTCGGGAAACTGGTAACCGGCGGCCAGCAAGCCAGAGAAGTCGCTCTCTTCGAGTGTCATCAGTTTGCGGCCGTTACTATCCATCAAATCCGTACGTGGGATAGTATTCACACGCGAATAATTATTGACCACGAAAGCCGCATTGTCATCCATACTGACCGTGTGGAAATAGTCACCCGGAGTGATCTGCTGCAAACCGCTTCCATCGAGGCCCACACGATACAGGTGTTCGTAGTAGGGATTCTCATCTTTATCTTTCCCGTTGGCCAGGAAGTAAACGACACGTTTGGCTTCGTCTACTTTTACGATCTGGTCTACATGCCAGGGACCGCGTGTGATGCGGTTCTTCAAGTTGCCTTCACCGTCATAGAGGTACAGGTGCGCCCAACCGTCACGTTCGCTCCACTGGATCAGCTCCTTGCCATCACCTACGGTTGCCAACGGGCGGACTTCCTGATAAGTATTCATACGTTCTTCGATAATCGGACGAATCGAATCCTGGCCAACCGTATACGAACAGATGTCGATACGGTGCAGGTCACGGCTCGAACGGGTGACGAAGAAACGGTTATTGTCGCCCAGCCAGACACTCGCTACCTCTTTCCGGTCACGGTCTTTCTGTTCCCACGGCCGACGTGCCAAGCGCAACGTCTGGTCTTTGAACGCGGATGTGCGGATTTCTTTGTAGCTGTTGTCGTTCATATCGAACAAAAACAGATGCTGGACAGGTGCTTCCTTCTCACCGGGCATCTGATATTTATAGGTTTCCAGCGTCGGACGAGGCGAAGCCATAGAGTTGATTACCCAAAGGTCTTTCACTGCACGCTCGTCTTCAACCGTCACGGCAAAATAACGAGAATCGGGTGACCAGACAATCCCCCAAACGCCTTTCCGCTTGCCGTTGCAAAGCGTGTCGGTGTTCAGCAAGCTATAGGGCTGGCCGAAACCAAAGTCTTTCACACCGAAAGTAGTGAGTTGTATATCCGTAACCGTACTATCCTTGTCGTCTTTCTTCAACTTCTCGTAATCCTCGCGGGACATCCGATAGAGATTCAAATCTTTTGCATACACCACCGTTTTGCCGTCGGGCGAGAAAGAGGCCCAGTCGGGATATTCCGTCTCTTTCTTCTTTTCTTTGAGCCAAGTCAGCTTACGCGTGGGATAGTCGTAGGAGAAAAAGAATATCTCTTTCTTCGGACCTTTATCTTTGTCGGTACTGTCTTTTTTCGCATCCTGCGAAGAGGTGATCTGGAAAGTAAAAGTACGCCCGTCCTCTCCTGCTTCGAGCTTCTGGATGGGTAATTGCTGGGCGGTGAACGGGTCTTTGACGATCTCGGTTATCTGTGCAGCAATATCGTCGAGGTCAAAAAGCGGACGTTTCGTCTTCGCCACCGGATCGACGACATACCAGGCTTTGCCGTTGCCGGTCTTATATTCATACCAGAAATTACTGCCCTTCCGAAACCAGTGCGGATCGACAGATGTGGAAAAAAGCATCGTGTTCAGCTTCTCCTTCGTGAAACGTTCGGCCTGGACATATCCGGATAGCCGCTCCGCTTCCTGCCCTTTCGCTTCCGTGCCACAAAACATTCCGGCACAAAGCATCACTAATAGTAGTTGTTTTCTCATTTGACGTTGTTTTTATATAAATAAAAAGGCTGCATATAAAGTATTGACATTATATACAGCCTCCTTCATTTGTTTTATTCAATTATACCGGAAGAGTACCACCGATCAGGATAACAACCAGCAAAGCCAAAATTGCATACAATTCGGGGAATACGGCCATCACCATAGTAGCACCGAATACATTGTGGCCGGCTCCGACACCAGCAATACCATTTGCACAAACTTCTGCCTGACGGATAGAAGAGAACAAACCAGCAAAACCCAACACCAGGCCTGCACCGAAGATAGCGGTCGCGTTCAACATAGTGATGCTATCAACTAAAAATTTCTGCATCATGAAGTAACCTACGAATCCATACAATCCCTGAGAAG
>DXRF01000274.1 GCA_019411205.1 Parabacteroides sp. | reverse complement strand
GTAAAAGGATAAAAAGGCAAAAGGTTTCGACTGGTTTCCCTTAGGTGAAAATCATGTTTCATCTAAGGGAAATTTTTGTTTCCTACCCGAGAAACTTCCGTTTCTTGCCTATGGGACAGCTCTTTTGTTTATACTTTTCTCCGCATGGCTACAATCTGTTCGAATCGTAGCTGGCTGGGTGTCCCGCTTACCAATTCTTTATACGGAAATTGTTTGTCGAACTCGGCGGACTTGGCTTCATCTATTTCATATACGGGGTCTTCGAAATAGCAACCAGCGGTGTCAGCCAATGCGTCCGGATATAATTCGCAAGCATGAAGTGCCGTGACGTACATGTTGTCTGCCGATCTTATTCCACGCGTTTCAGCAGGTATAAACCCTTGCTTTAGGTAATATTCCGGGTCTCCGCACAGCAAAATTGCGCGGAACCCCATTTGACGAGCGATTGCTTTCGATCGCTCTATCATCTTGCCGCCTATACCTTTGCGCTGGTATCCGGGGAGGACGGAGATGGGACCTAAGCTGAGTACTTCGTATTCTTTTCCGTTATCGGCTTTGATGACAGACTTCAGACAGACGGTGTTGCCGACGATTTTGCCGTCGCATTCCGCAACGATGTCAAGTTCGGGGACGAAAGCTGGATTGTCTCTCATGATGTGTAGTAAGTAGTGTTCGCAACAGCCCGGAGAATAATGGTTCCAAAAGGCTTCTCTCACTACATGTTCCGTTTCGGAATAGTCCGAATGCTGTTCGGTTCTGTATGTTATGTCCATATAAGTGTTTATAAACTGTTATTTTCCGAATAATTTCCCAATCAAATCTTTTTTCCCGATTCGTTGCAACGCCTGCGTGATCTGGCGGCGGAACTCCGGTTTATACCAGAAAAAGAACTGACGCTGTGCCAGTTTTTGTTCTTTCGTACGGGCCGTATATACTTTTTCCAATGTATAAGGATGATATCCCGTGTAGTACATCTCTGTTGCCAGTGTCATAGGAGTAGGTGTGAAATCCTGTATCTGTTCGAGTTGGAAATGCAGCTTCTTGGTCTGGATAGCCAAGTTTGCCATGTCCGCTTCGGTACAACCGGGATGGCTGGAGATGAAATAAGGGATTAATTGCTGATTCAAACCGTGTTGTTTGTTGACACGGTCGAATATCTTTTTAAATTGGCCGAAAAGCTCGAATGAAGGTTTGCGCATCATCTTCAAGACATTGTCCTCCGTATGTTCGGGGGCGACTTTGAGACGGCCAGAGACGTGGCGGGCTATCAGTTCCTCCATATAGGTATGGGCAGCCTTGTTCAGATTGTCGTCCTCATACCGGTGCAAAAGCAGGTCATAGCGGACACCGCTACCGATAAACGAGCGTTTGATTTCCGGCATACTGTCCACTTCTTTGTATATGTCTAACAATGGTGTATGATCTGCATTCAGGTTTTTGCAGACGACAGGGGAGATACAAGACGGTTTTTTGCAGCGGGCGCAGATATCCGGATTCTTCCCTTTCATCCGGTACATATTTGCCGAAGGACCGCCAAGGTCGCTCAGGTAGCCTTTGAAGTCCGGCATCCGGGTGATCTCTTTCACTTCTTTCAATATGGACTCTTTGCTTCGTGAGGCGATAAACTTCCCCTGATGGGCCGAGATGGTGCAGAAAGCACAGCCTCCGAAACATCCCCGGTGGATGTTTACTGAGAACTTGATCATCTCGAAAGCCGGTATCGTTTTTCCTTTGTATTTGGGATGGGGCAGGCGGGTGTAGGGCAGGTCGAATGATGCGTCAATCCCTTCTTCCTTCATAGGCGGGAAAGGAGGATTGACGACTATCGTCTGTTTGCCTACCTTTTGCAGGATGCGGGAAGCCTGCTGTTTGTTGGATTCTTCCTCTATGTGTCTGAAATTCTTGGCCTGTTTCAGCTTGTCGCACAGGCATTCTTCGTGGGAAAAAAGATTGATATCGTCCGGTAGCGGCTCTACCGCGTCTGCCAAATAGGCCGTTTGCCGTATATCTTTGATCTCATGGAAGGGAATATTTGCCTGTAACCGGCTGACCAGTTCTTTCAAAGGGAGTTCCCCCATACCGTATATCAACAAATCTGCCGGGCTGTCTTTCAGGATTCCGGGGAGCAGTTTGTCTTGCCAGTAATCGTAATGGGTGACCCGGCGTAGGGATGCCTCTATACCTCCTAATACGACGGGAACATCTGGATAGATTTCTTTCAATATCTTCGTGTAAACGATGCTGGGATAATCGGGACGCATGCCGGCACGGCGGTCCGGGGTATAAGCATCGTCACTGCGCAGGCGTTTGTTGGCTGTATAGTGGTTGATCATCGAATCCATCGCTCCGGCAGAAACACCGAAAAACAGGCGGGGGGCTCCCAATTTCTTGAAATCCCGGTAATCTCCACGCCAGTCCGGTTGCGGAACGATTGCTACTCGCAGTCCCATCGCTTCGAGTGTCCGCCCGATGACGGCCGCTCCGAATGAAGGATGGTCCACATATGCGTCTCCGCTGAAAAGTATCACATCTATATAGTCCCATCCACGGGCTTCAACTTCTTTCTTTGTTGTAGGCAACCATGCCTCCGGTCTGAATGTTCTCATGACTGCAAAGATACGAATTATATTCTGTCTGTCATGATAGGCCCAAGTTATAACTTTTGCTTATGGAGGATAGGAATTAGTGATGTATAGAGGAGATCGAAATCTTTTACCTTTGCAAACGAAAGGGAAATAGGGTTTGCAAGCGAACTTTATAGTTGCCGGGAATGTTCTAATAAGAGACATATCATTTAAAAAAACAATACAATATGAAAACATTGACAGATGAAAAGCTCACGATCGTAGGAGCAGCAGGTATGATTGGTTCGAATATGGCTCAGACAGCCATCATGATGGGACTTACTTCTAATATTTGTTTGTATGACCCGTATGCTCCAGGTTTGGAAGGGGTGGCCGAAGAATTGTTCCATTGTGGCTTCGAAGGTGTTAATATCACATTCACTTCTGATATCAAAGAAGCACTGACTGGTGCCAAGTATATTGTGAATTCGGGTGGTGCCGCCCGTAAGGCAGGCATGACACGTGAAGACTTGCTGAAAGGAAATGCCGCTATTGCTGAAGAATTTGGTAAAAATGTGAAGGCTTATTGTCCGGATGTCAAGCATATCGTAGTTATTTTCAATCCGGCTGACATTACAGGTTTGATCACGCTGTTGTATTCTGGTTTGAAGCCTTCGCAGGTGACGACTTTGGCAGCCTTGGATTCCACCCGTTTGCGTAGCGAACTGGCTAAACATTTCGGTGTCTCTATGGATGTTGTGGAGAACTGCCGTACATACGGCGGTCATGGCGAACAAATGGCTGTTTACGCTTCTACTGCTAAAGTGGATGGTAAGCCGTTGGCCAGCATGATCGGTACGGATGCTCTGACTAAAGAGCAATGGACAGAAATTCAGACGAAGGTGACGAAAGGTGGTGCCAATATCATCGCTTTGCGCGGCCGCTCTTCTTTCCAGAGCCCATCTTATGTTTCTATCGAGATGATTGCAGCCGCTATGGGAGGTAAACCGTTCCGTTGGCCGGCAGGTGCTTATGTATCCAATGGCAAGTTCGACCACATCATGATGGCTTGGGAAACTTCCATCACGAAAGACGGTGTAGCTTTGAAAGAGGTAAAAGGAACTCCGGAAGAAGAAGCAGCTTTGGAAAAGAGCTACAAGCATCTTTGTGCATTGCGTGACGAGGTGATTGAAATGGGCGTTTTGCCTCCGATCTCAGAATGGCACGCGTTGAATCCGAATATTAAGTGAAAAGTCAAAAAGATAGGTAGAAAGATTTAGGTTATCAGAAATAGGTCGTAGATATTTATTTTAAGGAGTATGTCAGGGA
>DXRF01000273.1 GCA_019411205.1 Parabacteroides sp. | reverse complement strand
TTGGACACATTTATTTTCAACCAGTTTCCGTAATTCTTCAGTAAACTGGACCTCTTCTCGGTGGCGAGTTTCCCCATAATACAAAAAGCCTTTTTCTATGCTGACGTGATACATCTCTTCCAGGCAAATCGCTTGTGCGCATAGCTGGACTTCATCTATCTGATCTTTTTTAGGTTTGCCTCGTTTGTATTCGACCGGAATTAATTGCCAGAATCCCGGATATTTAGGATGTCTTATTGAATTTTGTCCGGAGGTGGAAGCGACCATCTCTACTACATCAGAGATTCCATAAAGTCCCAGCTGTCTGGAGACAAGCGTTACGGATCTTAATGTTACTATGCCTTTATTGCGATTCATCAAGGTTGGATCATCGACTTTTTGATGCATCCAGTTTCCTTCAATAGTGAGGTTGTTTTCCGCCCACTGTTGTTCGATATGTATAAGGGCCCATTGACGTTTACAGAAAGTTATGTGTTGGATTCCGGAAAGCATCAATAGGTCCTCATCTCCGTATTCTATCATATCATGTCCAAAACTTCTACTCCTTCCGGCAGTTTATCTTTGTCGATGGTAACAATATAATCGTCGAACGAACGGGGTGGGCGTTGGTCATCCTTAAGTTGAACCTTCACTAAACCGAATAAAGAATGAGCTGAAGCATTACCTAATGCTGTACTGTGTTTGAATACGATCAATTTGCGGGCATTCATCATTCCTCTGGCTGCTGAATGGTCATGATCGAACATGTTTTTCAATGAATCCCAGAATAAGTTCAGATCCTCATCATTGAATCCGGTCTGTGCGGCTAAATGAGCGGAAATAAATCCGTTAGCTTTATATAGTCCGTAAGGAACTGTAAATTTACGTCCCATGGTGCGGTTATCTCCACTCTGTTTTTTAGCCTCATCCTCCGTAGCCACAGCCATACGGGTTATACTATGTTCGGCGGTAACAATAGGACTGACGGAACGGGCAAAAGTAAATTGGATAGGGCCACGAACCTGTCCGGCATTTTCACCAGTACTTAGTACGGCTCCAAATGTCCTTATGTCATAAAAGTTTCTGCACATCCATTGCCGGGCAGCCTCTGTTTTATCTCCCTTCTCTTTTATATCTTTAACCCCTTCCTGTTTATGCGCTTCAGTGATCAGATTATTCAATACTGCTTTCTCTTTAATGAATATATCATACGGTCTTTCTCCACCTTTTACTATTTGGACAAAGTTCCGGACTTTACGTTTCAGGCAGACATCGGAAACCAGACCTTCTCCTGTTTCCGGATCAACTCTGGGTAAGTTTCCGGCATCGGGATCACCGTTCGGATTACCATCCTGTACATCAAATAAATAAATGAAGTCGTAACGATTTTTTATTGCAGTTTCCATATTTGTATACTATTAATTTTTTTCTTTGTCTGTTGGTTTATATAAATCTTCTCTTTGATGGTAATAACCGATTGCGAAACGGGACTGGTCATCCATCGATAAATACTTAGGTAACCCGTTACTATCCAGGTTGGTGATAACACTTTGCAATAATTTTTCATAATAAACAGATTTCCCGATATCAAATTTTGCAAGGTGATGTCTGGATAAAGACAACAAGCGGCCGAATACAGTTGTCGGGGTTGTCGACGCTGCACCGTAGTAACGCTCTTTGATCGTAGAATTTGCTCCTGGGATAGCATCACTCTGAATCTTTTCAAGGATAGCAAACAAGCGGCCACATAAGTACGCCTGGTTTTTATTTTCTAAATCTAATGCCATTTGAATTTCTTTAGGTGGATTATTATGATTTCTGAATTTTCTATTTAAGTAGGCTTTGAGTATCGCGGCTCTTATCGACGTTATATTCCGGTCTGCTTTGATTCGTATCAGACATTGCATCTGCAATGTGGTCGGATAGGGTTGGTTATCCCATATGCTTTGGCTTAAATCGCTGGCTAAACTGGGAGGCAGATTTTCCATTTTATTTAAGGAAGCAACTTGGGTCAGTAAGTTGAATAAAGAAAAATAGGCTCTTTGATTCTTGCTTTTAATGATTTCCAAGTCCTTAAAATGTTGTCTGATGTGACTGGCAAATTCGCCTACTGTTCCTTGTCGCCAGAATCTAACGGAGATACGGGCGGCATTAGGAGATAAACCTAACACGTAAAAGGGAGTTTTGTCCTCGTCATTCAATACTCCCGAGAACGGGGACTTCAAGAAGTCTTTGATAACTTCCGTGTTTTTATCCGGATCATCTTTGGGAGGAGATGTAAATATGAAACAGAAACATTGCTCTAACTTTGTCGGTTTCTGAGACCAGAAAACAACGGATGTGTCATGTAATCGATATTTGTTAGAGGAATCTTTTCCCAATAAAGAATTTAAAGCTGTGGTATAAGCAGCTTCCGCTTCTTTTGAAATAGGTGCGTTCATACCTTGCTCTTTATAATAAGAATCGTAACCCGATTTCTTTTGAAAGCCAACCAGTTTAGCTCCACTCTTGCCTCCGGGTATGGCTATGGCACTATTGAGTATGGCTATCGGAGCCTTTTTCCCGGTGATGAGGCATATCCCTGTTGGTTCATCTTTGTCTGAACAGTCTTCTATAGATGATGTTACATCCGGATTTTCGGCTACGATAGTATTTTGTCCTGCTACTTTAAAGGAAATATTTGTCCCGTCTTTTTTGATACATTCTTCCCATAAAGGGTCCATTTTTATACGTTGAAGATTATCAGGATTATCGTAAAATTTGGCTACTGCTTGAATCTCTTCATTGGAAGGATACATTTCGGCAAGTCGCCTGACTTCCTGAACAAAGGTTTTATTTTGTTTAGCGGCATCGTCCAGTGCTTTTGGCATTCCTTTATCATCCGTATTTTTAGGTTGGGCTAACACATATCCGAAATGGTCCCAAAATACATTTGCCGTCTGCCAACTGTTGCTGCCAGTACGTCCTTTACTTTTGACAACCAGATATTTTTTTGCTCGTTTCTGTTTTCCTACCCCCTCAGTGGTATCCTGTAGTTCTAAAAATTTCCCTTTTTTATCTATCAGAATAAGATAAGGTATTTCTTTCCATTCTAATCCATGGGGAGCAATGGTACTCCCCGGATCAGCAGCTTTACGCTGGTAGTATTCGTATAATGCTTGCAAAATCATCGGCGTACCTCCTCACTGTTAATGGATGGAACGATCAAGACTCCTTGTTTCATTATGGCCCTAAAGAACATTGGCTTTGGATCTTTTTCGTTTGTGAAATCCATATCATATAGCATATATCCAAAATCACGATCTTCGGGTATTCCGTTTCCTTTTACCGGATTTTCGATGTATGTGAAATCTGCGGAGAACTCACGGCAACCTAAATAGGGTTGATTGAAACATTGCCCCTTTTTAGCTCTACGTTCGAACATAGCATTATATTTGCCAGGATTTTCGTCAGAGGACTTTGATGGCACTTTCAACTTATCTTCTTTTGTTCTATTTCTTATAGGTATAAATTCCAACTCTGCAAAAATTCTATAGCAAACATCTTTTAGTAACAAACTGGATTTTTGTTGCCGATTATCTTCGATGAATAATCCGGATGAACGGGGGCTCATTAAACTTCCAATCTCATTTCTTTTCATGGAAAACCATCTGATTGGATTTAATACTTCTATTCGGGTAATATTCCATTGTATGGCTGGTTTCCAAAATATAGATTCGAAAATGGCTCGGGCAGCAGATGGCGTTATTATGTCGTAGCTAACTCTTTCGACTTTCATCTCCGGACGGGTAAAGCAGGCCATGCTTCCTTTAACCTCAAGACAGTATTCTTTATTTGTATATATCATATGTTTAGGTTAACGTAATATAAGGTGTTTATGCTTTGAGTAATAAGGTATCTTTATAACTCTGTTCAACAA
>DXRF01000272.1 GCA_019411205.1 Parabacteroides sp. | reverse complement strand
GTATAAGAGACAGATTCCTGTATCTCGGTACGCGCTAAGGCATATTCTATTACTTTTGTAGAGGAAAATTGTAAATTTAAGATATGAAACGATTATTTCTTTCTATATTGCTTTGTGTATTTGTGTGGGGGATGAAGGCGCAGGACATGGATGCGGTCTTTGTCGCTATGCCTGACCAATATGTTCCCCAGCTGGAAAATGCCTGGCGTAAGGATTTGATAGATTTGTATAATTCAGGGAAGGAAGCGAAGCTGAAAAACACCATGAACGGCTTTTCCACCTTGAAGAAGCTGACGGACGATTACCTGCTGTTGCAGGTGACGGAGCGCAGCACGGTGGAGATGAAGCTATTGCCGCTGGTCAACGATACCTATGTCGTTTGTATGGTTACGACCGTATATGGCCCTGTTCCCGACAGTCAGGTTGAGTTTTTCACGACAGACTGGAAGCCGCTGGACCCTGCTGATCTGTATACTCCGGTTCCGGCAGAATGGTTTATTAAAGACAATGCCGACAAAAATCGTACTGCCTTTATTGAGGCAACAGCTCGTCTGGACATGGACTTGCGGAAATATTCGCTCAGTCCCGATAACCAGACGTTGACAGTCGAATATATGACCCCCCAATATCTGACGAAAGCTGAACGCAAGCAGGTGGAACCTTTCCTGAAGAACACTCCAAAGGTTTATACCTGGGAAAAGTTCCACTTCAAATAAGGGGGACCTGATGTAAGTCTACCAGTCGTATCCCGGAGCAAGGGTCGAACCTTTGGTTACGATCTGCGCGCCGGAATCGAGTACGACATGTATCTCGTTGTTGTCTTGTTTCAGTTCGAAATCGTAGAACAGGCCGTCCGGCCGTTCAATCACTGTGATATCTTCTATTTTATATTGATTGTAGGCGGAGCTTTGTAATGCATCCATAACGGCGGCAGGCACGTCGCGGGCACTGATTTCCCAATGCGTGGAAACCCATTGCTCCTTCGTATCGAACCATACTTCTTTGTGTATATTCTTTTCTTGTATATCCACTTCCGTCCCGTTAGTTTCCTTTTCTGATTTCAGGATTGTTGCGACCGGATACTTTTGTTTCAGGAAGTTCCGGATAGGAGTTGAGACACTTTCGGCAGATGCTTTTTGTTTTTGCCGGTTGTTGCTGCATGCGGCGAACAATGTGAGGCCGCATAAGCACAATAGCAAGACGGATAATTTAGTTTTCATGACTTGTTGTTTTTTATTGTTATTATTCGTGGTGAGTTCCCGATCGAACTCTGTCTCGAAAGAAACAATTCTTTTGTCTTCAAGGTTGTCCGCCTCGATAATAATAGACCTTTTTTTATTTTTTCCGGTTTTTCCATGTTATGTTTTCGTTTTTTTGTCGTCATAATAGTAGAAATGGAACTCGAAACGTTTAAAATAACCGTACTGCCGCTCCGGGAGAAGTTGATCAATATTTCCTGGCGGATGATGGAGGACAGGTCGGATGCAGAAGATATCGTGCAGGAGACCTTTCTGAAATTGTGGCAGATTCGCGAAAAGCTGGATGGTTATAACAGTGTCGAGGCGCTGGCTGTACAAGTGGCTAAGAATCTGGCGTTGGACAAACTGAAACAACATCGGCCGGAAGGGACCGATATTGCCTTGCTTTCGCTCGATTCGGGAACAAGGAGCCCGGCGGAAGAATTGGAGCAGCACGATATGGTTGCCCGTATCCGTCAACTGATAAGCAAGCTGCCCTCGCTCCAGCAAACCATTATCCGGATGAAAGACGTCGAAGGATATGAATTGGCGGAGATCGCTGAGATAACAGGGGCACAGGTCGAAGCGGTCCGGGTGAATCTTTCGAGAGCCCGGAAAAAGATACGGGAACAGTTAATGAAGGATTTATAATTTATGATTTATGGGAAAGAGGAATCTATATATGATAGAGAAGTTGTTGGAACGGTATTTCGAAGGGGAAACTTCGGCTGCGGAAGAAAAGCGGATCCGTGCCTTTTTCGCTTCGGGGGAAGTGCCGGAACATCTGGCCGCCTATGTCCCTCTGTTCGCTTATTTCGACGAAGAAATAGAACGTAATGTGGAGGCGCGAGGTGGCAAACCGGATGCGGAACCCGAACCGGTATCAGTCCCGTTCCGCCTGGAGAACAGGAAACGCGCAGTCCTTTACATCCTTTCCGGCGTGGCGGCTTGTGTGCTGGCTCTGTTGAGTCTTACCCGTTTGTTGTATCCTGCCGATCCCTGTTTCTGTTCCGACAACTATGTCGTGATAAACGGCCGTTGTTATACCGATATCCACAAAGTTCGTTCATTGGCGATCGAGGCGCTACAGGAAGTGGCTACTCCTGCCGATGATTACTTCCCGGAGATGGATAAGGATGAGGCGGACCGCCGAATAATAGATAATCAATTAAAAGAATTAGGTAGTCTTTTTAGTGAAGACGAATAAAAGAATATCAAGATGAAACAGTTGAAATATGGATTATTAATAATGTTGGCGGCTTTGATGCTGTTACCGACCGGTGTAGGAGCTGCCGAAGCGCAGAAAGACCTGAAGATACAGGATGTCTTTATCCGTTACGGGAAAAAGAAGAATGTCACGATGGTGGAGCTTTCTAATGAAATGCTGGAAACATACGGTATGACGCGATACAAAAGCATCACTATCAAGGACGATCCGGAAGCTCTTCGCTTTACCCGCCAATGCCTCGAAGCCGATCAACGGGGAGCACGCAAGATCAAGGAGGTGACCGACGACGGGGGAGTGGTTTCCGCTTATTACCAGCTTCCAGGCAAAGATCCGGATGTGAACCGTTTTGTCCTGTTCAAAGTCAACTCTAAAAGGACGATCACGCTGGTCTATATTGAAGGAGAATTGGATAGCGACGACCTGATCACCCTTTTATTTACCAAAAAAGATTTATAAACTGATAAACAAGAAAAGATATGAAAAGATTTCTACTAGTCATAGCCGCATGCTTTCCTACTATCGGATTGCTGGCTGCAGATGTTGAACCGATGCCGGCCGATACGGTCATCCGATTGGAAAACAAACGTATCGTAGTGAAGGACAACGGCGAACGGATGAAAGTGAAGGTGTATGAACTGACCGAAGAAGGTGATTCGATAGACAGTGAAATGGTTTTCGAGGGGCATTACCGGGACGGACAGAGTTACGAACGGCGCAAACATATTAAGTCGATCAATATCCCGATCCCTTCCTGGGATAAGGATTTCGATCCGCACTGGGCTGGCTTCGGTATGGGGTTCGCCAACTTATCCGGTAGCGACGGGATCAACGATGTGGATGGTGTTTCGCTTCGTAGCGGTAATTCGTTGGAATATAATTTGAATTTTATGGAGTTCAGTTTTCCCTTCTCCCGTCATAGATGGGCAGTCGTGACCGGGGCTGGTATGCGCTGGAGTCGTTATCGGTTGGATATGAATGCGCATTTTCAGGAAGTGGACGGTGTGACGCAGCTGGTTCCCGCTCCCGAAGGTATCGTCTATAACGCCAGCAAGTTGAATATCACCAGCCTGACGATTCCAGTCCTGCTTGAATGGCAATCTCCGAAACATCGCCGCAAGTCTCCGCGTTTTTTTGTCTCCGGTGGTGTCGTTGGTGTGATCAAAACTATTTCTTCTTCCAAAATCGTCTATCATGATGCGGATGGTGAAAAACGTAAGAAAAAGATGGACCGTGGCATGAATCTTCGCCCTGTAACAATGGATTTTCTTTTTCAGGCAGGTGTCGGTTGTATTGGTTTCTATGCCAAATATTCTCCTTTCGGCCTGTTTGAAAAGGACAAAGGCCCGAAAGTACATCCTGTTTCATTGGGATTGCAGTTGCATATTTAATCTTGTTAGGCATCCTTCTTTAGGATAAGGATTAATCATATTTTAAGGAGGTTTGAACCGTCAAATAATTATTTGACGGTTCAAACC
>DXRF01000271.1 GCA_019411205.1 Parabacteroides sp. | reverse complement strand
ATGACCGGACCGGAAACCCGGGTTAAACTTGCACTTTATTCTTCCATTCTTCAACCTTGCCAGGGAGAGCCGGTGAAAGCCCGCAAGAGCATGAAAAAGATACTCGCCTCCGGAAAATCCTTCCACACATTGCCGTCCTACAAAACAGCCCGCCTCGTCAACCTCCTTATCCAGGCGGAATTGGGGAACTATGATTTCTTCACAAATGAAATAAACGCCATCAAACGAACGATCGGCAACGAGAAACAAGTGTATATCACCGAAAAGTTACTCTTCCGTTTCCTAATGGCCCACCCTTTGCCAGCCTATAGGAAGAACAGGGAAAAACTATGGATGCAATACCAAAAGGACATTACAAAAATCCTACAAAATAAATACGAAAGGCAACTCCTCAAGACATTCGACTTCACGGCCTGGATCGAAAGTCACCTGACTGGTACGTCATTAAAAGAAATCCTGATCATAAAGAATGCCGACCAAAGGGCATCAAGCCAAACTTGTTTAAAAAATGAAGATTGATTAATAGTCTGTCCAACCGCCATCTGTAGCGATAATTGATCCCGTAATCGCAGAAGCTTCGTCCGAAATCAGATACAACATGGTCGAGGCCTGTTCCCAAGGATAAGAACCGCGATGCTCGGAGTCACAATATTTCAGGAGACTCATGGTTTTTATTTTCCCCATGCCGAAACCGACACCCGCTTTTTGCTGGGCCGCCACAAATTCTTCTGCCCGCTCCACCATAGGAGTCCTTGTTTCCGCCATATTAACGGAATTGATACGGATTCCATAAGGGGCATAATCGATTGCAGCATTGCGTACAAGTCCGTTCACGGCATGTTTGCTGGCTACATAAGCTGGATTTCCCGACAGACCGGTCATTCCGGCGATGGATCCGACGACAACGATCGCTCCTCCATTATCCTGCTCGATCATCCGATTGAGCACAGCACGCATCGATTTGAACGTCCCGGCCGCATTGGTGGCAAAGACCTTATCCCAATATTCATCAGTGGCTTGCGTAATGACATTAGGCATCAATTTGCGTTGCTCTTCATCATATTCAAAAGGAGTTCCGGAAAACACACCATCCATCACCCCTGCGTTCAAGCAGGCATAATCCAATTTGCCATAAGCTTTGACCGTCTCTTCCACAGCTTTCCGGCAATCCTCATCCTTTTGAATATTGCCATAGACAAACAGCACATCCAACCCCATATGGCTCAACGAATCAGCTACGTGCTTCCCGTCTTCTTCAAGCCAGTCCATAATAACGACATCCGCTCCTTCTTTGGCGGCACGTATAGCCGTCCATTTACCGATACCGCGGGCCCCTCCGGTGATCAAAATCGATTTTCCCTGGAATCGTTCCGGAATAAAATAGTTTTCGGATAACCGATTCACATTATGTTTCCGGGACATATCCACCTTTTTTTTATCCTGCTGCGCCGAAAGCACAATGACACTCAGCACCATGATAGTGAAAAAAAATAACTTTCTCATAACTACTCTGCTTTAATATTATTTACATAAACACAATCCAGCAGAGAAAGGTTGGGCCGATCTGCTACAGCAAGAAAGCAATATCACTCAGGGATGACACAAACGAGAGAGTAGACCTGTGTATATCGTCAGAAACAGTAATACAGGGCATAATATCGGTAATTTATCTACAAAGTGAGAAAGAATTCATGCCGACCTTTGCAGAAAGTTCAAACAGATAAAAAAGAATATCGAAATGGAAGATTTAAATATGCAACAGATTAAACATACCGAATTCGGTGGCGAACGTCCCTTATTCGCCACACATGACCTCCAGTTGAACAACGTAACGATCCACGCCGGAGAGTCCGCACTGAAAGAGTGTACCAACATCATCGCTGTCGATTGCCGTTTCGAGGGGAAATACCCGTTTTGGCACGTAGACGGTTTCGCAGTCAGGAACTGCCTCTTTACCGAAGGGGCACGGGCGGCGTTGTGGTATTCGAAAAACCTCGTGATGACCGATACAAAGGTGGAAGCCCCGAAAATGTTCCGCGAGATGGACGGCATCCGGTTGGAGAACGTCCAGATCCCCAACGCGCAGGAGACTCTCTGGCACTGCAGCAATGTGGAAATCAAGAACGTGCAAGTCGACAATGCCGACTACCTCTTCATGCACAGCGAAAACATCCGCATCGAAGATTATTCGCAAAACGGCAATTACTCGTTCCAATACTGCAAGAACGTTGAAATACGGAACGCTGTCATCCATTCGAAAGACGCTTTCTGGAACACCGAGAACGTGACTGTCTACGACACCGAACTCGACGGCGAATACCTGGGCTGGCACTCCAAGAACCTGCGCCTGGTGAATTGCAAGATTTCGGGCACGCAACCGCTTTGCTACGCCACCAACCTGGTGATGGAAAACTGTGTGATGGCCGACGACTGCGACCTTGCCTTCGAATGCAGCTCCGTCCAAGCCACCATCAACGGCCCGATACACAGCGTGAAAAACCCGCGCACCGGAAGCATTACGGCCGAAAGCTACGGCGAGATCATCCTCGACAAGAACATCAAGGCTCCCGCCGACTGCAAACTGAAGTTGCGGGACGAACATTCCGACTTTTCCGCTTGAGAGATATGAAGAACGACATGAAATACGATTTTGACGAGATAATTCCGCGCCGCGGCACGAACTCCTATAAATGGGACAGTGCCGCCAATGCCGACGTATTGCCGATGTGGGTAGCCGATATGGATTTCCATACGGCTCCCGCCATCGTCAAGGTCTTGCAGCGACGTGTTTCACACGGTATTTTCGGCTATACCCGCGTGCCGGACTCCTATTACAAGGCCGTGTCGGACTGGTTCGGACGCCGGCATGGCTGGACGATACAAAAAGACTGGATCATCTACACGTCGGGCGTCGTGCCGGCCATCTCAGCCATCATCAAGGCTTTGGCCGAGCCAGGCGACCATGTGCTGGTCCAGACACCCGTCTACAACTGTTTCTTCTCATCCATCCGCAACAACGGCTGCCAATGCGTCAGCAATCCGCTGATCCGCATCGGCGATTCATTCATCATCGACTATGAAGACTTGGAGAGGAAAGCGGCTGATCCGAAGGCTAAAATCCTACTATTATGCAATCCCCACAACCCGGCGGGAAGGGTATGGACCCGCGACGAGCTGTTGCGGATCGGGAACATCTGCCTTCGCAACGGCGTAACGGTGGTCTCGGACGAAATCCACTGCGAACTGACATATCCGGGACACGACTACACGCCGTTCGCCTCCCTGTCGGAACAGTTCCTGCAAAATTCCGTCACTTGCCTGTCTCCCAGCAAAGCGTTCAACATAGCCGGGCTACAGATAGCCAACATCGTTTCGGCGAGCGAAAGCATGCGCCGGAAAATCGACAAGGCGATTAACATCAACGAAGTCTGCGATGTCAATCCCTTCGGCGTCGAAGCCACGATAGCCGCCTACAACGAAGGAGAGGATTGGCTGGATGCGCTCACGGAATACCTGGAATCGAACTACCTGTTCATGAAGGAATTTTGCCGGAACCACTTGCCGGATTTCCCGATAGCGGCGCTGGAAGGCACTTATCTGGTTTGGATGGACTGTTCGACACTCCACATTGCGTCGGAAAAGCTGGAACATCTGTTAGTGGAAAAAGCCGGACTGTGGCTGAACGCCGGAATCATGTACGGCGCGGAAGGGGAAGGTTTCATGCGCTGGAACATCGCCTGTCCCCGCTCCACCTTGATAAAAGGGCTGGAACGGTTCAGGGATTTCATCCGAAACAGACCGGACAAGGTTCACAATTTGATCCGGTAGACGGAGAAGCTGAGCGGCTTCAAAGTCACTTCCGCCTGTGGGGTCTCCAGCTCGATATCGGAAACGACCGGGACTACCGCCGAAGGACAGCACAACGTGTTTTTGGCTTCCAGGTCGGAGGAGTGGAGCAACGTGAGCGTCCCCT
>DXRF01000270.1 GCA_019411205.1 Parabacteroides sp. | reverse complement strand
GCGTATATGCATCTCCGGGCCGTATTAACCTGATTGGCGAACATACCGATTATAACGGTGGTTTCGTATTTCCGGGGGCTATCGACAAAGGCATGATTGCTGAAATCAAACCAAACGGCACAGGTAAAGTTCGTGCTTTCTCTGTCGACCTGAACGACTATGCCGAATTTGGTCTGAACGAAGAAGACGCTCCAAAAGCAAGCTGGGCAAGATATATTTTCGGTGTTTGCCGCGAAACCATCAAACGTGGCGGACAGATCCAGGGATTCGATACCGTGTTTGCAGGCGATGTACCTCTGGGCGCAGGCATGTCCTCTTCCGCCGCATTGGAAAGTACCTATGCATTTGCTTTAAACGACTTGTTCTCCCTGAACATCGACAAATTTGAATTAGCTAAGATCGGTCAATCAACGGAGCATAACTATTGCGGCGTAAACTGCGGTATTATGGACCAGTTCGCTTCTGTATTCGGAAAAGAAGGTAGCTTGATCCGTCTGGATTGCCGTTCACTCGAATATAAATATTTCCCGTTCCATCCGGTCGGTTACAAATTAGTTTTACTGGACTCTGTCGTTAAGCACGAACTGGCATCTTCAGCTTACAACAAACGTCGCCAATCTTGCGAAAACGCCGCCGCCGCAATCCGTCGCAATCATCCGGAAGTCGAATTCCTACGCGATGCGACAATGGATATGCTGAACGAAGTCAAAGGCGACATCAGCGCTGAAGATTATATGCGTGCCGAATATGTGATCGAAGAAGTACAGCGCGTACTCGATGTTTGCGACGCTTTGGAAAAAGACGACTACGAAACCGTAGGCAAGAAGATGTACGAAACACATCACGGCATGAGCAAATTGTACGAAGTCAGCTGCGAAGAATTGGACTTCCTGAACGATGTTGCCAAGAAATGTGGTGTAACCGGCTCACGCGTAATGGGTGGCGGTTTCGGTGGTTGTACAATCAACTTGGTGAAAGAAGAAAAATACGATGCATTCATCAAAGAAGCATTCGAATCTTACACTGCTAAGTTCGGTCACGAACCTAAGTTGTATAACGTAGTAATCAGCGACGGCGCACGCAAACTCGCATAATAAATTAATTATAATTCCATAAAAATTATGACAGCCGCCTTTTATCAGAACGAAACCAAGTTTTACGTTACTGTAGATTGTGTCATACTCGGATTCGATCAAAAAGAGCTCAATGTATTACTTTATAAACGTAAGTTCGACCCCATGATGGGGCAATGGTCTCTGATGGGCGGTTTTATCAAAGCAGGTGAAAATATCGAGAAAGCTGCGTCACGCGTGCTTACTGATTGTACCGGCATCGATACTCTTTTTATGGAACAGGTAGGTGCTTACGGAGATATTACCCGCGACCTCGAAGAGCGGGTTATCTCCGTAGCATACTATTCACTCGTCAACATGAACGACTTCAGAGCCGAGAGACTGGAAGAACACAATGCGGTCTGGACCAAGATCAGCAAGGTCCCGCAACTTATTTCCGACCATAACCAAATGATCACCGACACATTAGTACGCCTACGCAAAAAAGCGGCTACTCGCCCGGTCGGATTCAACCTGCTCCCCGAAAAATTTACGTTACCGCAATTGCAGAGCCTGTATGAAGCTATCTACCAGACCCAACTGGACAAACGGAACTTCCGTAAAAAGCTGAATACGATGGCTATTCTGGAAAAGTTGGATGAAAAAGACAAGAAAGGTTCCAAAAGAGGAGCTTTCTATTATATGTTCAACAAAGAAAAATACGATCATCTGCTGGAACAAGGATTCTATTTTTCCCTATAGTCAAAGGCATCAATACCAATCGGATCAAGAAAATCATCCGGCGTATCTTGCTCTCTATGAGAAATATCGGAAATTAGGAAACTTTATAGAAAATGAATTGTTTCATCGATAGGATGGTCATTACGAAGAGATTGCCTATCTTTGCAAAAAATAAAAATAATTCATCACAATGAACGATATTAATTTAATGAACAAAGCAGCGGACAACATCCGTATCCTGGCTGCGTCTATGGTAGAAAAAGCAAAATCCGGTCACCCCGGTGGTGCAATGGGTGGCGCAGACTTTGTGAACGTACTGTTTTCAGAGTTCCTCGTGTATGATCCCAAGAATCCCACATGGGAAGGCAGAGACCGCTATTTCCAGGACCCGGGACACATGTCGCCGATGCTTTATTCAGTACTCGCCCTCGCAGGTAAATTTACAATCGACGAACTGAAAGAGTTCCGCCAGTGGGGTAGCGTTACTCCGGGCCATCCCGAAGTCAACGTGATGCGTGGTATAGAAAACACATCCGGTCCGCTGGGACAAGGCCATACCTACGCCGTTGGTGCCGCCATCGCAGCCAAGTTCCTGAAAGCACGCCTGGGTGACGTCATGAATCAGACGATTTATACATATATTTCCGACGGTGGCATCCAGGAAGAGATTTCCCAAGGAGCCGGACGTATTGCCGGTACGCTGGGACTGGACAATCTGATTATGTTCTACGATGCCAACAACATCCAGCTCTCCACGACCGTAGGTGAAGTGACTACAGAAAACGTAGCCATGAAATACGAAGCATGGGGTTGGAAAGTCATCACAATCAATGGAAACGATGTAACGGAAATCCGCCGGGCATTGACCGAGGCGAAAGCCGAGACATCCCGTCCTACCTTGATTATCGGTAACACGATCATGGGTAAGGGTGCCGTTGGAGCAGACAAGAGCAGCTATGAAAACAAGGTTTCCACACACGGACAACCTCTTTCGGCAGCCGGCGTCTCTATCACAGACACCATCCTGAATTTGGGAGGAAACCCGGACGATCCTTTCCACATCTTCCCCGAAGTTGCAGAACTGTATGCCAAACGTGCTAAAGAACTGGAAGCAATCGTTGCAGAACGCTATGCTGCCAAAGCAGAATGGGCAAAAGCCAATCCGGAACTGGCAGCCAAAATGGAACTGTGGTTCTCAGGCAAAGCACCTGTCATCGATTGGAAAGCCATCGAACAGAAACCGAACCAGGCGACCCGCGCCGCTTCGGCAACCGTTTTAGGCGTGTTGGCAACCCAGGTGGAAAATATGATCGTTTCTTCAGCCGACCTTTCCAACTCGGACAAGACCGACGGCTTCCTGAAGAAAACACATGCATTCGTGAAAGGTGATTTCAGCGGTGCATTCCTTCAAGCCGGTGTTGCCGAACTGACGATGGCTTGCGTATGTATCGGTATGTCGCTCCACGGAGGTGTAATCGTAGCCTGCGGCACATTCTTCGTATTCTCCGACTACATGAAACCCGCTATCCGAATGGCAGCCCTGATGGAACAGCCGGTTAAGTTCGTCTGGTCTCACGATGCCTTCCGCGTAGGTGAAGACGGACCGACACACGAACCAGTCGAACAGGAAGTGCAGATTCGTCTGATGGAAAAGCTGAAGAACCACAAGGGACACAACTCAATGTTGGTACTGCGCCCGGCAGACGTGACCGAAACAACAATTGCCTGGAAGATGGCTATGGAAAACACAGCCACTCCGACAGCTTTGATTTTCTCCCGTCAGAACATCACAGACCTGCCCGCAAAAGGAAACCGCTACGACGAAGCTTTGCAGGCTGAAAAGGGAGCTTATATTGTAGAAAGTGACGAAAACCCTGATGTAATCATGGTAGCTTCCGGCTCAGAAGTCTCCACACTGGAAGAAGGAGCAGCATTGCTTCGCGCCGATGGCATCAAGGTCCGCATCGTATCTGTTCCGTCTGAAGGCTTATTCCGCAGCCAGAGCAAAGAATATCAGGAATCTGTCATTCCAACAGGAAGCAAGGTATTCGGGCTTACAGCCGGTCTGCCGGTCAACCTGGAAGGATTGGTAGGTGCCAACGGTAAGGTTTGGGGACTCGAATCATTCGGTTTCTCCGCTCCGTACAAGGTATTGGATGAAAAACTCGGCTTCACGGGTCAGAACGTATACAATCAGGTAAAAGA
>DXRF01000027.1 GCA_019411205.1 Parabacteroides sp. | reverse complement strand
AAAGGGCTTTTGACCAAGGGCGAAAAGGCTTTCGACTAAAGGCAAAAGGTCTATGGGCAGGCGGTTTGACAACAGATGCATCCCCATTGTCGCTAAAATAGAACTTCCCGGAGCCGACTTGATCTCCGGTGAAGGCAGAAGTAAGCGGTGAAGGCACTTTTACTATCTGCATTCACCCTACAAAGCGCTAACAGCCATGCTGTTGTGCGTTTAGGTGAAGGCAATTCGGTTCAGTTCTTAGAACCGAATTTTTCTTTACCGCAATAATGCGGTAGCAGGTGTATGTACAAGCGGCAGACAGTGAATCAATTTTACAGTCTTCACAATAAATTGTTGAGCATTAAGTCTTTTCCCGTAACTAACCCCGGGTTTCACAATTGAACGACCAATGTTTTAATACATATTTTCTGTATTTCGTGATATTTATATCGTTTTTCGATAAAAATATTTGGTGGAGTCAAAAATAATATATTCTTTTGCATATCGAAAAACGATAAATATTATTTGAAAAACGAATAACAAATACATAAAACATTATGAAACAATTTTTCAAAACAGTATTTGCATCCACACTGGGCGTGCTGGTTGCTTTGGGAATCGTAACAATGGGTTCCATCTTTTTCATCATAGGAGTAGCTGCCAGTGCTGACGGTTCTTCCGAGTACAAACCGGAAAAGAACACGGTGTTCAAATTGTCTTTGAATGGTGTCTTGGTCGATCAGGCTGTGAAGAATCCTTTCTCGGAACTGATGGGAGAGAGTAGTAACCAAATGGCTGTATCGGATGTGATCAAAGCGATCCGTCGTGCAAAAACAAATGATAATATTAAGGGTATTTATCTGGAAGCCGGTTCCCTTTCTACAGGCTTCGCAGGGATTGAAGCGATCCGTCGAGAGCTGGTGGACTTTAAAGATAGCGGTAAGTTTATCGTGTCTTATGGTGATTTTTATACACAGGGTTCTTATTACCTGTGTAGTGTGGCAGACTCCATTTTTCTGAATCCGCAAGGAAGTGTCTCGTTAGTAGGACTCGCTTCGCAAGGAATGTTCTTTACCGGGCTGGCTGAAAAATTAGGTGTAGAACATTATATATTTAAGGTGGGAACTTATAAGAGTGCCGTAGAGCCGTTTTTCCTGAAAAAGTTTAGTGAAGCCAACCGTGAACAGCTGACTTCTTTCTTGGGCAGCATATGGGGAAACCTGACAACTGCTATTGAGAAAAGCCGTAATATCTCTTCCGACGAATTGAATCGTTACCTGAACGAAGGTCTTGCAATGGGGCAGGCTTCCAATGCGGTCGATTATAAATTGGCAGACGGACTTCGTTATCGGTATGAAGTGGAAAACTGTGTGAAAGAAATGGCCGGCCAGGATGTGAAAGGCAAGCTGAAAACGGCAGGAGTGGACAAGGTGGTCTCTATCAAAGTTAAAGAAAAAGAGAGTAAGAATAAGATCGCTGTCCTGTATGCGGAAGGTGAGATCCGAGACGAAGAGTCTTCTTCTTCTTTCAGTACCGACGAACAGGTGATTTCGGAAGAAATGGCAAAAAAACTGCGTAAGCTGAAAGATGACGATGATGTAAAAGCTGTTGTTTTTCGTGTGAACTCTCCGGGCGGTAGTGCCTATATCTCGGAGCAGATATGGAAAGAAGTGGTTGAGCTGAAAGCTAAAAAGCCGATCGTTGTTTCAATGGGTAACTATGCTGCTTCCGGTGGCTATTACATCTCTTGTGCCGCTAACAAGATCGTAGCTGAACGTACGACTCTGACAGGTTCAATCGGTGTATTCGGTGTCGTTCGTAATTTTACCGGAACCTTTGATAAGGTAGGTGTAACTACGGATATCGTAAAGACAAATACATTCGCCGACTTGGGAGACATCAGCCGTCCGATGCGTGAAGATGAAAAGGCGTTGATCCAGCGAGGTGTAGAACAAACTTATGATTTATTCCTGACCCGTTGTGCAGATGGCCGTGGTATGACAAAGGCTGAGATCGATTCGATCGGACAAGGACGTGTATGGACAGGCGAACAGGCGTTGGAAAGAGGCTTGGTTGACCAGTTGGGTGGCATGGATGATGCCATCAAAGAGGCTGCGACTTTGGCGGAATTGACTGATTATTCTGTAACAGTAGCGGATGGCCCGAAAGATTTCTTTACCAAATTCATGGAAAAGCAGATGGATGAGGCAAAAGTCTCCATCGCCAAATCTGTAATGGGTGAAGAGCAATTCAAACTGTTCTCAACGATCCGCCGGGCTGAAACGGAATCCGGTATTATTGCCCGTATGCCGTTTGATATAAAAGGTTTATAAAAATGTAGGGGCGGGGTTTGCCCGCCCTTTTTAAGCAAGAAAGCTATAAGTTATGAAAAAGCAATTGAATTTAATCTGTGTATTGATATTTTTCTTTGTCGGTTTGTCTTTGGTTCCGAGCATCTATTCGATGGGTAATGCTTTTGTGGACGGTTTCAAAGATGGAATGTCACAGGCGGAAGATGCGCATGAGCAGGGAACAACAAATATCAGTACGGAAATGTTAAGTCCGCTGGTTCTTGATTTATGGCCGAAATCTTTGGCTGCCACTTCAGATAAACTACTCAACCAGAAGGATCATGAGTGGTATCCGGCTTCACATATCAAGACATTGGTCTGGGCGAAATCCAAGGATGTAGGAATAACAAAATATGTAAGCTTCCTTATGCTGATCGGTCTGTTCTTCATTATAAAAGCGATCATCCAATTCTACAAACTGATTAATGCAATTAATCATGAGGTGATATTCGATTGGATGAATGTACGCCGTTTGAATCGCATCGGACGCAATCTGCTGATCTCTTTCATACTGACACAAGCTTATATGATAACGAATTACTGGGAGGCAGTCCGATTATTCGAGTTGGAAGGTTATGAGCATAATTTCTGGTGTGACTTTCAGCCGATGACATTGATAATGGGCCTGATTGCTTTATTGGTAGGCCGTATTTTTGCAATTGGTCTGCAGATGAAGGAGGAACAGGAGTTGACAATTTAAGAATACAAATTTGGGAGCAATAACAGGAGTTTCTTTTTTCTTGTTGCCGAAATATTTGCATTAGGGGTTAAATTGAAAGAGGAACAGGAGCTAACGGTTTAGAGGTTTTAAGGAGAAACGGATATGGATAGGATTGTAAAATTACTGATTGCCCAGATAGGATTTATGCTATTAGGGGTTATTCTGGCTGCTATTCCTTGTATCCTGATTATGGGGATAGAACGAGCTAAAGTTCATGTGATTGTATCGGGACTGTTTTTAGGAAGTTTGCTTCTTATATGGTATATGTTGTCAAAGAAATACGTTCGTCTCGACTCGCTGACCTGGTCATTCCATTCTGTGAAAGCAATCATTCTGATTATTATACTGAATGTCTTGTTTTTCTTTTTTGCGAATGGGCTGGATGGCTTGACCGATTTCCTGGGGTATGAAGATTTGAATAAAAATTTCAGTATCCTGAGAGATTTGGCTCTTAATCCGTTTGGGCTTTGTGTTCTTTTATTTGTTTCTCCGGTTGCCGAAGAGTTTTTATATCAGGGGGCGATACTAAGCTCATTGCTTGAGAAAAAGGATGTAGCGCCTAAATATGCTATTTTGATTTCTGCCTTGATATTGAGTATTGTCCATCCGGGACAAAATGTTTCTTTTTTCTTTTTCGGGTTGCTTTGGGGATATCTTTATTATCGTTCCGGCAGCTTGAGTTTATGTATTCTTTCGAATATGATAGTGAACGGTATTTCGGCATTGCTTATAATTTATTACCCGAATGTCCGTTCTGTGTATGAAATAATAGGAACAGTGCCCTTTGCCGGGCTTGCAGTTCTGAGTGTAATATTATCTGCAATCTGTATATATTATTTGAACCGGAGTCTGAAGATCCCGGCTTGGCAAATATCGGAGTGCAGGGATGGTGAAACTGGTAGTGTCGTAATTAACGAATAATCAAAGGAGTAAGATATGGCTATAATAGTGAATTTGGATGTGATGATGGCAAAAAGAAAGATCGCTTTGGGCGATTTGGCCGATCGTATCGGTATTACTCCGGCAAATCTTTCGATCTTGAAGACAGGAAAAGCCAAGGCTATACGCTTTTCTACCCTTGAGGCAATTTGTAAGGAGCTCGATTGCCAACCGGCGGATATACTCGAATTTAAGGAAGATGAAACGTGATATCTTGGGTAGGAATGACTATTTTATTATAATATGTAAGTGTATTAGAAGGTATGAAGGTGAATAAAACCTTGAATATTGTTAAATAAACTGTATTTGCTGACAATATGTAAGCAAAAGTTTGGTTGGTTATGGAATGATACCTACATTTGCACCGCAATTTGAAAGTAATCTTAAAGTAATAATTATATGAAAACTTCAATTTTAAGTAAAAGCATTCTTGTTCTTGCAGTTATGTTCTTGTGTAATCTTGCAATGAGCGCAGCCTCTCCCAGAGAGTACATGTATGATACGAAGGAAGAGAATGGTAAAGTTGTTTCAAAAGTCATTTTCTTGAATGACAATGGCCTTCTGAACAAAGAAGTTAAATATGAATTTTCTTACAATGACAATGGCAAAGTGTCAGAAAAGAAGGCATATCTTTGGAATAAGAGTAAGGATGAGTGGGTTCCCTATTATTTGACGACTTATTCATACGATGCTGAAACTGGAGAAATCAACACCACATACGGAATGTGGGATAAAAAGAAGAAAAATTTTAGCTTAAATGTCCAAAATATGGTTGCTCCGGCAACAAGTTATAACGACATTTTCTCATAATACCTATTTTTAGAATATTTCATAGACACAACCGAAAATGGCGCGAATAACAAAAGACGTGAGTCCCTGTTATTAGCGCCATTTTCATTTGAACCGGTCATTTTCGTGAGATCACGAAAATGACCGGTTTCTATTTGTTTTACTTAATGATCTTCTCTATCTCCGAAAGATTCTTCTCTACATCAGCATCTGTGACTTCATAGTTTGTCAGATCGCCTGCCAGATACTGGTCATAAGCGGCCATGTCGATCAAGCCGTGACCGGACAGGTTGAACAGGATCGTACGTGGTTTGCCTTCGATCTTAGCCTGTTCTGCTTCGCGGATAGCGGCAGCGATAGCGTGGGAAGATTCGGGAGCCGGTATGATGCCTTCGCTCCGGGCGAATAACGTGGCAGCTTTGAATGTTTCAAGCTGCTGGATATCTACAGCATCCATCAGGCCGTCTTTCTTTAATTGGCTGACGATGGAACCTGCACCGTGATAACGCAGACCGCCTGCATGTATATTGGCCGGGGCGAAGTTATGCCCTAAGGTGAACATCGGGAGCAATGGCGTGTAGCCGGCTTCGTCACCGAAGTCATACTGGAATTGTCCGCGTGTCAGTTTCGGGCAGGAGGCCGGTTCGGCTGCCACGATACGGATGTCTTTTCCTTGTGTCAGCTTATGGCGCAAGAACGGGAAGGCGATACCGGAGAAGTTCGAGCCACCACCGAAACAAGCGATAACCACGTCCGGATATTCTCCCGCCATCTCCATCTGTTTTTCTGCTTCCAGGCCGATAACCGTCTGGTGGAGCATCACATGGTTCAGCACGCTGCCCAATACATATTTGCAGTTGGGAGTTTGCATAGCCAACTCGACCGCTTCGGAAATAGCTGTTCCCAGACTTCCCTGATAATTTGGGTGCTTGGTGATAATGTCGCGGCCTGCACGTGTGCTCATGCTGGGCGAAGCGATCACTTCGGCTCCGAACGTCTGCATGATAGAACGGCGATAGGGTTTCTGGTTGTAGCTGACCTTTACCATATAGACAGCCAGTTCCAATCCGAAATGTTTGGCAGCCATGGCCATGGAAGCTCCCCATTGTCCGGCGCCCGTTTCGGTCGTTACATTGGTTACGCCCTCCTTTTTACAGAAATAGGCCTGCGGAATGGCGGAATTCAGTTTGTGAGATCCGACCGGACTGACACTTTCGTTCTTGAAGTAGATGTGGGCCGGTGTGTCGAGCGCTTTTTCAAGTCCGTAAGCGCGGACCAACGGAGTCGGACGCCAGATTTTGTACATCTCGCGAACTTCTTCCGGGATTTCGATCCAGGCATCTGTCTGGTTCATCTCCTGGTCTACCAATCCTTTGGCAAATATAGGATAGAGATCTTCTGGCTTGAGCGGTTCTTTTGTTTTGGGGTTGAGCGCAGGAAGCGGTTTATTCTTCATGTCTGCTACGATATTGTACCAGGCTGTAGGAATATCCTTCTCCTGCAGTAAAAATTTCTTACTTTCCATGATGTTGTTATGTAGTTTACATTATTAATCAATTTGGCCTTTAAGGCTTACAACTTGGAAGCAAAGTAACAAATAATATTTCGTTCTTCAAATGAAATACAGGAAAATATATATCTTTGCGGCTCAACTCTGTTGAACTGGTAACAAACTATAAGAATGAAAAAGCTGATATTACTGCTGGCCGGCATTTGCCTGCTATTTTCGGCGACGGCTCAGAAGAAGAACTTCACTTACAAATTCTACGGCTTTGTCCGTGGAGACCTCTTCTATAATACACGTACCAATATGGCTCCGGTAGACGGAAATTTCTACCTGTATCCGCTGGACAAGAATCCGGATGCGGATGGCAAAGACCTGAATGCCGGTCCCAACGGTAGTTTCTATACCTTTACTTCGCGCCTTGGCGTGGATGTGACCGGACCGGATATCGGTACGGCCCGCTCTTCTGCAAAGATCGAAGTCGATTTCGGAGGTTTCTCGTCCAGTACGACGATGTTGCGTATCCGGCAGGCCTATGTGGCGTTGGATTGGGAAAAGAGCCAAGTCCTGATCGGGCAAACCTGGCATCCTTTGTTCGGAAGTGTCTGTCCTGACATTCTGAATCTCTCTACCGGTGCTCCTTTTCAGCCGTTTAACCGAGAGCCGCAAATACGTTACCAGTATAAGGCGGGGAAAGTAAAGCTGACGGCTTCCGCCCTTTGGCAGTTGCAGTACTTGTCGAGCGGTCCGAACGGTATGAGCGAAGAATATATCAAGAATAGCTGCGTGCCGGAATTCTATCTCGGAGTCGATTATGCTTCCGCCGGTGGCTGGCTGGCGGGTGGCGGTGTACATCTGATTTCCCTGAAACCCCGTACGTCTTCGGTCTGGAATGAAAAGACTTATAAGGTGAACGAACGTATGACGGCGCTCTCCTATGAGGCTCATGTCAAATATACCGGGCGTAATTTTACTTTTGCCGCCAAGAGCCTGATGGCTTCTTGTCTGGATCATACGGCATTGATCGGCGGTTATGGCATCAGCTCCATCGATCCGGATAACGGCGAGCAGGAATATACGCCTTTCCGCCACTCCACCTCCTGGATTAATTTCACCTGCGGGACGAAATGGAAAGGGCATTTCTTTGCCGGTTATACCAAAAATTTGGGAACGGCCGACGCATTGGCTTCCGCCACCAAATATGGCATGGGATTGGATATAGACCAGGTCTTCTCTACCAATATCGCTTTCTCCTACAATCTGCCCCATTGGCAGATCGGTATGGAATATATGCCGGCGACAGCTTGGTATGGTGATACGGACAAAGCCTCCGGCAAGGTTGTAAATACGCATAGTGTCACGAACCATCGTGTACTGGGGCTTGTGATGTATTATTTCTAAGTGGCTGGTTGGCTGGATTCCTGATGCTCACGGTTTCCACAAAAACAGGGAAACGGCCCCGTGTTTGTAGACCGTAACTCTCTAACCCTTGGAAAAGACATTTTGTAGTGAGAGCAAACTTCCTTACCTTTGCAATCAATTTGAAAAGACGGACAATGAAAAGATATTTCCTACTCTTTGCGGCCCTGTGTATGGTGATGGCCGGTTATGCTCAGAAAAAGAATTTTTCTTATAAATTTTATGGACAGGTGCGTGGTGACCTGTTTTATAATTCCCGTGCCAATGCCGAGACGGTAGACGGGCTTTTCTATCTTTATCCGAAAGACAAGAATTTGGATGCCGATGGGAATGACCTGAATGCCACGGCAAATGGTAGTTTCTATCTGCTTTATTCCCGTCTGGGAGTGGACGTGAAGGGACCGAATATCGGGAAAGCCGTGACGACGGCCAAGTTAGAGGCGGACTTTCGCGGCTCCGGGAGTAACTGGGCGGTCTTGCGTATTCGCCATGCTTATGTCAACCTGGATTGGGGAAAATCGGCAGTGCTGGTGGGACAAACCTGGCATCCGTTGTTCGGCGATGTATCTCCGCAAATGTTGAACCTTTCGACCGGTGCTCCTTTCCAGCCCTTTAACCGGAGTCCGCAGATCCGTTACCGGTACACGTCGGGCAAAGGGTTGCAGCTGACGGGAGCCGTGCTGTGGCAATTGCAGTATTTGTCTGCCGGCCCGAACGGAAAAAGCGAGGAATATATAAAGAACAGCTGTATCCCGGAAGTCTACGTTTCGGCTGATTATAAGGCGGACGGTTTGATTGCCGGTGTCGGCATGGAAATGTTGTCCTTGAAGCCCCGGCAGCAGACGACGGTAGACGACCGTGTGTATAAGGTGAACGAGCGGATCACCTCCCTTTCTTTCGAGGCACATGCCAAATATACGACGCGTGACTGGGTGATTGCCGGTAAGACTTTGCTGGCTTCCAACCTGACGCAAGCCTCTATGTTGGGAGGGTATGCCGTTACCTCTGTCGATCCGCGTACAGGAGAACAGGAGTATACGCCTTACCGCCATTCCATGACCTGGTTGAATGTGGTCTATGGCAAGAAGTGGAAGCCGGGAATCTTTGTCGGCTATCTGAAGAACTTAGGAACGGGAAAAACGATCGTCGGGCCGACCTATGGTGTCGGACTGGAGGTGGACCAGGTGTTTACCACCAACCTCCAACTCTCTTATAATCTACCTCACTGGAAATTGGGAGTGGAATACAGCCCCTCTCTTGCCTGGTATGGAGATATGAATGCGGAAAATGGTAAAATAGAGAACACACATTCGGTGACAAACCACCGTGTGTTGGGTGTTTTGATCTATATGTTCTGATGAAAAAGATATTGGTTATAGGGGCTAACGGCTTTGTGGGGCGGAGAATTCTGGACAGTCTTTCATCGGATGGGAGATGCGAGACCATCGGCTGTTCACTTCATCCGGATATCCGGCCGGAAGGAAATCACACCTTTGTCCGGATGGATATTAATGATTATCCGGCAGTGGAAGTCTTGTTCGATCATGTCTGCCCCGATGTCGTTATCAATTGTTCGGCTCTTTCCGTTCCTGATTACTGCGAGCAGCATCGTGAGGAGGCATACGCGATGAATGTGGCGGCGGTGGAAAACTTGGCGCACTGTTGCGAGCAGCAGGGAAGCCGTTTCATTCATCTGTCGACGGATTTTGTGTTTGACGGAAAAAGCAACCGTCTCTATACGGAAGAGGATATGCCTGCTCCGCTTAACTACTATGGCATGACCAAATACCAGGGAGAGCAGGCGGTTGCAAGGATCTGCCACGACTATGCAGTTGCCCGTGTGGTTGTCGTATACGGGAAAGCATTGCCAGGACAGCATGGCAATGTCCTGCAACTGGTCAAGAACCGTTTGGAGGCAGGGCAGGAGATCCGTGTCGTTTCCGATCAGTATCGTACGCCGACTTGGGTGGCAGATATCGCAGATGGTGTGGGGAAACTTGTATATTCCAGCAATTCCGGTCTTTATCACATCTGTGGCGGGGAAAATCTGTCTATCGCCGAAATGGCGTACCGTGTAGCCGATTACTTCAGGTTGGACCGTTCCCTGATCCGTCCCGTTACGACAGAAGAGATGAAGGAGGCAACGCTGCGCCCCCGCTATAGCGGCTTGTCCATCGAGAAAGCAAAGCGTGAACTGGCCTATCGCCCGCATACACTGGAAGAGGGGTTGAAGGAAATGAAATAAGAAGGAAATGAAATAATAAAGAAAAGGGATGACCTTTGCAAAGATCATCCCTTTTCTTTATATCCCAATATCGCTTATCCGATATTCTTTACCTTCAACAGATATTCTGCGATCTGTACGGCATTCAAGGCTGCACCTTTCTTGATCTGGTCACTCACCGTCCAGAAAGTCAGGCCGTTCGGATTTGTGATGTCCTTACGGATACGGCCCACGTAAACAGGGTCTTTTCCTGCGATGAACAACGGCATCGGATAGTCTTTCTTTGCCGGTTCGTCCTGCAGAATGACACCTTCGGCTTCGGCAAACGCCTTACGGGCTTCCTCTACGCTGATCGGCCGTTCTGTTTCTACCCAAGTCGCTTCGCTGTGGGCACGCATAACCGGAACACGTACACAAGTTGCGCTCACTTCGATGTCGGAGTGCATGATCTTGCGTGTTTCGTTATACATCTTCATCTCTTCCTTAGTGTAGCCGTTATCCGTAAATACGTCTACGTGAGGGATGACATTGTAAGCCAGCTGATAAGCGAATTTCTCTACAGTCGGTTCTTCGCCTTTCAACAGTTGTTCATATTGTTTTACCAGTTCGGCCATAGCTGTTGCGCCTGCACCGCTGGCAGCCTGGTAAGTCGATACGTGTACACGTTTGATGTGCGACAGGCCTTCGATTGCCTTCAATGCAACGACCATCTGGATGGTGGTACAGTTCGGATTGGCAATGATACCGCGCGGACGATTCAGTGCATCTTCCGGGTTCACTTCGGGAACTACCAAAGGTACGTCGTTGTCCATGCGGAATGCGCTGGAATTGTCGATCATCACAGTACCATGTTTCGTAATGGTTTCTGCAAATTCGACAGAAGTACCGCCACCGGCCGAAACAAAAGCAACATCGATTCCCTTGAAGTCGTCGTTATGCTTAAGCTCCTTGACGGTAATCTGTTTACCCCGGAAAGTATAAACACGTCCGGCACTGCGAGATGAGCCAAAAAGCACAAGCTCATCCATCGGGAAGTTTCTCTCGTCAAGTACGCGCAGGAATTCTTGTCCTACGGCTCCACTCACTCCAACAATTGCTACTTTCATTTTGAGCACTAATTAATTTGTTTATAGAAAAAATAATATATCTTTACAGCGTATACAGAAAGTTCTGCGCTTCCTTTATTACAACGCTTTGGGGTGCAAAGATATACAAATTATAAACAAAACCAGAAGGCTATGAAACAATTTATTCTTTTTCTCTTCGTATTACTTCCTTTTTGTGTGAATTCACAGGTGAATGAGATGTTTGATGGACCGGAGTTGGGAGCCGACTGGATCGGCAAGGATCGGGATTCGTTTAGAATAAATGAAGCGGGGAGGCTTCAGCTTGTTATACAACCTGGAAAGGCAGGAAATTTGTCTGTAGGAAAGGAGATTCAGTATTCGGCAAATATGCAATGGGAGTTTGATGTGCATATGCAGCAGGCTCCGAGTAATGACAATAAGTTGTGTGTGTATTTGTATCAGGAAAATGCGGAGCGTTATTATTATGTGCGCATCGGGAATACCGGAACAAAAGAGTTGGGATTGATGCGTCATGGAAAAACCGAATTGATTGCACCGCGCACAGACTTTGCAGACATGCCGTTGCTTTTGCATATCAAAGTGAAGTTGGAAAATAATGAACAGTGGACCTTATACAGCCGGACCGAAGGAACGCCCAATTATAAGTTGGAAGGAAATTGCCTGTACGCGGTTGCCGCTCCACCGGAACGGGGGAATATGATTTTTACCTTCTATTATACGAAAGCCCGAAGCGGTTTATTCAGCATTGATAATGTCCGTGTTTCCGGTCGGCTCACACCGACTCCGCTCGAACCGGATGAACCCGAACCTTCTCCCGTGGTTTTGCCACAATTGCTTGATGTAGGCCCGGTGTCGGCTTCCACGCTGCGCTATGCTTTTGATAAACCTGTTGAAATAGAAGGGGCTGTTTTTCGTATCTCCGATATTGGGACAGCCTATAGGAAGGTTTATGCGGATACGGAAAAGAAGACCGTGATCAGTGCTCTTTTCGAAAAAGAGATGGAGGCAGGTAAAAAATATACAATCTCTTATCAGGGGGTGACTGATCTGTCGGGTAACAATCTTTCCGATTTTTCGGAAGAGGTGGAATTTAAGGTGGAAGGGGAAGATGGAAAAGATGCCGCTGATGCTTTGCCCGGTTCTATCCGGTTAAATGAGGTGATGGCAAAGCCGGGCAATGCCGAGGGAATGGTCGAGTATGTGGAATTATACAACAAAACCCCCGTGCCGATATCTTTGAACAGATGGGAATACAGGAATGTGACAGGCAAAAAAGTTAAAAAGTTACCCGATGTAACACTGGGTGCAGGAAGCTATGCCGTTTTGTATGACAGCGGAAAATCTTTGCCGGCCGCTGATAAGGCATTGCTTGTTCCGATAGAGAAGTTTCCGGCTTTAAACGATCAAGGAGCTTTGTTGCATCTCTATAATGCTTCGGGAACTTTAATCGACTCGGTTACCTATGCCAAAGCCACAGCCGGAAAATCCTGGGAACGTTCTGTTTCAGGCTGGCATCTTTCCATCGATCCGCGTGGCGGAACTCCCGGTTCTGCTAATTCTTCTCCCGGTAAGGAGGAAGAGCTGCCGACAGATCCTGACAACCCCGATGTCCCGGATAATCCTGATGAACCCGACATTCCGGAAACCACACAACCGGTCCAACCCGGAGAAATCATTATTAACGAGTTGCTCCCCGACCCGTATGCCGGAGGTAGCGAATATATCGAATTGTATAACCGTTCGGAGCATTCCTTGTCTTTGTCTACCCTTTCTGTCGCCATCCGTAAATCGGACGGAACCCTCAGCACCCGCTATCCTTTGGCTTCAGTCCCGTATGCTCTGAAAGCAGGCAACTACCTCCTCCTGACTAAGAATCTGGAAGGCGTGACCTCTTTTTATGATATAGTTGATCCGTCTGCTCTTTTCGGATTGGCGAAACTTCCTGTCCTTGCCAATACATCTTCTACCTTGGTCTTGTTTCGTACAGCAGATGAAATAATAATAGATGAAGTCGCCTATTCGTCTAAATGGCATGCCCATTCTGTCAAAAATAAAAAGGGAGTCGCCCTTGAACGTATCGATCCGGATGCTGTTACGCAAGAGGCGGCAAACTGGACTTCCGCTTCCGAAACGGCAGGTTACGGTACACCCGGCTATCGGAACTCCCAATACAAAGATGCTTCGTCGGGCGGTGCTGCTACGGGAATAGAACCTCCCGTGTGGATAGAAGAATCCGGCAGTTACACCGTCTCCTACCTGCTCGACCGTTCGGGATATAGCTGTCGTGCTTTCGTTTTCAATACCTCCGGCCTGCGTGTAGCCGAGATATCCAATCATGAGTTGTTAGGTACCTCCGGTAAAATCACATGGAATGGCGTAGCCAACAACGGAAGCCCGCTGCAAACAGGTGTCTATATCTTCTATGCTGAAATATATCACCCCGAAGGTATGGTGAAACGTTTTAAAAAGGCTTTTCTGATCCGGTGATAGAATAATTATTCATAAACTGCCTTATACCAGCTAACTCTTTGTTTATACCATTCGAGCATTTTGGGTAGAGATTCTTGCGGGACGAAAACGGTCAGGCCGCAATAGCTGTTGATCGGTAATGCATCTCTTATGGCAGCGTAGTAAGACTTTGGCGTATGGGCCTTGTAGACAACTGCTTTATCCAGGCAACTGATGAAACGATCGTATTGTTCGGCTGTCGCCAACTGCTTGATATAATCATTGAAGTCATAAAGCATTCCTGGGCTACGGTATAAATATTCCAGTCTTTGCATTTTCTTTAGATCGAGGTTGTAAATATCGCTTTCAGTCTTATCTGCCAAGATATCATGTGTTGCGCTTCTCAGATCATCCAGTTCGCTTGTTTTCATAAGCGATACGGTCGCATACGGATTGGAGTCGTTCAGGTAGTGATTATAGAATGTTTCTCCAACCTTTTCCAGTTGCAGGTCGGTGGCAAACAGTTGCGGCATCATCTCCTCATAAGGCCATCCGTCTGCCAGTGTCTCGGTGGGAGAAGCCAAGATATATTCCGCTTTGTTTCTAAGCTCATATGCACATTCGATGCTTGCCATGTAGCAGGCATCGAACAGGATAAAGTCAAGCAGGTCATCCGGCAGCCCCTTTGCCAGGTCGTCGATCTCCATCCAGTTGTTGCCGTCTTGTCCGAATGCTTTCAGTTTATTCTGATAGTCGGAAGGAAGCCAGGCTGTCCCGTGGCTCCATAGCACCAGTCCGTAACTGTCTGACGGATATTGTGCGATTACTTCATTGATCACACTCCGCATCACGTCCGGGTCGGCCGAATTCTGCTTTTCATAGTCCTTCAGGTGGAATTTCCTGACAACGCCGTTTTCTTCTTTTATCTGGAGAAGCTCCGGGTTTGAGCCGGCAGGAGCATAATAAACGATCAGGTTCCCTCCGTTGAGGTTTTTGCTGGTCGCTCCTTTTATCATGCTTTCTATGTTTTTCGAGGCGAAGCTGTTGAGGTTGTTGTTGGCTATCATATAGACTAAGATGGTGCGGGTTGACCGGGGCTCCGGAGTCTCGGTCTCGGAACAGTTTGTGAATCCTAAGCAAAGGATGATAAACAGAGTGATAAGTTTAAATTTCATATACCCCCAATACTAAATGGTTTATTCTACAAAGATACGGAATAAATCTGTCCGGATGTGCATTTTAGCATTCGATTCTGTTTTGTCCCTGTCTGTCTGTGTTGTGTTTCCCGTGTCCGGTAAATACGGGCCGTTACACGAACAGGTTTAATATTTTATAGAGAAAATGTGAAAATGTTCGACATCCGACATGTTTTGCTCTTATCAGATTGATAAATAAATAATTATAAGAGATGTCGTTCTAATGCCGGTTCTATTATCCGACATTATCCGGAGTCGGTTTCCGATAACCGGCAGACTAATCCGTTTCGTGCCATTAACTAAGTCAAAACACCCTGGAAACTAATTGCTGACATATAGTAAAGTAGGTATAGGTAGTTACTGCCTGTTGCCTATAGGTGGTACTACTAATTGGTGATATGTAGCACTATGTATTCGCGATAGGTAGTACTATGTATAAATAATATGCAGTATGTTTTGAATTAGTTTACTATGACTTTCGGGTTAGTTTAGGGTATGTTCCGGATTAGTTGTTTCATGAGAGCGGAAGATTCTACACGTTTTCATCTTTCTCGTTGCGGATGGCACGCGGAGATTTGCCAAAGTTGGCCCGGCAGAAGTGGGAAAAGTTAGACAAGGATTCGAAGCCGTACTTATAGCAGATCTCGGATATGCTTGTATTCGTGGTTGTCAGGTCGTTCAGTATATCCAGGCATTTCTTTTTGGTCATCCATTGATAAGCCGGCTCTCCGAATGTCTCTTTGAATAAACGCCGGAAGGTGGGAGTGCTATATCCTCCTAATTGCGCAAAAGACTCGACATCTTTTGCTTTCAGGTAGTTTTGCATGACAAAGTAGCGGAATGTTTTGCTATGCCTATATATAGGTGCATAGAAATTGGCAATCTCTTTCAAGGTATAGTAGCAGTTGAGCAGGAAATGTAACTCCGTCTGCTTGGCTTTCAGGAATTCCGTGCATAGGAGATCGTTGTTGAGGTATATTTTGAGCCCGTTGATAAAAAGGCGCAAAGGGAAACACATATCCATGATGACCGGGAGCATGGGAGACTCTTTCGCCAGTTCCAGCCCTTTGTTGAAACGGTCGGTACAGATGTTTTGTGGCGTCTCGAACAGGTAAAGGATGCATTCCGTAGATTCCAGGATGTGGAACTCTACGCGTGAACCGATCGGTTGCATGATGAACTGTCCGTCATGGAATACCGTACCTGGATGCTCGTCGCTGGTTACCCGAACGGAGCCGGATATCAGAAAATAGATCGTATTTTGTGAACATCGTTCTTTCGGGATCATCATTCCTTTTAGGAAAGAACGGTATTTGAATATCTGCTTCTGATAGTGCGAGCAAGAAGAACAGTCTGTATATTTCTGACAGATAAAATCTGACATCCGTGGCTGGGTTTAAAGTTTTACCTTTTTGCTTTTACCTTGATTTTCATTATGGAAACGGTCTACGGCTGTGACTACGTAACGGTATTTGCGCTTCCCGTCGTTGTAGGGCAGCAGATAGTTTGTCTCGCGTGTAATCGCTACGATCTTAGAAGGATCGTCCAGATTGACCGGTTCCTTGTTTTCGAAGCGGTAAATGACGAAATAGCTTGCCAATTCGGGATTGGTCTTGCTCTGTTCCGCCTGCCAGTGCAACATATAACCCTGGGCTGTCCATTCGGTTTTCAGTTTCTTGACCTCCTGCGGAGCCCGGTTGTGCAGATGGGTGTAGGCCGGGATCAATGCCGGATGGCGGTGGTAGTTCCGTTTCAGGCTGTCGGCCACCCCCTTGTTGTTCCAGAGTATTTCGTTTGCAGGCCAGAAGCAATTGCCTTTTACTTTCGAGAGCGAACGTTCGTAAAGCATCTTGCGGGTGAGCTGGTCCGCTTTCATGGTGCGTGCTACGTCTTGGCCGATGTACAGATGCGTGCCTTCCCGCGTCGCGTTTTTGTTCCACCATTGGATCAACGTGATATAGTCGGCTGCCGGATGTCCGATCTCCCAGTATATCTGTGGAATGTTGTAGTCTATCCAACCCTCTTTTACCCAGCGTGTCACGTCTGCATACAGGTCGTCGTAGTTTTGCAATCCGTTGGTGTTGCTGCCTGAACCGTCGGGGGTGCTTTTTTTGTTGCGGTAGATGCCGAACGGGCTGATGCCGAATCTCACCCACGGTTTGGATAGTAGGATGGTGCGTTTGATCTCGCGAACCAGCTTGTTCACATTTTCTCTTCGCCAGTCTGCACGCTGTGATGCTTTATATCCTTTGTTCAGGCCGTATTTTTGAAAACTTTTGTCGTCCGGGAAAGACATGCCCGCTACCGGATAGGGATAGAAATAGTCGTCCATATGGATCGCGTCTACATCGTAGCGGCTTACGATATCCCGTACCACGCGGCAGATGAACTGCCGGCTTTCCGGTAATCCCGGATCAAAGAGGATTTGCTTGTTGTAGGTCACGAACCATTCCGGATGCTTGTTATATATATGCGAATCGGCAAAGCGGGTATTTCCGGCTGTGCTTGCCCGGTAAGGGTTCAGCCAAGCGTGGAATTCCATATTTCGTTTATGGCATTCTTCGATCAGGAAAGCCATCACGTCGAAGTCTCCGTCCGGAGCGAGTCCCTGTCTGCCGGTATAGAAACGGCTCCAGGGTTCGATGTCCGATTTATAGAAAGCGTCGGCTTCCGGGCGCACCTGGAAGATGATGGCGTTGATCCCGCATTTTTGCAGATAATTGAGTTTGCGGATAAAGTCTTTCCGCATTTGTGCAGGTGTCATATCCTTATATTCTCCCTGGAAAGCTGTCTGTATCCAAGCCCCGCGAAATTCCCGTTTCGCCTCTTTTCCAGTCAGTTGCTGCGGTATTTGTTGTGTCGTCTTACAAGATGTTACTGCCCCAAGCAGCAAGATCAATAACAGACGGAGATATTTTGCCATCATGAAGTCTGTGATTTTGAGATTCTTTTGTTTGTTGTCTTATATACTTTGTACAATCCGACACAAAGATATAAAAAGTTTAAAAGCAGAATAAGGTCTGCTATCTCTTTTCACTGATTAGTTGCGGTTTTGTATGGATTGAAAATTTATATTTATCCCCTCTGTATAGGGAGTGTTCGATCTCTACTATTTTCTGGTTCTCACAGATTACGGCGCTGTCCAGTATAAAAACGGAGAGCGGAAGATTGTTCTCGAAATAATTATTTTCTTCTTCTGGATATGTGACGGTCGTACTGAGGGTTCTTTGCACGCTGTCCAATTTCAGATGATATTTATCTTCATATATTTTTAGAAAAGCCTGGTTCAGTTCCATCATATTCATTTTGGGGCAAAGGGCCATTGAGACATAGCGGGTTTCGTCTTTCAATAACAGTTCGTTCGCATACCGGAGTCTGCGTATTTTCAGAACATTGCCTTCTATTATATAGTTTTTCCCATTGATATTGATGGATATTCCACTATCAATGATGGTCTTTTCAAGTGTTACGTTTTTCGGGGTAAAACCTTCCTTTACCAGGTTGTCACTAAAACTTTCTTTGATGGCATGGAAAGAACCCAATATACGGGTAAGATGTTTGTCTTCGGAGTGATTCAGGACAAATGTCCCTTTCCCCTTGATCCGGCTGGCCCAACCTTGCAGTTCCACTTCCAGAAGGCTTTTCCTTGCAGTCGTATTACTGATCTTATACATATTGATAAGTTCGTTTTCTGAAGGAACTTTGTCGCCCGGTAATAATTCTCCGGCTTCGATCTTTGCTATTATCGCTTTGCTTATCTCGATATATTTGGGACTACTGTTTTTCATATTGCTTTTGGACTATAGTGTCGAAAAGGACTTTATGCACTAACATGTACCTTTTGCGACTTCGTTTATATATGGCAAAGGTACAATGTTTTATCTTGTCTGCAATTATTTTTCAAAAAAAACTGTATAAAACTTGTTTATTAAATAATACTACTTATA
>DXRF01000269.1 GCA_019411205.1 Parabacteroides sp. | reverse complement strand
ACAGAGAGAAGGCTGATCCGCGTATGCGTTCGCATGCCGCTCGCAGGGGATATAAGTTGGATTCGATCTCCCGTCCGGTATGTACGGAAGATTTTTTTGACTTCGACCTGATCATCGGCATGGACCACCGCAACATAGACGATCTTAAACGAAAAGCCCCGGATCTGGAATCCGTGGAAAAGATACATCAAATGACAGAGTATTCCCGGAACAAACTGTACGACCATGTCCCCGATCCGTATTATAGCGGAGCGGAAGGCTTTGAGTTGGTTCTCGATCTGCTGGAAGATGCTTGTGCGGGATTACTGGAATTTATGAATCTTTCCCTTTCTTCAAATCCGGATAACTGATCCGCGTATGATACATGATCTTCAGTTTTTCCACAAAGACATTCTTGATTGTTTCCACATCCTTGAATGTCAGCGGGGCGTTTCGCATCAGTCCATCGTCGATCTGCCCATCTATGATCTTGTCGACTAAGGCGCGTATGTTTTCTTCCGTATGCTCTTTCAGGCTACGGGAGGCCGCTTCGACAGAGTCGGCCATCATCAGGACGGCCGTCTCTTTCGAGAACGGGTTCGGACCCGGATAGGTGAAAGCCTCTTCGTCTATCTCGCGATCGGGATATTGGTTCTTGAAAGAGTTGTAGAAGTATTTGGCTTTTCCGCGTCCGTGATGGGTACGGATAAAGTCGATGATGGCTTTTGGCAACATCGCTTTTTCTGCGATCTTGACACCGTCGTTTACATGGTTGATGATGATTTTCGCACTTTGGTCGAACGATAGCTGGCCGTGCGGATTGATGCTGCTTTGGTTTTCGGTGAAGAATGCCGGATTTGCCATCTTGCCGATATCATGATACATGGCTCCTGTACGTACAAGCTGTGCGTTCGCCCCGATGGCGGCAGCCGCTTCCGATGCCAAGATCGACATCTGCAAGGAGTGCTGGAAGGTTCCCGGAGATATTTCGGACAGCTTTTTCAGGATCGGAGTGTTGATGTTGGAAAGCTCGACCAGCGTGATGCTGGACACATAGCCGAATGTCTTTTCCAGCATATATACTAATATGTATGTAAACATCAGCAAGATGAAGTTGATACCGAAATAGAGCATCATCATCCAGTTGATCTTCTTGAAGTCCGCTTCCTGGTAGATGGACAGGCTGATGTAGCAGAGCGTGTAAGACATGAAGATGAAGAAAGCGCAACGGATCAGTTGGGAGCGTTCATACAAATCTTTCAAGCTGAATGTCACAACCATGCCGGCAATCACCTGTAGCAACAGGAACTCGTGCGGGAAAGGTACCATCAGCGAGCAGATCAGCACGATGATCAGGTGTGTGAACAGTGCCGTGCGCGAGTCAAAGAACGTACGCACGACAATCGGCACAATGGCGAACGGAAGGATATAGACGTTGAACAATCCGTACGTCACGCAAAGTTCTGTCAGGATGCAACTCACGAATACGCATAGTACGAGGAAAAGCGCATTCCTCCTGTTATGCAGGATTTTCAACCGGAAAGACCACAGGTACAGCCAGAAGCAGAAGAGAATCCCGAATACCAGCACGAACTGGCCTCCCATGATGATACCTTGCCGCTGGGCCCCTCCGGACTTGGTCTCGTGTACGATCTTAAGGGAACGAAGTACGTTGTAAGTATGGTTGTCGATGATCTCGCCCCGGTCGACAATACGCTCTCCCGCTTGTATCATGCCGTTGGCCAGCGGGATGCTGTTCAGGATATCTTCCCTGACTTTATCAGACATCGTCTTGTCGTATGTGACATTTTCTACCAAATAGTTGTTGATATCGCAGGATTGCAATATCGACTTGTCCAAGTAGGAAGGGCAATTGTTGATGATAAACTCATACGCCGTCTTGACCGTAAAGAACTCGCTGCTGTAGTGGGGTTGCGCTACGCTGCCTGCGAGCAGATTGATGCGGGGATATTTCTCCTTCTTGAGTTCATCCATATCCTGGGTAGAAATGATACCGTCCCGGTATAGCTTCTGCAAACTGTTTTCGATATATTGCATATAGGCCGGAGTCGCCCGGTTCCTCAGTGTACCTCGGTAGTCGGTGCGGAGTTTGTCTATCTCTTTGGATTCGATTGTGGCATCCTGCCGGTAATAAGGTTCGAACTTCTTGAGGGCACTATCGCGTTCGGCCTGTACTTCCGCATCGGTTTTGTAGATCGGAAAGTCGCTTGGAGCAGTGAGCAACCCGTACCGCCAAGGTTTCCCTTCGTAGAACTGGTAACGGAACTTTCCTTCCCTCGGAAAGAAGTAAGCGATCAATAAGGCCGCCACGATAAAATAGACACTCGGATGTATACTATAGTTCTTTACCTTCATAAGTAATATGTTTTTTATCAGCACTAAAAATCTATCGTTCCTTGATTGAAAGGCGAAATGTACATAAAAAAGTTTACTAAGAGAAAAAAAAGGGCTACTTTTGCCACAGTAAAACGCAGACACTTGACAATGAGCAATTGTCAAGTGTCAATTGTTAATTGTCAATTAAAAAGATTATGACTCAAAGGAAAGTTAGAGTCCGTTTTGCACCGAGTCCCACAGGGGCCTTGCATATCGGAGGTGTTCGTACAGCTTTATACAATTATCTGTTTGCCAAACAGAATGGTGGAGATCTGATTCTCCGTATCGAAGATACCGACTCGCAGCGTTTTGTTCCCGGAGCGGAAGCCTATATTATAGAAGCGCTTACCTGGTTGGGAATCAAGTTTGACGAAGGTGTCGGTTTTGGAGGCGAGTACGGCCCTTACCGTCAGAGTGAACGCCGGGATATTTACAAGAAGTATGTCGATCAGTTGCTGGACGCCGGCCATGCTTATATCGCATTCGACACCCCTGAGGAGTTGGATGCCAAACGAAAGGAAATTCCCAATTTCCAGTATGATGCGTCTACCCGTATGCAGATGCGCAACTCGCTGACTCTTTCCGAAGAAGAAGTGAAGTCCTTGATTGATGCTGGCAACCAGTATGTGGTCCGCGTCAAGATCGAACCGGATGAAGATATCCATGTAAACGACCTGATCCGTGGCGAAGTGATTATCAACTCTTCTATCCTGGATGATAAAGTTTTATATAAATCGGCCGACCAGTTGCCGACTTACCACCTGGCCAATATCGTAGACGACCATTTGATGGAAGTGACGCACGTGATCCGTGGTGAAGAATGGTTGCCGAGTGCTCCGCTTCACGTACTGTTGTACCGCTATTTCGGATGGGAAGACACGATGCCCCGGTTCGCACACCTGGCTTTGCTACTGAAGCCGGAAGGAAACGGCAAGCTGAGCAAGCGTGATGGCGATCGTCTGGGCTTCCCAGTGTTCCCGTTGGAATGGCATGACCCGAAGAGCGGCGAGGTTTCTTCAGGCTATCGTGAGAGCGGTTACCTGCCCGAAGCAGTTGTCAATTTCCTGGCTCTGTTAGGATGGAATCCGGGCAATGATCAGGAAGTGATGAGTATGGACGAACTGATCCGTAGCTTCGACCTGAGCCGTTGCAGCAAGAGCGGGGCCAAGTTTGATTATGAAAAGGGAAAATGGTTCAACCATCATTATATCCAGGCTATGGACAACAAGGAAGCGGCAGCTCTCTTTATGCCGATCCTCGAAAGCCATGGCGTGAAAGCCGATCCGGCATACGTGGAAAAGGTCGTAGCCATGATGAAAGACCGTGCCACCTTTATCAAAGATTTGTGGAATCTCTGCTCCTTCTTCTTTATCGCTCCGACGGAATATGACGAAAAGACGCGTAAGAAACGCTGGAAGGAAGACAGTGCCGTCCAACTTGCCGAACTGATCGAAGTGCTTCGCGCACGTGAACCTTTCGATATCGAAGGTACGGAAGAAGAGGTAAAAGCTTGGATTGAAAGCAAAGGCTACCATTTGGGAAATATAATGAATGCAACCCGCCTGGCTCTTGTCGGCGAAGGCAAAGGTCCGCATATCTTCGACATAACGGAAGCCTTGGGTAAGGAAGAGTC
>DXRF01000268.1 GCA_019411205.1 Parabacteroides sp. | reverse complement strand
TCCATATATCTTATAAGGAATTCCCCTTTTACGCAAGGCCTCTTCCAGAATGCGTGATTGTGCATTTGTCCGGTATAGGATAGCAAAATCGGCATAATCATAATTCCGCATCCTCATATCGTTAATCCTACCGGCAACGGCATATCCCTCTTCATAATCGGAATAGGACGAACAAACAGACACCTTACTTCCTTCCTCCTTTTCCGAATAAACGGTTTTTTGAATCTGCTTCGTGTTCTTATGGATCAGGCTGTTCGCTGCATTTACGATATTCTGCGTCGAACGGTAATTCCGTTCCAGTTTGAAAATACGGCAACCTGGATACCGGTTCTTGAATTGCAGGATATTATCGATATTGGCTCCCCGGAAAGAATAGATACTTTGCGCATCATCTCCAACCACACAGATACGCCGGTGCATTTCGCACAAGCGCTGTACAATCAGATGTTGGGCAAAATTAGTATCCTGATACTCGTCCACCAGCACAAACTGAAAAAAGCACCTGTACTTCTCCAATACGTCCGGATGATCACGGAAAAGTATATTCGTTTGCAGCAGCAAATCGTCAAAATCCATCGCTCCCGCTTGCTGGCAACGATTCTGATACCGCTTATATATTTCACGCAACAAAGGAACTTTCGAATCTATATCATGTTGCACCAACTCCTTGTTCTGCTCGTATGCCTTATAGGTAATAAGCGCATTTTTCGCATTCGAGATACGGCTCTGTACCATTCCCGGCCGATACACCTTGTCGTCGAGCTGCATCTCCTTCATAATGGCACGAAGCAGACTTTTGGAATCTGTCGCATCGTAAATGGTAAAATTGGACGGATAACCGATACGCTCCGCCTCAGAACGGAGAATACGGGAAAAGATAGAATGGAACGTCCCCATCCACAATCGCCGTGCCGTTCGTTCGTCCGTCAGGGAAGCGATACGCTCTTTCATCTCGCGTGCCGCCTTATTGGTAAAAGTAAGTGCCAGAATGCTTTGAGGAGGTAGCCCCTGCTTTAACAGATAGGCTATCTTGTAAGTCAGCACGCGTGTCTTTCCCGATCCGGCTCCTGCTACTACAAGCGAAGGCCCGTCAGTATAGACAACTGCTTCGCGCTGACTTTCATTCAATTGTTTCAGATATTCTTCCACGTATCTTGTATTTTTTTAGGATACAAAGGTACGAATTTTTATTTATCTATTGGTTGTACGGTTTATAAGGCGAATGCATCACATTCAATGTCTTCGGTAACCACACCCGGTAACGCTGCGTCTTATCCCAGGTATTCCCGGCAGAAGCAAAATCACAGAAATGAATCTGTTTCGGGGTTCGGTTGCTTTCCAGGTCCGTACCCAACACCATCGGGGCGGTAAAAGCCAACCAGGCAAAATCAGGAGCCTCCACAGGAGTCAACTCCACATACCCGTCCTTGCTCACGACAACAGACGCTTCATCGACAAAACCGTCTCCAAAACGACTGTCACGAGCCAAGACAAGCGGACCGCGCACAATGGCCTGCGCCTGATTCTTTTCCACCAGACGAGCACGCAAATCGAGCTTGACAGTGATCCGGTCGCCTTTTTTCCACTTACGGTTTACCGGCAAGTAAGCACCTTGCAGGACACCGTCCTCCGGCTTTCCATTCACGGAAACCGTCGCAATCTTGCTCCATGCCGGAATACGCAAAGCAATGGTGAAAACCGTCTCTTTCACTGGATCGACCTCTATCTCGATCTGATCAGTCCGCGGATATTCGGTCGTTTGTTTCAACCGAACCGGCTTCTTGCCCGGCAATACCAACTCTGCTTCCGAGGGAGCATAGAAATTCACCCGGACACAATCATCCTGCACCTGATAGGCGAATTGAGGGATCATGGCAAAAGCACGCGGACCGTTCGCATTGCAGCAGTTGATGTGCATACCGCATTGCTCCTCCCCCTCATGGCGCCAACCTTCCAGCGGACTGTATTTGGCTATCTGTGAAGCATCGGCTTTCAAAGAAGCCATCAAAGCATTATAGATGGCTGTCTCCATATAATCGGCATACAGGGAATTGCCCGTCATCTGCAACAGGCGGTTACAAAGCTGCATCCAAGTAAAGGTCACGCAAGTTTCCATCGTATGATAGGTAGGCTGTGTCTGCCGTTCTTTCCCGCCATACCAGCATTCGAAAGCACTGCCCGATCCAGCCACATTGATCTCTTCACGTACGATATGCCCGACTGTCTTTTCCACGACAGAAAGATAAAGTGGATTGCCTGTTACCTTATAGAGTTCGAGCAACCCCTCGTAACAGGACATCATTTCATATGCTTTCTGTCCGTTCTCCCTCGAAAACCAGGTTTTCGGATGCGGAAAACGGTTGGCTACGGGTACATCGGCAATGGCTTTGCTGATCAACTGCGGGCCACCGGGTGTTTCCCACTGTCCGACAATGTATTTGGCAAAATCAAGATAACGTTCTTCCTTCGTCCGGTTATACAGATACATGACAGGTTCGAGGATGGACGAGCTTGGCATACCGATATAATTGCCGGTCGAGACGATATCCACCTTTCCGGGCCCGACCTGCGTCATCAAATGGTCGACAACTTTACAAGCCGCCTCCAATGCTTTCTTATCCTCCGACAGATCATACCAAGCGATCAGCCCCAATGATGTATACTTGCGCCCCCAGACATCCCACTGCTGCAACTGGTATTCCGGTGCATAATTCCCAATATAGCCATTCGGCTGTTGCGTTGCCATAAGCGATTCGGCCGCCTCCTTTATGATCCGATACAATTCCGGATCTCGATTATAACGATAGGAAGCGATTGCTCCCTGTATCCATTTTCCCCAGAATTCGCTTTGCCAGCGTGACTTTTCGTTCTGATGGCGGAACGGTTCAACCAAATGGTCCACGTCCTGCGCTTTCACACGATGTTCGATACAATCCGCAATTCGAGTCCCTACATAACCGGATATTTTCACCTGTCTGACAGGAGAGTCATTGACTACTTGCGCCATCCCTGCCGTCGAGCAGGCACAAGCCAACAAAAATGAGAAGGTCTTCACCTTAAATGGAATTATCATAAATACAAAGAATTTAAGAATTATAAAAAACAAAAATAAGGAGATAACCGCAAGACAGTGTTACAAAATTGATAAAATATCTGTCATTTATGATAGGTATCCGCCTCTCCACGTTACTTCGTCACCATATTTTCCCGAAAAAACAGGAATACAGTTATATTATTCCTATATTTACGAAAATTATACTTGGAAAACATGGAAGAATACATCGGTACAGTCATCAGAGTCGGAGGAATCGCAATCGGATGCGTCATGGTCCTGTTCGTAATTTGGTATGCAGTCAAGGACATACTGGACATCAGCGGAAAAGATTCATCCGATGGCAAATGAACCAATTATATAAAGGGAAAGACATCTGAATTCAAAACATAGGTGTTTTGCAAACAAACCATATATGTTTTGATTTTAAAACACCTATGTTTTGAAAAAGGGATAGAAAATAATTAAAACGGCACCTCATTATTTCCTGGCGTCAGGAAATCGGCTCCGGCTGGCGGTATAGGCGGCATGGCTTCCATCGGATCCGAACCGTTCATATTGGAGGAGAACTCGCGGACCGGAACATCTTCGTCCACATTCATGAACTTGGCGAACTCGCTCTTGAAACGAAGACGGACATCTCCGACCGCACCGTTACGGTGCTTAGCGATAATGATCTCGGCCAGACCGATCAAAGAATTACCACGCTCGTCTTCCGTTATCTTATAATATTCGGGACGATGGATAAAACAAACCATATCGGCATCCTGCTCGATCGCACCGGATTCACGCAAGTCGGCCAATTGCGGACGCTTTCCTTCCGCCCCCTGACGTGCCTCAACACCACGGTTCAACTGAGACAAGGCAATGATCGGTATGTTCAGTTCCTTTGCCAATCCTTTCAATGATCGTGAAATGGTACTTACTTCCTGTTCACGGCTGCCGAAGCTCATACCACTTG
>DXRF01000267.1 GCA_019411205.1 Parabacteroides sp. | reverse complement strand
ATTTACGCCCGGAAGTTCAAGCCCCCCTGCATCAATCACTTTTCCTGAAATAGAAATCTGGGCAAATGCTTGCAATCCTACACATAGGAAACATAGCAAAAATAGAATTCGATTTCTCATAATTTCCAAACTTATTAGGTTAAACGATATTTATTTTCACAAATATCCGCCTTTATAGTCTTTACAATCATGAAAAAATGATATTTTTCCCTTGCTTTTTGACAGATGTAATAAATTTAATATCTTTGTAAACAGAGATAAATGTAAATTCTAAAGCGAGAAACATTTTATTCTGAAATACTCAAAATAAACATCAAATGGATTTTGATCGCAGCAAGCATAATGTCATAAAGTATTTACCGACAAATAATGATGAGAACATCTGGGGAATGTCTATTAGTGGTATAGGCTTTCAGTCTATTGATCCAAAAGACAGTTATCCCCTTAAAGGTCACCCAATTGGATACACATTCAATCCTGACCGGGGAAGAATCATCGACGAGTTCGCACTAGTATATATTGTAAAAGGAGAGGGTACTTTTTCTTCCATCAACTGCTCAGAAAAGAAAATATCAAAAGGAGACGCTTTCTTTATTTTCCCCGGACAATGGCATAGTTACCAACCTATTGCCAATATAGGTTGGGATGAATATTACGTAACTTTCCAAGGTGATTATTTTGAAAAATTATTAAATGAAATTATTAACCGCGCAAACCCTATATTTCATATCGGTATGAATGATCAAATTGTCAAGCATTTCCCCAAAATGCTTGACTGTGCCAGGGCACAGAAGTCCGGATTCCAAGCTGTTTTGGCGGGAATTACGATGCATACGATCGGTTTGATCTATTCGATTAACAAGAATCAAGATTATGGCCCGGCCTCCATGCAGAAAATACAGGAAGCATGCGTACTGATGAGGGAAAATATTTACGACAAGTTTACACCGGAGGACATCGCAAAATCCATCAACATGAGCTATTCCAATTTCAGAAAATCGTTCAAGCAATACACCGGGATCGCCCCTCATCAATACATGCTGCAACTGAAACTCAGCAAAATCAAAGATTTGCTGAGCAGTACGGAAATGTCGATTCAAGACATCGCAATGAAGCTCAATTTCGAATCAGCAGATTATTTCTCTTACTTTTTCAGGAGTAAAACCGGCATAAACCCACTCTCCTACCGAAAAGAAATCGAAAAACAGCGGGAAAAAGCCAAGATGAACTCGCATTAAAAGGTGCTTTAGGTCAGAAACCCCGTCCAAACTTATGCCAAAGTTGCCCTTCCATTTCCTCCCAACAACGCAAAGTCGAATAGATAAAATCGAAGGAATAACGGGTAAGATAAGCTTGGGCTTCCTCTTTCTTACCTTCCCGGATGAGGGCCGATACCTTATTTTCTATCAGAGGCATTTCGTCTGACGCTTTCTGTTCGAAAGAGAGGACAGCAGGTTCGATCAGTTTACGGCCATGTCCCCAACTCACCTGAGCCAAGCGGTTCGTACGCCGATAAGTCCAAAGGGCGGCATCAGGACGGTAACGCTTATGTCCACACACCTTAAAACTTTCGGGGACGTCCGTCATCCCGGCAAACAAGGGCACCCTGGGGCTTTCGCCCGGATTATCTTCCGACCACCAACAAACACCCCCCACTTCGTCAGGCAGCCAATCACGACACTGTATTACAAAAGAATAAGCACACCAAACAACCGATATTGTCCGCTGTTTTTCTATCTTCTTCTCACCACGTTGCGCATTCAGGAATTCAAACATGTCATTCGTCATCCAGTTTTGGGCCAACGGACTTTTATATGTTGTATCGCGTTCGGTTCCGTCTTTGTCCTTGATCTTCTTCGTAATCATCATGTCTTTCGTCATATCCCATTCCGTTCCCTCATAGGTTTCACGCAGCAGACGATTCATATCCGACAACGAAACCTTCTGTTCGGGCTTGACAGACAAAGGCAGCTCCTCCATGTCCATCGTCAAGTTCAAAGAAGGGGCCAACGTTTTCAAAACAAAAAAGTCCCGTATGGTAAAAGGCTTCTTCCCTGTTTCATGAATTACTTTCCAAAACTTGAAAGGTTCTTTCCCATCCCAATACCCTAACTTCCGTGCTTTCTCCTTCAGTCCTTCGCTATACATATAATTATCCTTGTCCTTGAAATCGACATCGGAAATACGAGGTGTATTGGCTGATACCGTCACATGATCGTCCGGTATGCGTTGGGCAACCCACAAAGCCCCCATATCTTCCGGCCCCGCACCTGTAATCTCGAAAAACCAAAGTTCTTTCTTATCGGCAACCGTCAGACACTCCCCTCCATCACGATAGCCATATTGTTCTGCCAAGCGTCCCATCAGCAAGACCGCCTCACGTGCCGTACTGCAACGTTGCAAAGCAATCCCCTGCAAATCCTCAATATGGAACAAGCCTTTGGGATTGCGCAGCTCCTTACGTCCCACGATAGTCGTTTCTCCCATCGCCAGCTGTTTCTCGTTCATACAAGGATAACCGGTATTCAGATAAGCGAATGTATAAGGCACCTGCGGAATAGAACCTTTCAGTTTCACTCCCAACCGGTCGTTTTTACTTTCCGTATGACGGAGATCCCAATAAAGATCGAGTTTTGCCGTGTCCGGCCAGTTTTGAGCAGGTACGACCTCCATCCAGGTACGTGAAGTTCCATCACACGTCTGCGAAGTCATGACAGAACCGTCGGTTGTCGCCAATTTGCCGGCTGCAATGCTCGTACAGCTCTCATCCGGATTCGTTAATTCTACTACGCGTTCCTGGGCAGAGAGAGACGCCACGGCACAACAAAGGCATACGAACGCTGCATATATTTTTTTCTTCATTTCCATTTAAAGTTTTTTAATCGGCCAAAATTAATCAGTATACGTAAATGACTCCCCTTATTTTTTGATATTATTCATTATTAATTTGACAATCAAACCATATAACAGTTGAATGCAACTTACAAAATGTTATCACTACCCCATGTAAACGGGGTCAGTAGTACATGTATTTGGAATTACACTTACAGGTACTATATTTTAACATATCTATTTGAACAGTGAGAAGACTAAAACAGAAGCATTCCGGCATAGAATGAGTAAAAAATGCCGATAACGCAAATCCGGCATATGATTTGCATTATCGGCATGATATGTCATGATGCGGCTCTTATCTTCCCTGACGCTTACGTTCAATTTCGTCAAGGATGATTTTGCGCATACGCATGTTATTCGGGGTGATTTCAACATATTCATCACCTTTGATATATTCCAAAGCATCTTCCAGGCTGAACACCGTAGGAGGAGCCAAAGAAACTTTATCATCCGAACCGGAAGCACGCATATTCGTCAACTTCTTCGACTTCGTCACGTTAACCACCAAGTCATTGTCTTTCGTATGCTCGCCGACAACCTGTCCGGCATACACCTCATCACCCGGAGCAATAAAGAAACGCCCGCGAGATTGCAAGTTATTCAAAGCATAAGCATAGGCAGTACCCGTTTCCATCGCGATGATAGAACCATTCGTACGGCGTTCGATCTCTCCCTTCCACGGCTGGTATTCGAGGAAACGGTGTGCCATGATCGCCTCACCGGCTGATGCAGTTAGAACAGCATTGTTCAAACCGATAATACCACGGGAAGGAATCGTGAATTCCAGATGCATACGGTCGTTCTTGCTTTCCATCATCGTCATTTCACCTTTGCGCTTGGTTACCATATCGATGATACGGCTGGAACATTCTTCCGGCAGATTGACCGTCAACTGTTCAACCGGTTCGCATTTCTCGCCGTCGATTTCCTTGATAATAACCTGCGGTTGACCAACCTGCAACTCGTAACCTTCACGACGCATGGTTTCGATCAAGACAGACAAGTGGAGAACGCCGCGTCCATACACCAACCAAGAATCGGTAGAATCTGTCGGAACCACTCGCAAGGCAAGATTCTTGTCCAGTTCTTTCATCAAACGATCATATATATGGCGGGAAG
>DXRF01000266.1 GCA_019411205.1 Parabacteroides sp. | reverse complement strand
GTCCTGAAGCAATCAAAATGGCGCCATTAGTAAAAGCTTTCCAACAGAAAAAAGATAAATTTGAAACCATCGTCTGTGTTACCGGACAACACAGGGAAATGCTGGACCAGGTCCTAAAGCTTTTCAATATCCAGCCCGATTACGATCTCAACATAATGAGGCAAGGACAGGACCTCTACGATATAACAGCCCGGGTACTGACAGGAATGAGAGGAGTTCTGCAGGAAGCGAAACCAGATATCGTCCTGGTCCATGGAGATACCACAACTTCGACAGCTTCAGCACTCGCAGCCTTCTACCAACAAATACCGGTCGGTCATGTAGAAGCAGGGTTACGCACGCACAACATCTACAGTCCTTGGCCGGAAGAAATGAACAGACAGATCACAGGAAGGATTGCCACCTGGCACTTCTCTCCTACCCCCCTGAGCCGAAACAATCTGATACATGAAGGAATAGATAAGGACAAGATTCTCATTACCGGTAACACGGTTATCGATGCCCTTTATTATGTTGTTGCCACTATCCGCAAAGATTCTACCCTACTTAAGCAACTTGACACCGAACTGATGTCTGCAGGTTATGAAACCACTCCACCTGCCGAACAAAACAGCCGCAAACTGGTTTTAATAACAGGTCATCGCCGGGAAAACTTCGGCGATGGATTTATCCAAATGTGTCTGGCAATAAAGACTCTGGCAGAGCAGTATACAAAGGTAGACTTTGTCTATCCCATGCACTTGAACCCAAATGTAAGGAAGCCCATTCACGAAATATTCGGAAATGCTTATCTCCCTAACCTGTTCTTTATAGAGCCTTTGGAGTATCTTCCCTTCGTCTATCTAATGGAGAAGTCGACACTTGTCCTAACCGACAGCGGAGGCATACAAGAAGAAGCTCCGGGTTTGGGAAAACCGGTGCTTGTCATGCGTGACACTACAGAACGGCCGGAAGCGCTTGACGCAGGGACAGTGAAGTTAGTAGGAACAGATTACGCCCGGATTGTAACTGAAGTGTCCCACTTACTGGATGACAATACCTATTATAACCGTATGAGCCAAGCAGCAAACCCCTATGGAGACGGAACTGCAAGCCAACGAATCGTTCAAACAATAGAAAAAGTAATATGAAAAATCTTGACAAAAAACAAGTTGTATTATGCCATCGAAAGCCGTTAGATCGTCAACGGACAAGACAACGGTATCTGACACAATGTATCATTGGATTCCTGCTCCTGCTGATATCAATTGCCATACAGGCACAAATCCCACAGGAATTAATTGATAAAGCCCGTGCTGCCGGGATGACAGAGGAACAAATACAAAGAGAAATAGCCAAACACAGGACAGAACAAACCGGTATCAACCAAATCATTAAGCCTGCTACAGAAAATACCGTATCCGACCGTTCCCATCCTACCCAGCAAGCACTTCTCCCATTGACGGAGCAACGCGACGAACATAAACCGAAGCAGCCTTTGGAAAATATTGTTTTTGGGCGTGAGATCTTTTCCGATAAGAATTTGACATTCGAACCGGATCTGAATATGCCGACGCCTAAAAATTATGTTCTATCAGCAGGAGACGAGTTGCTGATCAATGTATGGGGAGATTCGGAACTGAACCTGAAACTCAGTATTTCTCCCGACGGAACGATCCTGATCCCCAACGTCGGTCCTGTTTTCCTTAGCGGACTGACCATCGAAGCGGCAGAGAATCGCATCCGGCAGGAATTAGGTAAAATCATGGCAACGCTTGACGGTAGTCAACCCAACACGTTCGTTTCTGTCGGACTGGGGCAAATTCGCAGCATTAAAGTCAATATTGTCGGCGAAGCCGTCGCACCCGGAACCTATACACTTTCATCTTTGGCCACGCTTTTCAACGCCCTTTATGCGGCAGGAGGAGTAAACGATATCGGGTCACTGAGAAACATAAAAGTATACCGAAACAGCAAAGAGATCGCCAACCTCGATGTATACGATTATCTACTGAACGGTAAATATGATACAAACATACGGCTGGAAGACAATGACATGATCATCATCGGCCCTTACGAACAGCTTGTTACCGCCGGTGGTAAAGTAAAAAGAGACCGTACATACGAACTCCGACAAGGAGAGACGCTTACCGACCTGCTCCACATGGCAGGTGGTTTCACAGGAGATGCCTATACCGGTAGTATACGAGTGAAACGCAAAGCCGGCGACCGCTACAAGATTGCCACAGTTGATGAAGAACAATTCCAGACATTTGTGCTGCAAGACGGCGATTCGCTGATGGTTGATTCAGTCATCCCCTACTACGATAACCGGATCATCATTTCCGGTGCAGTCTGGCGTCCGGGCGAATATGAGTTAAGTCCGGACGTACACACTGTCAAACAACTGGTCGAACAGGCTTCGGGACTTAAAGGAGACGAATTTGCAGGACGCGCACAGATTACAAGGCTCAACCCAGACCTCACCAGTTCGGTAATCGCCATCAACATTGTAGACATTTTGAACGGAAAGGCTCCTGACTTCGAACTGCAGAAGGAAGACCAACTATATATTCCTTCTCTGTTTGACCTCCGTGAACCTTATACCATCAAAGTGAGTGGAGCAGTCAACGCTCCCGATACCGTACTGCCTTTCCGCAAGAATCTGACAGTAGAGGATGTTATCGTCCTCGCCGGCGGCCTGCGTGAAGCTGCCTCGACCATCAACGTAGAAGTGGCACGACGGCTCAAAGACCCGTCCGCCACCAAGAGCAACAACCAGACAGCCGAGACATTTAGCTTCACCCTCGATGAAGGACTGGCAGTAACCTCCAGCGATACACTTTTCACCCTCGAACCATTTGACGAAGTATTCGTCCGTTTCTCACCCGGTTACCAGGAACAACAAGTAGTGAAGGTCGGAGGCGAGATTACTTTTGCCGGCAACTATGCTTTAAAGAAAAAGAATACGCGTCTAAGCGAACTGATCACGCAGTCGGGCGGCATCACTCCAGATGCCTATGTGAAGGGAGCCAGTCTAAAACGTAAACTGACGACAGATGAGTTGCGCCAAATCGAAACCCTCTTGCAATTAAGTAACAACAGCAAGCAGAGCCGCGACTCGATCTCCGTTTCCCTTGCTAACCTGAAGGAATACCCCGTAGGCATCGACCTGCAAAAGGCGCTCGCCCATCCAGGCAGTGCCGACGACTTGGTGTTGCGCGACGGAGATGTGCTTTATATCCCCCAACAGCAAAGTACGGTGAAGGTAAGCGGTTCCGTTACCTATCCTAACAGCGTGACCTATACAAAAGGGATGAACGTCCGTGACTGTCTCTCACAAGCAGGCGGCTACAACGACATTGCCCGCAAGTATCCTATCGTCATCTACATGAACGGGAAAGTGGCGACCACACAACGTAAAATGATTTTCTTCAAACGTTACCCCAAAATCGAGCCCGGCTGCGAAATCGTAGTCCCCGCCAAGACACAACGCGACCGCCGGGCAAGCCTGGCAGAAATCATGAGTGTCGGCAGTTCCGTCACCTCAATGGCTGCCATGATAACATCAATGATCAATCTTTTAAAATAAATAAATGGATAAGAACAATCATACCCCGTCGTCTCCACAATCGGAGATCGATTTGATCGCCCTCTCCGGCTACCTGTGGAAAAAACGACGTTTCTTCATAAAATGCTGCGGAATTGCAACAGTGGCGGGACTCATCATTGCTTTCAGCATACCCAAAGAATTCACCACAACGGTGAAACTGGCTCCCGAAACCACCGATGCCACAAGTAAGATGAGCAACCTCGGCGGACTGGCAGCCATGGCAGGAATAGACCTCGGTTCAGCCTCCGGTCAGGATGCTTTGTCACCCAACCTCTATCCTGATATTGTGCACAGTACACCTTTTCTGTTGGAGCTCTTTCCCGAAAAGGTAACCGACAAGGAGAAAAAGTACACGACTACTCTATACGATTACATAGCCGGCCATCAGCGTTTCGCTTGGTGGAGCATCCTTATGAAAGCGCCTCTAAAAGGAATA
>DXRF01000265.1 GCA_019411205.1 Parabacteroides sp. | reverse complement strand
GGCTATGGAGAAAATCTACTGGAATATAATAAGTTCAAAAGCATGATAAGGATAGGCTTCGTTATCAAACCTTCCGATTTTAGCCTGTATTGACAGAAGGAGATAAACAACCGTTCTCCAGTATTGTTATTTATATATACATTGTATAATAATGCAAAATAACAGAATGAACGTAAAGGAACAATACTGGAAATACTCTCTGGTTACGATTATCATAGTGCTGGGGATGATTCTTTTTGTGGAATTCATCCCTTTTCTGGGAGGTATCTTAGGTGCTTGCACCATTTATATATTGGTCAGGAAACAAATGTTGTATCTGACTGAAAAGAAACATTTGCGGCGTAGCTTTGTCGCGGTAATCCTGTTGCTGGAAACGATCCTTTGTTTTTTAATACCGCTTTCGCTGGCTGTCTGGCTACTGATCAACAAACTGCAAAATTTCAACTTAGATCCGACCCTATTGGTCAAGTCGGCAGAACATATTGCGAATCTGATCGAGCAACGGACCGGATATGACGTGCTCGACACCTCCAATATCATGTCTGCTGTCTCGGTCCTTCCGAAGATAGGGCAGGTGTTGATGGGAGGAATCAGCGGTTTCGCCATCAATGTGGCCGTACTGGTGCTGATACTCTATTTCATGCTGATCGGTGGTGCCAAGATGGAAAAGTATGTCTACAGCATTTTGCCTTTTAGTGACGAGAATAAGAAAAACGTCCTGAACGAGATCAATATGATCGTCACCTCCAATGCAATCGGAATTCCGTTGCTGGCCATCATCCAAGGGCTGATCGCTTTGCTCGGATATTGGATATTCGATGTGCCGAGTCCTTTCCTTTTCGGCTTTCTGACCTGTTTTGCCACGATCATTCCGGTTGTGGGTACAGCGTTGGTCTGGTTGCCGCTGGCTCTTTATATGGCATTGACCGGCGATTGGGTGAATGCTGCCGGACTGACGGCCTATGCTCTGATTATCATTACGAATGTGGATAACTTGATTCGTTTTATCTTGCAGAAAAAAATGGCGGATACTCATCCGCTCATTACTATATTCGGGGTGATCATAGGCTTGTCTCTGTTCGGTTTTATGGGGATTATCTTTGGGCCGCTCCTGATTTCGATCTTTATACTTTGTTTCAATATATTCAAGGAAAAGTATCTGGATAATGCCCGATAACTGCTATTTTTGTATGGATAAATAAACAAAGCCATGCATAGCAGAAGAATTAAAAACAATTGGCACATCATCAAAGGACAGCCTCTTACCGAATTAGACAAAAAAGTGCTTTACTTTCAGAATAAAGGCCACCTGGTGCCATCACGCAAACTGATCAAGACTGCAGAGCAGATCGAAGGTATCCGCCGGAGCAGCGTGGTGAATACCGGGGTGCTCGATTTGATTGCAAAAGAGATCAAGGCCGGTATGTCTACCGCCGAGATCGATAAGCTGGTGTACGATTATACTGTTTCGCACGGGGCTATTCCGGCGCCTCTGAATTATGAAGGATTTCCGAAAAGCGTTTGCACCTCTGTCAACGAGGTGGTCTGCCACGGTATTCCCAGTGAAGATGAGATATTGGAAGAAGGAGATATTATCAATGTAGATGTTTCGACTATCTTGGACGGATATTACTCGGATGCTTCCCGTATGTTTATCATCGGTAAAACGACTCCTGAAAAGGAAAAGCTGGTTCGGGTGGCGAAAGAGTGTCTCGAAATCGGCATGCAGGCAGCGAAACCGTTCGGTTTTGTCGGTGATATCGGCAATGCCATCCAACGCCATGCGGAGAAGAACGGGTATTCTGTTGTCCGAGACTTATGCGGTCATGGTGTCGGATTGGAGTTCCATGAAGAACCGGAGGTCTGCCATTTCGGACGAAAAGGGACAGGGATGCTTTTGGTTCCCGGTATGGTATTCACGATCGAACCGATGATCAACATGGGAACCTGGCAGGTCTTTATCGACGAAGAAGACGGATGGACAGTCGTCACCGAAGATGAGCAGCCTTCCGCTCAATGGGAACATACGTTCCTGATGACGGAAACGGGACTTGAAATATTATCCTATTGATGTTGGATATAATTTAGGCACGGATTCAATCCGTGCCTAAAAAAGCGTGATAAAGGAGTTTTGACCCCGTTTTATTCTTTGTCTTTCAACAAATCACGTATTTCGGTAAGCAACTGTATATCGGCAGGAGGGGGAGCCGGAGCTGCCGGTGCTTCTTCTTTTTTCTTGTTCAGGGCGTTGATTCCTTTTACTAACATAAAAATAGAAAATGCGATAATGATGAAATCGAAAGTCACCTGCAAAAAGTTTCCATAGTTGATGGAAACTGCTGGCGAGACGACTTTGTCACCGTCCATTACAGCCTGTTTCAGTACGATCTTTAAATCGGTGAAGTTTACGCCTCCGATCAGCAGACCGATAGCTGGCATGATGATGTCGCCGACGACAGATGATACGATTTTACCGAAAGCACCACCGATAATGATACCCACAGCCATGTCGATCACGTTGCCACGCATGGCGAATTGTTTGAACTCTTGTAGAATCTTCTTCATAATTTAGCCTTTTTATGTTATAACTACAAAAGTATACGTTTGGTTGTGGATATCCAAAACAATTTGAGCCTCCTATGCCATGATGAGCTGTTCGATATCTTCAGCCGGTGTTTGGATGGTACCGATCCCGAAGTTTTCGACCAGGACTTTTGCAACATTCGGTGATAAGAATGCTGGCAATGTCGGTCCCAGGTGGATATTTTTGACCCCCAGGCTTAACAGGGCCAACAAGACGATGACCGCTTTTTGTTCGTACCATGCGATGTTGTAGACGATCGGCAATTGGTTGATATCTTCCAACCCGAATACTTCCTGCAGTTTCATGGCGATCAATGCCAGTGAATAGCTGTCATTGCATTGTCCGGCATCCAGTACGCGGGGAATGCCGTTGATATCTCCTAACGGCAGTTTGTTGTACCGGTATTTGGCACAACCTGCTGTCAGAATCACGCAGTCTTCCGGCAGTTGTTCGGCGAACTCGGTATAATAGTTACGGCTTTTCATGCGCCCGTCACATCCGGCCATAACGACAAACTTGCGGATTGCCCCGCTTTTCACGGCATCGACTACCTTATCGGCTAATGCTAACACCTGATTGTGCGCGAATCCTCCGATGATTTCACCATGCTCGATTTCATTGGGAGCGGCACAGCGTTTGGCATGAGCGATGATTTCGGAAAAATCTTTCGTTTTGCCGTCTCCGCGTGCCGGAATATGTTTCCATCCTGGGAATCCGGTAGAATTGGTGGTGTAGACACGGTCCCGGTAGCTGGCACCTTCAAGCGGAGGAACGATACAGTTGGTTGTGAACAGGATCGGTCCGTTGAAATTCTCAAACTCTTCCCGCTGTTTCCACCAGGCGTTGCCGTAGTTACCTACAAAATGTTTGTATTTCTTGAATGCTGGATAGTAGTTGGCCGGCAACATCTCGCTATGTGTGTAGATATCGACCCCGGTTCCTTCGGTTTGGGCAAGCAATTCTTCCATGTCTTTCAAGTCGTGTCCACTGATCAGGATGGCCGGATTGTTGCGTACGCCGATGTTGACGTGCGTTATTTCCGGATTGCCGTAGCTGCTGGTGTTGGCTTTATCGAGCAGCGCCATAGCTTTGACTCCGAAACTTCCGGTTTCCAGTACAAGAGCGGTGAGCTGCTCGGCGGAGAGGTCTTTGCGCAATGTATCGGCGAGTGCACGCTGGATGAACCGGTATAATTCGGGTTCTTCGTAGCCGAGATTGGCGGCATGTTCAACATAGGCAGCCATGCCTTTCAGGCCGTAAATGGTCAGTTCTTTCAGCGAGCGGATGTCTTCGTTGGCTTCCCGGAGTACGCCTACTGTCTGCGATTTTCCTTCAAATGAGTTTTCATCGCCGTTCCATACCAGCTCGTCGATGATGGGGAGTGTTATATTTTCTTTTTTAGCGATGGCGATCAATTCGTTGCGCAACTTAAGCCCTTTGATGATTCGTCCGGTTATGCTTTCGATGTCAAAGTTGGCGTTTGTGATTGTGGAGAAT
>DXRF01000264.1 GCA_019411205.1 Parabacteroides sp. | reverse complement strand
TACGTTTCCCAATCCGAACGATACTTACAGGGATAAAGCTGTTCGAAATGCTGAATAATCCCCCGGCAGATTTCCCAAGACGCTGTTTCACAATATTCCTTTTTAATCGCTTGTTTCGCTTCAATCCAGCAAGCTTCATCTATCAGATGTCCTCCCGCTTGCAATCCTAAAATCCGGTTGAAGAAACGCATTTCATTCATATCACACAAACGGAAACCGTCGTTCGATTGGATCAAACGGACAGGCATACGTTTATCTTTCAACAAACAGGCAACCTGTATAGCTTCCCAGTTTGTCTGAGTCAATACGCAGGTCGTTCCGGTCAGAGGGGTTGCACAAATATCCAACACCAATGGTATAATCATATTCGGCGACTGGTATTGAACGATACGGACCTCACCTTCATCCTGATCGTGAGAAATGATCCGCGACTGCTTCATCCTTCCCGGTATCGTTTCCAAAAAACGATTTGCAAACTCAACCAAACACCTCTTACTTCGAAAGTTGACCAGCAAATCATGCGTACGAGCATTGTATTCATCGACCAACTTCCTCATATATCGGGAATTCGAACGACGAAAACTGTAAATATTCTGGTCATCATCACCTACCGCAATCACCTTCAAATCCTCGTTTTTCCGAATAAGCGCCTCCACCAGTGCAAACTCGTCTTCAGTCATATCCTGTGCCTCATCGATCACCAGAACTGTTTTTGTAATACGATTTATCTCTACTTCCCCATTGTCTATTTTCTTCACGGCATCGACAATCACGGAAGGCGATTTTTCCAAAGAACCTTGCAATCCCAACAGGTCGAAACAATAAGAGTGGAAAGTCTTGATCTCGACATAGCCGGCAGCGTTCCCTATCAAATCCCGTAACTGTCGTCTGAATTCACTCGCTGCGGCACGAGAGAAGGTCAGCATCAAGAGCTGTTCATGCTTGACATCTTCCTCCAACAACAGATAGGCTAGTTTATGAACAAGTACGCGTGTCTTTCCACTTCCGGGTCCCGCCATAACAACTATAGAGCCGGGACGATCATCCTTGACTATCTCCAATTGTGTTTCAGACAATTCTCCCAACAACCGTTGAAGTTTGGTATTCGTCATCTTCCGGTTAATCTCATTCCTTCGCTTACCGGGGAAATATTTTTGGAGGAATAACGGATAATTCAGCTGAAAATAGTCGTCAACAAACTCCAATGCATCGCTATTGCCGGAAAGCATTTTCCGTACATATTCGCCAACGATATTGATCTGCTGGACCTTATTGGTATAAAACAGTTCGAGTTTATGATAATCATCCTGTTTATATTGTATCTTATTATTCAGGACCAACCTGTCTATCTGTAACCGATTGTATAAAACCAAGAAGCCACCTTCGATCTGTAAGGCTCCTATCCGTGAAAGATACAAGAGAGTATCTTCGATGTCTTCCATCCGGATGGCATGGCCAAACAATTGTTTCTCGGCATCCTTCTCATACGCCTCTTTCAACTCAAGCACGGAAAACTCGACCAAAATATTTCCGGACTGCCCCTGTTCGCCTGCCTGTCCTGTTTTCTCAAACAAATAACGAATGATAAAATCAGACAAGAGATGCCTCCCTTCCGTCAACTCTTCCAGATCAAGAACCGATCCGGTACGGGCAATCGTGACATGATTACACGCCAGATATGTCCGTTTGATCCAGTTCTTTTCAGACCAAAAATTAAGAAGTCTACTTAGCTTATCCGGCGAGATATTTTTTCTTGTCTCGATCTCAGCTTCTTTCCGTAGCTCTTTCAGATTGAAAGATTGTTTTTCAGCGGTAAAAACGGATAAAAGGTATTCATCAAGATGGTTGTAAAGGCGGACTGTTTCGAGTGAGCGATTGCTGTTGTCCCCTTTTTTTATATAGGCTGTCAAGTCACAAGCGTCTGCCAGAATATTCTCTTCCCGCAACAAACGAATGACCAGCATCACTTCCTGCCGGGATATTCCCAAATGATCCGAGATATAATCAATACGAGATTCCGGGATCTCGCCATTGGCATGCTTGCGGCTTCTCGTCGAAATTAATTTTTTGATGATGCGTATAGCTTCTTCCTCCTGAGTGCCGGTAAAACGCGGAGAAGCTGTTATCTTATCGATAGCCTCCTGAGCCGTTTTCGCAAGGATGCTATCGGCAAAAACACACGGATTGTTTTGTCCCCGCCGGATATAACCTGCTTCCTCAAGCGCAGCTATTGCTGTGGTAACACGCGTCTCCACGTCCTGAATATTTTCATCCCAACCGGCTTTGCGGGCAAGTTCAAGAGCAGACAACGAAATCCTGGAACCGGTAAGTTCTTTAATCGCTTTCCAAACCTGCTGTATCTCTTTTATACGCAGTTTGGTCTGGTTCAGCAAGTAGAAGTGCTTGTCCAGATCCTCTTCATTGAAAAGGACGTAACAATCCGCCTCGATCGCTTCGTCACGTCCGGCTCTACCAGCCTCCTGCACATAATTTTCCAATGAATCCGATATCTCGTAATGAACCACCAGACCGACATTTTTCTTGTCGACCCCCATTCCAAAAGCAGAGGTAGCGACCATTATCCGGATCTTATTGTCTATGAAATCATTCTGACTGGATGTTTTCATCCGGGTTTCCATCTTTCCGTGAAAAGTACCGGCCGAAAAACCGTCCTGCCGCAAGCGCATGGCAATTTTGGCTGCCGTACGGGTACGGGAAACATAAACTATAGCCGGACAATCATGGTCTTCAATGATACTCCGTAACAGTCCATATTTTTCATCTTCATTTTCTACCTTGAAAACTTTGTATTTTAGATTTTTGCGGGTACTTCCCGAACAAAATGTTTTAAAGCGTATATTTAGCTTTTCGAAAAAATAGTCTTTGATATCTTGTATTACATTCTGCTTGGCAGTGGCTGTAAAACAGGACACCGGTATCGCCTGCTTCCCTCCTTTTTGTTCCTGTAACAGACGTATGAAATCACCTATATATAGATAATCCACACGGAAATCCTGTCCCCAAGCCGAGAAACAGTGTGCCTCGTCAATAACGAAACGAACCACTTTGCGACCGACCAACAACCGTTCTATCGTTTTCGAACGAAGCGACTCCGGCGATATATACAAGATGGAAACCGATCCTTCTTCCACCCTTTGGATAGCATGGGCACGTTCCACCGGATCTAACATCCCGTTGATGGTAACAACATCCATGATTTCATTTTTCCACAGGTTGTCCACTTGGTCCTTCATCAGGGATTGCAAGGGAGAGATAACGACAGTAAGTCCTTTTATCCGTTTACCACTCATCAAAGCCGGGAGTTGGAATGTGATGGATTTTCCTCCGCCTGTCGGAAAAACAGCCAAAAGAGATTCTCCTTCAATCGCAGCCTCCACCGCTTTCTGCTGCAGATCTTCTCCTTCATAAGTACGGAACGAATCATATTTGAAAAAATATTTCAGTCCTTTCTTACCGTTAAATGCGTCTCTGCAATAAGCACATTCGTTATTTTCACAAGGCGTATCCCGCAAACGCTCCATCACCCATCCTATCTTCGGGTAATTATGCAATACCCAGAGCGGAATGACGGAACTGCTATTCCAACAACTAATCAAAGACAGGCCATAAGCCAATTCCACCGGATAAGAGGCGATCAATTCAGCAAGCGGAGAAGATATACAGATGTCTTTACTGAAACGCTCAAAGATACTACCCGATAAATCATCCGGAATATCCGGTGCATAATCTATGTAATCAAAAAAGCCGCCGAACTCATCCGTATCATGTAATAACCCGTAATAGATCATTTTCAGCATACTGTCCAGGCGTTCAAAAGCGTTTTGTTCTTCCTCGAATAACAACAACGATTTCAGCGAATCGTTTACCGGGTTATTGGGTTTATCAGCCTGCAACTTATCATCCTTGGACAGTTGATGATGCAGTTTTTCCGGGAACAGCAACGAGGAAAGATAGAGCGTATCAATTATTTTCGGTTGTCGGCAGCCTGCTTTCTCAAACTGAGATTTCAAATAAGAAAGATCATGTTTCAATATATTATGTCCGCCAATATAAGGTACCTGATG
>DXRF01000263.1 GCA_019411205.1 Parabacteroides sp. | reverse complement strand
CGCGACCCCATGCGTGACAGGCATGTATTCTAACCAGCTGAACTACCGAACCATTATTTTACTTAGACTGCCATTCCTCTGAATTGCGATGCAAAAGTAGGTAGTTTATTTGAATTACGCAAGAGTTACACACATATATTTTTCATTATTTTTTAATCATCCCTGATAATAAACATCTTACATCGAAACTTTTTTATTCATATTCTGAAAAGCACATCTATTTTTTGTCTTACTATTATCCCATATCCCGTCTGTAATAGTTACAGTATCCTTGATAAGGCGAAAAATGCAAGAACAGGAAAATCCACTTTTACCAAAAAGGAAGGGATTCTAAGCAGATTCATAATCGACAAAATACAATAAGCCAAGAATGATAAACCAGCCAGTTTATCACAAATAACATCTATTCTGCAACTTTTCATAAAGCATACATCCATATGTCATGATAATTTGTTAGTTTTGCAATTCAATATAAAAAAGGAAGCAACAATGGATGTCGCCATTATCAAATACAATGCCGGAAATATTTATTCTGTGAGTTATGCCCTGAAAAGACTGGGAGTCGAAGCAACAATCACAGCTGATCCGGAACTGTTATGTAAAGCGGACAAAGTAATCTTTCCGGGTGTCGGTGAAGCCCAGACCACGATGGAGCACCTGAAAGAGCATAAACTGGATGCGATTATAAAAGGATTGAAACAGCCTGTTTTAGGTATTTGCCTCGGCATGCAGTTGATGTGCCGCCATTCGGAAGAAGGAAACGCGGATTGTTTAGGCATTTTTGATACGGAAGTAAAACGTTTCATTCCACAGCAACACACGGATAAAGTTCCGCACATGGGCTGGAACACGATTACAAATGTTAAAGGTGGACTGTTCAACATGCAATTGGAGAACAAGTTTGTTTATTTCGTACATAGTTATTACGTACCCGTGAACGAATACACCGCAGCGACAACCGAATATATTCTCCCGTTCAGTGCTTCCCTGCATAAAGACAATTTCTATGCGACTCAGTTCCACCCGGAAAAAAGCGGTTCGGTCGGCGAGGTTATATTAAGTAACTTTTTAAAACTGTGATATGATATGATAGAGTTGATTCCGGCAATAGATATGATAGACGGGAAATGCGTTCGCCTTACCCAGGGTGATTACGACACCAAAAAAGTGTATAACGAAGATCCTCTGGAAGTAGCCAAGATGTTTGAAGATCATGGTATCAGGCGTCTGCATGTAGTAGACTTGGACGGAGCGCGACAAGGGCGGATCATTAACTACCGGACGTTGGAACGGCTGGCGACACGTACTTCGCTGATCATTGATTTCGGAGGCGGCCTGAAACAGGAAGGCGACCTGGAAATTGCTTTCGAAAGTGGTGCGCAGATGGTTACAGGCGGAAGCATCGCTGTAAAGAATCCGGAAGTATTCACATCCTGGATCACCAAGTTCGGTCCGGAAAAAATCATCCTCGGAGCAGATGCCAAAGATAAAAAGATCGCGATAAGCGGATGGGAAGAAACGACAGACAAAGAGCTGATCCCTTTCATCCAAGACTATTACAACAAAGGGATCACGAAGACAATCTGTACGGACATCAGTCGCGACGGCATGCTGCAAGGGCCTGCCATCGAATTATATAAAGAGATACAGGAACAGATACCTCAGCTTTACCTGATAGCTAGCGGAGGTGTCAGTTCTATACAAGATATTGAAAAACTGGCTGAAGCGGGTATTCCGGCTGTCATCTTCGGTAAAGCGATTTACGAAGGAAAGATACAACTGAAAGACTTGATCCGCTTCACCTGATAAAAACGAACGATTATATATGCTTGCCAAGAGAATAGTACCTTGTTTGGACATAAAAGATGGAAAAACCGTTAAGGGAATCAATTTCGTCAACTTCCGCGATGCCGGCGACCCGGTCGAACTGGGCGCACAATATAGCCGGGAGGGAGCAGACGAATTGGTATATCTGGATATAACCGCTTCGCACGAAGGACGTAAAACATTTACGGAACTAGTAAAGAAGGTAGCGGCCAATATCAGCATTCCTTTCACGGTTGGCGGCGGCATCAACGAGCTGAAAGATGTGGATCGCCTGTTGAGTGCCGGAGCCGATAAGGTTTCCATCAACTCGGCAGCCCTGCGCAATCCAAAACTGATTGAAGAGATTGCCAAGAATTTCGGTAGCCAGGTATGTGTGGTCGCCATCGATGCCAATTTTGAGGCGGGCGACTGGATATGCTACCTGAACGGCGGACGTATTCCGACGGAAAAACATCTCTTTCAATGGGCGGCCGAGGCAGAAAGCCGGGGAGCCGGGGAGATCCTGTTTACCAGCATGACACACGACGGCGTGAAAGATGGTTACGCCAATGAAGCATTGGCTATGCTAGCCGACAACCTGCACATTCCGGTCATAGCATCGGGAGGAGCCGGAAAAATGGAGCACTTCCGCGACACATTCGCCCAAGGGAAAGCGGATGCGGCATTAGCGGCGAGCGTGTTCCATTTCGGAGAAATCGGCATAGGAACCTTAAAACAATATCTCCACGGAGAAGGGATCAACGTCCGTCTCTGATGGCCACGGCAGGAAATAACCGTCCCCTTAAAAGGGAACTGTTGTTCCTACCTATGAAACCGGAAAGGGATGCCGAAGGACAAAGAAACGCATACAAATGAATTAAGAACAATATAATAGTCAGATAAAAATGAAATTAGATTTTGAAAAAATGGGCGGCCTGATTCCCGCCATCGTTCAGGACTACAACACAAACAAGGTATTGATGTTGGGCTTTATGAACGAAGAAGCTTACGAAGAAACAAAAGCGACCGGTAAAGTGACATTTTTCAGCCGTACGAAAAACCGTATCTGGATGAAAGGTGAAACCAGCGGAAATACCCTGCAGGTAGTCACCATCGCAGCCGACTGCGATAACGACACACTGTTGATCAAAGCTATTCCCGCCGGCCCCGTATGCCATACAGGCTCCGACACATGTTTCGGCGAAAAGAATGTGGAAGACATCATGTTCTTCAAATACTTGCAGAACTTCATCGAACAGCGCCGCCAGGAAATGCCGGAAGGTTCCTACACAACTACCCTGTTCCAGAAAGGGATCAACCGCATGGCACAGAAAGTGGGCGAAGAAGCCGTCGAAACAGTTATCGAAGCCACTAACGGGACAGACGAGCGCCTCGTTTATGAAGCAGCCGACATGATCTACCACCTGATCGTATTATTGACAAGTAAAGGACTTCGCATCGAAGACCTTGCACGCGAATTAAAAAGCAGACATAAAGGATAACAACAATGGAAAAGATACCCCTGCTCGAACTGGACAAAGTGGAAATCTGCCGTGAGGAGAACGTCGTCCTTCACGAAGCCTCCTTGACGCTCCACAGCGGAGAATTTGTGTATGTGATCGGAAAAGTCGGCTCCGGCAAGAGCAGTCTGTTGAAATCCTTGTATTGCGAAATCCCCATCAAGCAAGGGGATGCCAGATTCTTAGATTATGACCTCTGCAAGATGAAACGGAAAGACATTCCCTACCTGCGCAGGGACATGGGGATTGTCTTTCAGGATTTCCAACTCCTGACCGATCGCTCGGTACATAAAAACCTCGAATTCGTCCTGAAAGCGACTGGATGGAAAAAGAAAAACGAGATAAACGAACGTATCGACAATGTACTGTTTCAAGTCGGGATGCAAGATAAAGGCTACAAGATGCCGCACGAGCTTTCGGGCGGCGAACAGCAGCGTATCGTGATCGCCCGCGCCTTGCTGAATGATCCGGTACTAATTCTTGCAGACGAGCCAACCGGGAATTTAGACCCGGAAACAAGTGGGCAAATCGTACAACTGCTGCACGACATTTGCCGCAAAGGAACAGCGGTTATCATGACGACTCACAACTACACGCTGGTACATAATTATCCCGCGCGTATAGTAAAATGTGAGAATGCCTGCCTAAGTGATGTTGGAGAATAATTTTTTATGTAACTTTGCACACGCATTTAAAGCGAAGAAGAACAAATTAATATAGTAAACGAAAATGAAAGTTTTAAAGTTTGGCGGTACTTCTGTGGGATCTGCACAGAGAATGAAA
>DXRF01000262.1 GCA_019411205.1 Parabacteroides sp. | reverse complement strand
ACAATCAATTCACTTCGGACAACGAATCTGAAAAGCAGATGCTCGACTCTATGACACTCGCAGCTTTCATGTGCAATTCGGACAAATATTCGCTTTATTTCAGCATGATGCAACTGCCGAAAGAGGCCCGAAAGATGATGATGAACCAATTCGACAGCCAAGCCACGGAAATGATCCAGCAGAATAAAGAAGAATTGATCAGCAAACGCGGAAAACAGGATACAATCATCGGACAATACATACAAGATCTGTATCGTTTCTTCAAATTATATCCGGGTCATCTGGATTTTACGGACATCTTCACGATGCCGCTCGATTTTCATAATCTTGCCATCCTGCGCCCTTATATATGTGATAAAGAAAGCCTTACAACCATCGCCGAATATTACCTCCGCAAAAACTATTTCAGCGATGCACTAACCATATTCAACCAATTGGCGGAAACAGATCAAGATAGCGACATCCTTTTCCAGAAAATCGGTTATTGCAAGCAAATGGAAGAAGATTTGAAGGGCGCCCTGGAAGCCTACTTGCACGCAGATTTGCTGAATTCCGAAAGCAAATGGGTAATCCGACGAATCGCCGGTTGTTACCGTTCACTTAAACAACCGGAAGAAGCTTTGAAATATTACCGCCGGTACGAAGCTTTAAATCCAGATAATTTATCAGTTCAAATCAGCATTGGCCATTGCCATCTCGAGCTAAAGGATTATAACGAAGCGCTGAAATGCTTCTTCAAAGTCGATTACCTGGACAACAAAAGCCATAAAGCATGGCGACCTATCGCATGGTGTTCTTTCCTGACAGGAAAATACGACCAAGCACGAAACTACTATAAAAAGATATTGGATAACCAACCCAACGCACAAGACCTTCTGAATGCCGGGCATACCGAATGGGCGCTGCAAAATATCAAAGGCGCGCTCTCCTTTTACCAGCAGGCGGTACAAATAGAAAACGGCAACTTCCTTAAGTTCCAGGAACAGTTCAGTCAGGATGTAGCAGACCTGTTGATCGCCGGTATCGAAGAAGCTGAAGTCGCCTTAATGCTGGACCAGTTAAGATATAAAATAGAAGGAGCTATTTGAGAATTGAAAAATGGAGGATTGACAATTAAATTTTCAATCCTCCATTTTCAGTTTCCTTTATCCTCTGCATCCAAGGCTATCCGTATCAGGATTGAGTTCTTTAACCGCCTCCTCTACTTCTTTTTCACCTATCGGATAAGTAACGGCTACTTGCTGTACAGGGTATTCTTCCCTTTCCCTATCTGACACTTTCGATTCGGCATTCTCCGGAATTTTGGTAAAATCTTTGTCCATATCATTCACTATTTATGTTTTCTATAGCTATTCAACAATAAAAATGGCCCGGAAGTTCCGAGCCATTCAATCAACCAAAACAAAAAAACCTAAAAACCTAAACATCAACCATCTTTTTCTTTTTGTTCTACTGTTCTACTCTACGTTAAGGTTTCCTAATTACTAAACAATCTTTCTAACCTAAAAACTAAACCTATCAAATTGTATATATATTTTTTCCTAATTTCCTACTCCTCGTATACCGGCCATGCCCCCTCTTTCGTACAGACATAAGCAGCTGTGCGGACAGCAAATTCATGCGCTTCCCTTAGCGAAGCCCCTTTCAGCAATGAGATGATCAGCGCACCGGAAAAAGCATCACCCGCTCCAACCGTATCCGCCACCTGCACTTCCGGAGTCTGCAAAGTTGATTCTTCATCAGCAGTATATATCGTGCTATAAGCACCTCCGGCCGTCAGAACCACCAAACGGAGATTATAGCGTTCTATAAACCAACGTGCCACCTCCTTGTCCGTTCCTTCCAAATGGAACATGTCCCGCAAGACGACCAATTCTCCGTCATTCACCTTCAACACATTTGCCAAATAAAGAGACTCTTCTATCAGCTCTTTCGTATAATAATGCTGGCGTAAATTAATGTCAAAGCAACGATAAGCATTGTCCGGAGCGAAAGAAAGAATCGCCTGTATCGTCTCTCTCGACTGTGCAGAACGCTGTCCTAACGTACCGAAACAAATGGCATCTGCCCGTTCTGCCAAATCAATCGCATTTGACGTCGGAGAAAGATGATCCCAAGCTACACGTTCATTAATAATATAGTCAGGGACACCATTCTGCAAAGTAACCTGTACCGTTCCGGTCGGATAAGGGACTTTCTCGATCAGATACCGGATCGAATTATTATCCAGCTCACCGAGGATTTCATGCCCCAGCTCGTCATCTCCCACGGCGCTGATAGCATATCCTTCCGCTCCCAACCGTGAAGCATGGTAGACAAAATTGATAGGAGCACCACCTGCTTTCTTTCCTGTCGGCAACATGTCCCACAGGAGTTCTCCTATGCCTACTACGACCGGTTTCTTATTGTTACTTTGCATTGTTTCATTATAGTTTATTTGACAAGGATAATTCCATTTTTCACGATGCAAAGATAGAGACAGGTGGCTGATACGACGATAACAAATGCTACAGAATTGATAACACCTGTTACATAATTCTTTTATTTTCAAGTTACATATACAGATGTTACACAAATGTAACGAGCGTTATCAAAAAGAAGGATATTATTCTTTTTCCAGATACTCCGTCGGAGTAATATTGTAAACGGCTTTAAAGCATTTCGAAAAATAAGCAGGCGAACCGAAGCCCGTCGCATAAGCCACCTCATTCACATTCCCGGCTCTCCGACGGAGCAGAGCGGCAGCTTTCTTCAAACGGTAGTTACGCAGGAAATCGGTCGGTGTCACTCCGGCAAGCTCCTTCACTTTCCGGTAAAGATGCACGCGCGACAAGCCCAATTTTTCACTACCCTTCTCGATACTGAAATCCGGATCGGCATAGGATTCTTCGATCAGTTTCAAGAAACGGTTCATAAAAAGATCGTCCATGCTTCCGACTTTTTCCTCCTTCACGGAAACGGCAGGCGAAGAAGCATCGCGAGCATAAGCCTCGCGCAACCGGGCACGTTCTTCCAGCAGCTTGATGATACGCAACTTTACGACCTCTATGTTAAAAGGCTTCTGGATATACGCATCCGCACCGCTGGCAGCCCCGTACATCTGCTGCTTGTCGTCAGACAAGGCGGTCAGCAGCATGACCGGGAGATGGCTCAGGACAATATCTGACTTAATCTTGCGACAAAGGTCGAAACCGTTCATTTCCGGCATCATCACATCACTGACAACCATCGAAACCTCTTCGTTCATCAACATTTCCAATGCCTTCACGCCATTATCGGCAACCAACACACGAAAGTTCTGTTTTAATTCCGTCTGCAAGTAACCCTGTATATCGGGGTCGTCTTCTACAACCAGGACCGTATAATCGTAGATACGGTTCAAAGCCTCCTGCAATTCATCCGTGTTCAGGTTGGCAACACCGCTGGAAAGCTCGGTTACGGAAAGATCGAACGTGCAAGATTCGTCAAAATGGGATTTACCTTTCAAGAGGACGACCGTAAAAACGGTACTTTTATGCGGAACACTCTCCACCCGGATCGTACCTTTGTGCATATGGACGAACTCACGCGTCAGATGCAATCCGATCCCCGTCCCCGTTACATAGTTCTGGTCGCCGGTAAAAAAGCGGTCAAAAACGGAAGCAATATTTTCCGAGGGAATGCCCTTACCATTATCTTCGACAGAAAGTTCGACTCGATCGCCTTTATCCTCCAAGCGAACCGTGATCGTACCTCCATCCTGCGTGAACTTGAATGCGTTGGACAAGAGATTGGCCAAAATCTTCTCCATCTTGTCCCTATCTACCCATATACTGACAGAAGGGCAGTCATGTTCAAACGTGAAATGTATCAGCTTGGCAGCAGCCATCGTATCGAAACAAGATTTTACTTCCGCCACAAAAGCGACTAAATCCACCTCGCCAACGCGCATATTCATCTTATTGCTCTCCACCTTTCTGAAATCAAGTAACTGGTCCACTACCTTCTTCAACCTTTCCGCATTTTTCCGGATAATACGGATATCGTCTGCTAACGAAGAACCTTCAGGCGCTTCTTTCGACAGCTTGCCGAGCGGACCGAGGATAAGCGTCAGCGGTGTCTTGATCTCATGTGTGA
>DXRF01000261.1 GCA_019411205.1 Parabacteroides sp. | reverse complement strand
TATAAGAGACAGGCCATAGGAGGAGCGCTTGGCGTTGCTCCTGATAATTTCCATAACAACTTTGCCATTCCTCATCCGGCGGAAGGTTGGAATAATGAATTTGTCTCTTTCCGGATTAAGCCGGAGCATATCGAACAGAAAACGATATACAAACCTCAGAAAGGCACGATTATTGCCGATCCGGAACCTCATTTCGATGGTGATCGCATGATGTATTCATCGATTGGTACGAATAATCGTTGGCATCTTTTCGAACTTAACCTGAAAGATGGTTCGTCACGCCAGTTGACACCGGAAGTATATCGTGATTTTGATTCTTTCGAAGGATGTTATGCGCCTGACGGCAGCTACATATTCTGTTCGACCGGAACATTCCTCGGTCTGCCTTGCACCGATGGAGGCAGCAACATGAGCGGACTGTTCCGTTATGATCCTTCGACCGGTAAAACCCGACAGTTGACATACGATCAAGATAGCAATTGGGGACCTGTAGTGATGGAAAACGGCATGATCCTATATCAACGCTGGGAATATGCCGATCTGCCACATGCCAATTCGCGTATTACTTTCACGATGAATCCGGACGGTACGAACCAGCGTGCTTATTACGGTTCCAACTCCTATTTCCCTACTTCTTATTTCGATGCACGTCCTATTCCGGGACGGCCTTCGGCAATGGTCGGGATTGTGACCGGGCATCACAGTACACCTCGCAGCGGTCGCCTCGTGATTATAGATGTCAATAAGGGACGCCGTGAGGCCGAGGGGGTAGTGGCCGAAATCCCTTATTCCGGACGTAAAGTGTTGCCCGAAGTCCGGGATCGTCAGGCCGATGGATGTTGGCCTCGTTTCCTGCAACCCTGGCCGTTGAGTGATACCTATTTTCTTGTTGCCATGAAAGCGTCTCCCAAATCGCTTTGGGGGCTTTATCTGGTGGATAGTTTCGATAATATGACCTTGATCCGCGAAGATGAGGGAGTGGCCTATCTGGAACCGGTTTTGGTGGAGAAGCGGGCTACGCCGCCTGTAATCCCCAATCAGGTGAAACCTGAACTTACGACCGGGACGGTTTTCCTGCAAGATGTATATGCGGGTGACGGACTGAAAGGGATTCCCCGTGGTACGGTAAAGAAGCTGCGTGTTGGCACATACGATTTCAGCCCCTGGCGTCAAGGTGGCCTTTTAGGAACGATCGGCATGGATGGACCTTGGGATATAAAACGGATTATCGGCGAAGTGGATGTCGAAGAAGATGGTTCTGCCATCTTCCAGGTTCCTGCCAATACGCCGGTCTTTATCCAGCCGCTTGATGCCGAAGGTAAAGCATTGCAGATCATGCGGAGTTGGTTTACGGCCATGCCGGGCGAGGTCCTTTCTTGTATCGGTTGTCACGAAGACCGGAGCATGGTCGCCATTCCCCGCAAAGTGAAAGCGTTTGGGAAAGTGCCGCAAAAGATACAGGAGTGGCAAGGCAAAGAGCGTGGTTTCAGTTATCGCCATGAAGTTCAGCCGGTGCTTGATCGTTATTGTGTGGGTTGCCATAGCCGTGAAGACAATAGCCGTCCTTATCTGAAAGGGGATAAATGGATCACCGACTGGACATCTCAGATATCGGGCCGTGCCTCCACTGAGTACGGAGGGCATTTCACCCGTTCGTATGCCGATCTGCACCGCTATGTGCGCCGTCCGGGAATCGAAAGTGATATGCATATGCTTACTCCGATGGATGTACATGCCGACCAGACCGAACTGATGCAGCTCCTTGCTAAAGGACATTATAATGTGAAGCTCGACTCGGCTTCTATGCTCCGTCTTGCTTGCTGGATCGATTTCAACGCTCCTTTCCATGGACGCCGGAAGGATATCTCGACTTACGACAGGACGGAAAACAGCCGCCGGCTTCGTGAACTCTATCGTGAGATGTTCGGTGCGCCGGCACACGACATGGAGTGGCTGCCCGAATTGCCGACCGGGATAGCCTACGAAAAGCCCGACCGCCCGATGGTAAACATCGGCGATACGGTTCTCAAAGGCTGGCCGCTTTATGATCCGGAGACTAAACCTTATGCGGCTTGGGCAGAATCGCAAAATCGCCAGATCGCACTTGGCAATTTCCAGATGACGATCGAAATAGCCGATGGTGTGGAACTTCGGATGATCAAAGTGCCGGCCGGTAGCTTTATTATGGGAAGTACGCGTCAGCCGGACGAAATGCCGCAAACTGCCGTTACCATCGACAAGCCTTTCTGGATCGGGCAGTTCGAAATCACAAACCGGCAATTCCGTGTTTTCGATCCGACACACGACAGCCGCGACGAACATCGCCACGGTTACCAGTTCGGACGCCGAGGCTATTCGTTGAACGACGATAATCAACCTGCCGTACGCCTTTCCTGGCAACAGGCGATGGATTTTTGTCACTGGCTTTCAGAAAAGACCGGACTTCAATTCACCCTCCCTGACGAAGCACAGTGGGAATGGGCATGCCGTGCAGGCAGCAGCACGCCTTTCTGGTTTGGCGGACAGGGTGTAGACTTTTCTCCTTATGCCAATATGGGGGATATCAAGTTGAAGGAATTTGCCGCTTGTACGGCTTATAAGTTCTATGAAAGTGCCCGGATTATAGAAAATCCCAATAAGTATGACGATTGGATTCCGCGCGATACGACTTACAATGACGGAGGGTTTGTTTCCGAATCGGTCGGGCGTTACATCCGTAATCCTTGGGAGTTGTTCGATATGCACGGAAACGTATGGGAGTGGACACGTTCTGCTTATAAACCTTATCCTTACCGGGCGGATGACGGGCGGAATGACCCGGCGACGGCTCCGGGTGTGAAACGGGTCGTTCGCGGTGGTTCCTGGTATGACCGTCCTTTCCGCAATACCTCCTCTTTCCGTCTGCCTTACCGGGATTATCAGAAAGTATATAATGTGGGATTCCGCGTTGTGATGATGGAAAAGGAATGAATATGATACGATTTTCAAATCAAATACTCATGTCTGTCCTCCTTTCCTGCCTGATTACCTGTACGGTACAGGCAGGGAAACCGGAGGATTCTCCTTTTTCTTTCCGGAAAAAATATAAAGGTGAAAAGTTTTTGCTTGCCGGCTGCGGCTGGGATAAGGTGGCTGTTGTCGATAGGCGGACTTGCCGTTTCGAATGGGTGCATACGATTGGCAAAGGGGAAGACTGTAACGACGTGGAAGTCACTCGTGAACGGAATATCCTTTACGCCTATACCGCCGGTGCACGGCTTATCACACCGGAGCAGCATGTTATCTGGGACTATAAGGTCGACCGGGACGAAGAACTTTTTACAGCTACACAGCTGTCTGGAGGAGGTTACCTGCTTGCTATTTGCGGACATCCGGCAAGGATAGTCGAGTTGGACAAAGAAGGACATCCTGTCAAGGAGATTCATTTCGAAACGGGTATCAAAGCCGTACATAACCAGTTTCGCCAGATTGAGAAAACGAAGCGAAACACGTATCTAATTCCTCTTTTCGGTTCCGGTGAATTGATTGAGATGAACGTCTCCGGGCAGATTATAAACCGAGTGGAAGTGGGTGGTACTCCTTTTTCTGTCAAGCAATTGAAAAGAGGCAAACGTTTGTTGGTCGGATGTGGTGATGGGCATCGTTGGGTTGAAATAGATACCAAAACCTGGAAAATCGAACGTGCGGTTACGTCTGACGATTTGGAAGGTTTGTCTCTTCTGTTTGTCGCCGAGTTGTCCCGTTATGGCGACGGGACGACGCTGCTTTGTAACTGGAATGGGCATAGCAAGGATAAATCCCAGCCGAAACTTGTGGAAATAGATCGCAATAACCGGATCGTCTGGCGACTTGACGACAAAGGCTCGATTCGTAATATTTCGGCAGTCTGGCGTTTACCTTAAAAAAGGAGATAGCAATTATCGGGAAATGATTTTTTCTTATCTTTGCTATCATGACACGTAGGAATTTTATCACATCTTATATCGGAATTTTGCTGCTTTTGATCCTGACGCTTACATCTTGCGGCAGCAAGAAGCAGCGGGTTGCCTTGCCGGCAGATTTTAAAGGGCCGAAGGAACTTTCCCGTCTCTATGGTGTCCGCCTGACTCCGGATGATAATATAT
>DXRF01000260.1 GCA_019411205.1 Parabacteroides sp. | reverse complement strand
TTGCTCAGGAACTTATAAATAAAGTTAAATCAAAGTGTTGCGGAATTAAGGTATAAGACGAGAAATCACATCGAATATTATAATTAAGTGCTAATCTATAAAAAATTATTACTATGTCGAACATTTCAAGAAGATCATTTCTTCAAAGAGGAGCCGCAGCTGCTGCAGCATTCTCTATCGTTCCGGGTTCCATCCTGGGAAAATCTCACGGATATGTAGCTCCGACTGACAAGTTGAACATTGCCGCTGTCGGTATCGGCGGTATGGGTAATGCCAATCTTAAGAATATGGAGAAAACAGAAAATATCGTAGCTCTTTGCGATATCGACTGGAAATATTCCAAGAAAGTATTCGAACGTCATCCGAATGCAAAGAAATATTGGGACTATCGCAAAATGTATGACGAAATGGGTAAATCCATTGATGCCGTACTGATCGCGACAGCCGACCATACTCATGCCATGATCACTGCCGATGCCATGACAATGGGTAAACATGTGTATACACAGAAACCGTTGACTCACTCAGTTTATGAATCTCGCTTGCTGACAAAATTAGCAGCTTCTACAGGTGTAGCCACTCAGATGGGTAACCAGGGTTCTTCAGCTGAAGGTACTGACTTGGTTTGCGAATGGATCTGGAACGGTGAAATCGGTGATATCACAAAGGTTGAATGTGCAACAGACCGTCCTATCTGGCCGCAGGGGTTGAACACACCCGAAAAAGCAGACAAGATTCCTTCTACATTGAATTGGGACTTGTTCTCCGGTCCGGCAGAAGTAAAACCATACAACCATATTTACCATCCTTGGAACTGGCGCGGTTGGTGGGCTTACGGAACAGGAGCTCTGGGCGATATGGCTTGCCACATCATGCACACTGCATTCAAGGCTTTGAAGTTAGGTTATCCGACAAGAGTAGAAGCTTCTTCAACATTATTGCTTCGTGACTGCGCTCCTAACGCACAGCATGTGAAATTCATTTTCCCGGCTCGTGAAAACATGCCGAAACTGGCTATGCCGGAAGTGGAAGTACATTGGTATGACGGCGGTATGATGCCGAATCGCCCGAAAGGATTCCCCGAAGGCAAACAGCTGATGGGTCCCGGCGGTGGTCTGACTATCTTCCACGGAACAAAAGATACATTAGTATGTGGTTGCTACGGCCAGGAACCGTTCTTGTTGTCAGGCCGCGTACCTAACGCTCCGAAAGTTTGCCGCCGTGTAGACAAAGCTATGAGTGGTGGTCACGAACAGGATTGGATCCGTGCATGTAAGGAAAGCGCATCCAGCCGTGTCCAGACAAAATCTAACTTCCTGGAAGCTGGTCCGTTCAACGAAATGGTTGTGATGGGTGTATTGGCAGTTCGCCTGCAGGCTCTGAACAAGACACTGGAATGGGACGGCCAGAACATGCAGTTCACCAATATCAAGGACAACGAAGAGTTGAAGATCTGTATCAAGGACGGCTTCACAATCAAGGATGGACACCCGTCATTCAATAAAGACTGGACAGATCCGGTAAATGCAAAACAGTTTGCAAACGAACTGATCAAGCATAATTATCGTCAGGGTTGGAACTTGCCCGATATGCCGAGATAATTAGTTTTAAACAAATAAATAGAATGAAAAAGTCAGTATTATTAGCAAGTGCCGCAATTATGATGTGTTATTTCACATCTTGTAGCGGTGGTAAAAAAACAGAAGAAGCTGCTGCTCCTGCAGAAGAGGCAAAGACGGAAGCTGCCGTTCCTGAATACAAACTCATGAACGATCTGCCTACTGTTGACTTGTCTACTTTCCCGAAAGATGCCGATGGCAAAGTCACTTTGTTTGACGGCAAATCTTTCAATGGTTGGAGAGGTTACGGCCGTACAGACGTGCCCGCTGCCTGGGAAGTGGTAGACGGTACGATCCATATCAAAGGATCCGGTGCAGGTGAAGCTGGTGCTAAAGATGGTGGCGACTTGGTTTTCGCTCACAAATTCAAAAACTATGAATTTGAATTTGAATGGAAAGTGGGTAAAGGTTCAAACTCCGGCGTACTGTATATGATCCAGGAAGTCGAAGGACAGCCTTCTTATATCTCTGCTCCTGAATATCAGGTACTCGACAACGCAAACCATCCGGATGCCAAGTTGGGTAAAGACGGCAACCGCCAGTCTGCTTCCCTGTATGACATGATCCCGGCTAAGCCTCAGAACTCTAAACCGTTCGGCGAATGGAACAAGGGTAAGATCATGTGCTACAAAGGTACGGTAGTTCACTATCAGAACGACGAACCGGTTGTTGAATATCATATGTGGACACAGCAGTGGAAAGAAATGTTGGACAACAGCAAATTCAGCAAAGACAAATGGCCGTTGGCTTACGAACTGTTGCTGAACTGCGGTGGTGAAAACAAAGAAGGTTTCATCGGTTTCCAAGACCACGGAGACGATGTTTGGTATCGTAACATTACGATCAAAGAACTTGATTAAGCAGTTTTTTCCCTTTCGATAAGAAAGCCCCGGTATCATTTGGATCCGGGGCTTCTTTTATTTATCCGATACAGAACGGCTGGTTTTATTTTGCCATCACCTTTATGTTGCTATAACTGTTTCCTTCGAAATTGATACGGCCGTTTTTACCGTTGTTGACATCGAGGACGTAGTTGTTTTTGTTCCTTTGGTCGTCACGGCTATCGAAACCGACCGAGTTTTCGTCCTGGTTGCGACGTTGGATATTGAATCCGCCCTGAATCTTGCAATTACCATATTTCATATTGTTGGCAACGACACGGAAGGAAGCCTTCATGTCGATATAAATGTTCAGATTACCGTAACGGGCATCCACATTGACCTTGTCGAAGTTGCTGGCAAGATCCTTGATGGTAAGCGTGCTGTAGCTCAGTGCGTCAACGTTGATGCCTTGTTTCAGCTCGTCGATCTTGCAATTACCGTACTTCAGCTCCATATAGCCATTGTCCAGCCTGTCGATATGGATGTCGCCGTATTTGGCTTCAGTGTTCATCATCCGGACATTTCCGAGATTGAGGTTGGAATACTTGCTGTCGATATTCAGTTGTGAGCCGTTGCGGATAGAGGATTTGCCGCAATAGGCCAGGTCCAAAGTCGCGTTGTCGACATCGGAGATATCCATATTGCCATATTGCACGTCAATGTTGAGAGGCCCCGTGAAATTACCGCCATTGATATTGCCGTATTTGACATGCAGGTCGCATTTGCCCTTATTGTTTTCCGGCATGATGATATTGCCGTACTTCTGTGTCAGGTCGCACGTCAATTCAGACGGCATATTGACATAGTAGTTGATGGTGAAGGATTCGTTGGAGCCTCCCTTCCCGTTTTGCGGTCTCAGGCTGGTAACAGCCGAAATCGTATTGCCCATCTTTTCCATCCGTATGTCGACACGGTCGATGATGTTCTGCGCCTTCTCCTCGTTGCGGGCTTTTGCCTCGATCACGACCTGGATAGAGACTTCGCTCTTGTTCCAATGCATGACCGTAATGTTCCCGTAACGGTTGTCCACTTGTAAGATGTCGTTTTTACCGACATTGAAACTTTTGTTGATTTCCTTTTTCTTGATGCTTTCCTGTTTGCTGCCCCAACCGGGTACGCTGCAAAGTAAAACCAGGAGCATAAGCAGGCAAGGTCTTAATAAGGACTGCTTGCCGGTCGCCGAATGTTGATGAGTTGCTTTCATTTGCTTGTCTGTTTATTGTTTTATTTTTTATTGGTTGTTTTCATATTCTCCATCTGTTTCAACATGATGTTGAGACTTTCCAGGCTGGTGCTGTAATGCAGGTTCATGGCATAGAGGCCGGCATTGGAGCAAGGCAAAGTCGGAAGGACCGTTTCTTCAAACATATAATTGTCTGTCAGGACACGTTTGGTCTCTTTCAAGAGTTCCTCCGTTCCGGGAGTCTGCTGCTGTTTGTACAGCACCTGCATCTGCGAGATGATGTCGTTCATCTGCATATTGTAGTAGAGACGAAGTTCCTCTATCTCCTCCTTCACCTCGCAGGCTGGCTGACCTGTGGCTACCTGTCCGGGCTGCGTATGCAGAGGTGTGCCACCCGGCAGTCTGAAGAGGAACAGCAGGGCGATGCAAGCTGCCGCGACAAAAGCA